>JAVEUP010000183.1:0-15524 GCA_034005525.1 Thermoguttaceae bacterium | reverse complement strand
CGATCTGGCGAGTACCAGGCGTTCGAGGGCGAGGTCGGCATGCAGTGGCAGGGTGGAGAGAGCGCCGGCTCGGTTGTCTTCCAGGTATTCGTCGACGACCGGAAGGAGTTCGACTCCGGCGTAATGACCGAGAAGGATCCGCCCCGAAAGGTTCGCGTTGCGGTGAAACACGCCGATGAACTTCGGCTGGTGGTGACCGACGCCGGCGACGGCATCACGAGCGACGTGGCCAACTGGGCCGAGGCGCGGCTGATCCGCGATCCCGAGGCCGCCGGGCGCCGCGCGCATCAGACGGTGAACGTGGCTCCCTTCGGCCGCGTGGTCACCTCCGATCCGAAGCGGACCGAGGGGACCAAGGCCGGGCGCAGCACCGAGTTCCCCGCCGAGGACCTCGCCCTGACCACCGAGCTGCTCGCCGGGGACGACGGAGGTTACACTGTTCCGGTCGACGGCGACGGCACCGGCTGCATTGGGCTGGACTGGCTCGAGTTCCGCTACTTCCGCGAGCTGGGGCTCCAATTTGCCGAGCCGGACGCCGTGCCCGACGGAGTGCTCTTGCAGCAGTGGATTGGCGGTTCCAGTTGGCAAGGCGAGTGGCAAACGCTGGACGCTCCGGTGGAGAAAGACCAGCGCGCTTGGACTTGGACCCTTGCATTCCCCGACCGGATGAAGCCGACCGATAAGTTCCGGTGGCTCTTTCCGGGCGCCAAGAAGCCGATTCGCGTTACGACCTTCGTTGCGCACACGACCTCCTCCTGGCGAACCGCCGCGTTGCGGTTTGAAGCCGATCCGGCAATGGCTGGGGAAACGATCGGTATCGAGTTGTACAACGGCGTGTTCCTGGAGCCCGACGGCGAACCGAACCGTCGCACCTGGCGGCCGGCCGAGCCGCTGGAGTGCATGGTGCGATACGCCCGCACCCGCGAGTGCAAGACCGACCAGACCGTGCTCCGGTTTACGATGGGCGGGCAGGCGTTCGGGATTGCCGTCGAGGACGTCCTGGCCAATGAGGCGGTGTACGTTCCGACCGCCGGGCTGTTTGCCACCCGGAATCCGGCGCCGGCAACCCTGGCGGAGTACCGGGCGGGCCTTGCCGATCGGAAGACGCTCCGGCAGCGCATCGAGGAGATGCCCGAGCAGACGTTCGAGCGCGCGCTGGCCGGGGTCCATCTGCCCATCCAGAACCTGGGGCCGACCATGCTTTCGCTGGCGTGCGACGAGCGGAAGTTCGTCGCCTACCGCGAAGGCCACGTTGGATTCACCCTGAAGACCCAACCGAGCGCAGCGTTCGACGGCAGAACAAGGCGGGGTCGCCGGGAGTTCCCCCTTCGGATTCAGCCGGTCCTGGGCGACGGGAACCTGGAAAACGCCACCCGGCGGCTCGACGGCGGGTGGCTGCCGATCCCGGTGACGGAAGTGGACCAGGATGGCGTGGTCTATTCGGTGCGCACCTTCGTCGCGCCGATCGACGACGAGGCCCCAGCCGGTGCGCCCGCCTGGCTGCGCCACCGGGCCGTGTGCGTGGCCGAATATGCCGTTGAGAATACCCGGCCGGAGGCCGCCGAGGCGGTACTGATGCTTTCCGTGTTGGATACAAGCCGCGAGGAGCAGCAGCGGGCCTTTGCCCTGGAGCCGGTCGAGGGCGGGGTTGCCGCCTCGCTGGACGGCCGGCTGCTGGTATTCCTGGACACGGGCGAAGCCGCGCCGCTTCAACTGAAAGGCGACCGGCACGCCGCAATCGCCGTCGGGAGCCTGCCCGCGGGCGCGACGGCGCGCGTGGTGGCCTACCTGCCCGCGTGGCACGCGAGGTCTGAAGACTACGGGCAATTCCGTGGCCAGTCGGCCGGATTGTGCGAGAACGTACGGCGATACTGGAATGGGCTGATGGCGCCGGCCGCCCAGATTGAGTTGCCCGACGAACTGCTCACCAACGTCATTCGGGCGTCGCAGGTGCATATTATGTTGGCGGCGGGCAACGAGGAGAACGGCTCGCGCATCGACGTGTGGACATCGGCCGACCGGTATGGCTCCCTGGAAAGCGAGAGCCAGCCGATCATCCGCGGCATGGACATGATGGGCCAGCACGACTACGCCCGCCGCGGACTCGACTTCTTCATCGCCCGATACAACGAGGCGGGGTTCCTGACCACCGGCTATACAGTGATGGGCTCCGGTTGGCACCTTTGGACGCTGGCCGAGTTCGTCGATCGGTCGCACGACGTGGACTGGTTCCGCGGCGTGGCGCCCGAGGTGGCGCGCATGTGCCGCTGGATCGTCGCTCAGCGAGAGAAGACCAAGCGAGTCGACGCACGCGGGCAGAAGGCCCCGAACTTCGGACTGACCCCGCCGGGCATCATTGCCGACTGGGCACGGCTGACGAATACGGCATTCCAAGAGGCCCACTACTACGCCGGGGTGCGCGACGCCGCCCGCGTGCTCGCCGAAATCGGCCACCCCGACGCGCCGAAGCTGGCCGACAACGCCCGGCAGTACCGCGAGGACATTCTGCGGGCGTACCGCTGGACCCAGGCCCGCAGCCCGGTCGTGCCGCGGGGCGACGGTACTTGGGTGCCCGCGCAGCCGCCCATCTTCTTCATCTTCGGCAACGTGGGCGGCTTCTTCCCCGGCGAGGACGGCAGCCGCTCCTGGTGCAAGAACGCCGACGCCCACTACCTGATGGTCAACGGCGCCGTGGATCCCAATTCGGAGGAGGCCTCCTGGATGCTCGACATCATGGAGGGCATCGAGTTCTTGCGGTCCGGACTGGCCGAACCCGCCTACGACGCTGAAACCAATGAGCGGCTCTGGTTCGACCTGGGCGGGTTCAACAAGTGCCAGCCGTACTATCGCCGCAGCGTGGAACTGTATGCCCTCCGCGACGAGGCCAAGGCGTTCGTTCGGGGATACTTCAACACCATCCCCTCACTGTTAAGCCTGGAGAACCTGTCGTTTTGGGAGCATTTTCACAATCGGGGCGGCTGGAACAAGACGCACGAAACGGGCTGGTTTCTTTGCCAAACGCGCCTTATGCTGGTGCAGGAACGCGGCGGCGAGTTGTGGCTTGCCCCGTTTGTAGCGAGGAACTGGCTGGAAGACGGCAAGACGGTAAGCGTCGAGAACGCGCCGACCAACTTCGGCCCGGTGAGCTATCGAATTGATTCGGCCGTCGATCGGGGCGTGATCGAGGCCACTGTCGATCCGCCCACGGTTCGGCCGCCTGGACGAATTGTCCTGCGGTTGCGCCATCCGTCGTTGAAGCCGATCAAAGCAGTCACCATCAACGGCAAGCCGCACGCCGACTTTAGCCCGGAAGCGGAGACGATCAGCTTGCCGGCCGACGCCGGAAGGTTGACCCTTCGCGTGCAGTACGCTGAGTAACGGATTACGCGAATCCTCCGGGGCCGTGCCGAGCCGGCGGGAATACGATTAGCCGATGAAGAACCTCCCTCTGCTGAACGTCAACGGGATGATCGGGCGCGGAGCGTACGAAGAGGCCGAGTTTCCCACGGCGGCGTCGCTGGTAGAGCATCTCGACTATCTTGCCATCGAACGCTCGCTGGTCTGGCATGTCGCGGCGCGCGACCTCAGCCCGCCGCTGGGCAATCGGCTCCTGCTGACGCACTTGACCGCTTCCGGATTGACGCACCGGCTCATTCCCGGGTTCATCGTCACGCCGGCGTGTTTCTTCGAATACGGCGTGCTCGACCTTCTGCGCGGGCATCTGGCGTCCGGAGCGGTGCGCGCACTTCGCATCACGCCCGAGGTGTCGCGCTTCTCGGTCCGTGAAATCGAGCGGGTTCTGCACGAACTGGCGTCCTACGAGCCGGCGCTGTTCTGGGATTGCGGCAACTTCGGCACGGAAGCCGCCCTGCGCGACTTCGAATTCCTGGCCGGCGCCTTCCCGTAGATGCACTTCGTCGTGACCCGCAAGATGTGGCTGGGCTTCTCCGGCGTGCTGGACCTGCTCTGGCGAACGCCGAATGCGTACATCGACACCTCGTACCTTCACATGCGCGATACGATCGAGCTGCTGACGGCCGAGTTCGGCGCCCGGCGCGTCCTGTTCGGCATCGGCGCGAAGGCCCATTACGGCGCGGCAATCGCGGCATTGGTACACGCCCGGATTGACGAGACGGAACGGGCGCTCATTGCCCACGGGAACGCGGAACGCATCCTGAAGCTGGCGCCGTACGAGGGGCCCGAGTTGCCGGCGCCGGACTCCGACGGGCAGAAACCACTCTGGCACCGGTTCCGTTCCGGCCGGGCACTGGAGAACGTCGAGGTCATCGACGCCCACGGCCACACTCCGCCGCACACTCGCGGATGGATCATCCGGGAAAACACCATTGAGGGCGGCATGGCCGAATTGGTGACCCGCATGGACCGCCTGGGCGTGTCGCGGCTGATCCTCTCGCCGGAGGCCGCGTTGTTCGGCGAAAGCCTGGCGGGCAATCGCGAGGCGGAACAGACGCTGGCGAAATACCGGGGCCGGATCTCCGGCTACCTGGTGTTCAACCCGCTGTACGCCGAGGAGATGATCCCCGAGTTTGATGCGTTCTTCAGCCGCGAGTTTTTCGTCGGGTTTAAGCTCCTGCCGTCCTATTGGAAACGGCCGCTTTCCGACCGCGGCTACGAACCGGTATGGCGGTATGCCAATGCCCGCCGACTGCCGATCCTGATTCATACCTGGGACGATCGGTACAATTCGCCGGCCATGCTGGAGGGCATTGCGGCGGAGCATCCCGAGGCCGTGTTCATCCTGGGGCATTCGGGCGGCGGGACTGCCGGCAGGCTGGAGGCCGAGTCACTGGCCCAAGCGCACGCGAACGTCTACCTGGAGTTCTGCGGCACGTTCACCACGCCGCGGCCGTTTGAAACATCCCTGCGGCTGGTGGGCCGCGATCGCGTGCTGTTCGGTTCCGACACGGCGGCGCACGATCAGGCTTGGGAGCTGGGCCGATACCTGTCGATGCCCCTGCCTGACGAAGAACTGCTTCCCGGCCTGGGTGAGAACATGCGCCGCCTGCTGGCGGCGGCGGGGAGACAATGACTGCACGGCTGTTTACGATGGGTAGGGTGGGTCCAACAAGCCGCGTTTTCGGTGGGGCATCGGTCGCGACTGCCGGCGTGCTACCACGCAAGCGGGCCGCAAATCAGCTTGGTTGCGGCTTGTGCCGACCCACCAACGTATCCGCGACCTTGACCCACCCTACTTACGCGACGAGTCCGGGACTGTGGAGCCGGCCGTCCGCGCTGCCAACCCGCAAACGGTTCCTTGAGGAGTACCCCGTCGCATGAACGCCATCGACGTTGCCATCATCATCGGCTCGCTCGCGGTCGTCGTGTTCGTGGGCCTGCGGGCATCGCGAGGGCAAGACCCTTCGGCCAAGGGCTATTTTCTCGCCTCGGGCAAGATGCCCTGGTGGCTCATCGGCGCCGGGTACGTGGCCACCAGCGTCTCGAGCGAGCAGATTGTCGGCACCGTCGGCGCCACCTACACGCACGGAATGGGGATTGCCAACTGGGAATGGTTCGCGCCGAACAAGTTCATCATTCTTTTGTTCTTCATCCCGATTTACCTCAGGAGCCGCATCACGACCATTCCCGACCTGCTCGCACGGCGCTACGGTCCGCTTTGTTCCGACATTTACAGTTGGGTCATGCTGGTCGCGTACGTGTTCATCTTCATGCCGCCGGTTCTGTACGGCGGCAGCCTGGCCTTCTCGAAGCTGGCCGGGTGGGACTTCTACGTGGTGCTGTGGACCACGGTCGTGCTGGTTGCCCTGTACACGGTCCAGGGCGGCTTGAAAGCGGTCATGTGGACCGACGCGGTCCAGTGCGTCATGCTCATCGGCGGCGGGGCGCTGCTGTTCTTCGTCGCCTTGTGGCAGGTGCCCGGCGGATGGCCCGCCATGGTCGAGGCGTCGCCGGAGCGGTTCCACTTGGTTCACCCGCCGGACGACCCGATGGCGCCGTTCCTCGGCTTCCTTGCGGCCACGGTGGGGCTGTTCCTGTTCTACTCGGCGGGCAGCCAGGTGATGATCCAGCGGGTCCTTTGTGCCCGCTCTACGTGGGACGGCATGATGGGCATCTTGTTCTCCTGCTTCATCAACCTGTTCCGGCCGCTGGTCACCTGCTTCCTCGGACTGGTGGTGTTCCACTGGATTCACGTGATGCACATGGCGGAGCCGCTGGAGAATGCCGATACGACGTTCCCGTTCGCGCTCGCACACATGGCGCCGGAATGGGGATTGCGCGGCATCGTGCTGACCGGGTTCCTGGCGGCGGTGATGTCGACCATCAGTTCATTGTCGAACTCGACCGCCACGATCTTCTCGCTGGACGTCTATAAGAGGCTGATTCACCCGGGCGCCGACGACGCCCGCGTCGTCCTCACCGGCAAGGCCGTGGCCATGTTCTCACTGATCATCGCGGGGCTCGTGGCGCCGTTTATCGAACACGTCGGACTGTTCCAGTACTTCCAGAAGGGTGTTACGTACCTGGCCACTCCGTTCATTTCGGTCATTCTGATGGGCTTTTTCTGGAAACGGTCGAACTATGCGGCCGGCCTGTTCGGCATTGTCGGCGGGCTGGCCATCCAGCTTGGCATCGTCGGCGGGCTGCAATACGCGGGCATTACGCTGCACTGGCTGTACGCCGCGTTCATCGCGCAGGTGATCATCATGGCGGGCATGTTCGCCATTTCGCTGGTGACCGAGCCGCCGGCCCGGGAGCAGTGGGAGCCGTTCTTCTGGCGGCCCGACATGCTGCGGCATATTGACGGGGCCGAGGGCCGCCCCTGGTATCAGACCCTCACTTTCTGGTCGATCGTGTTTGTGATAATCTGGGGGTTTCTCTACTATTGGTTCTGGTAAAGCGCGCACTACGATGATCACCTTCGCTGCAATTGAAGCCGCCATGTACGAGGCCATGCGCCTGGCGGCAACTCGGCTTCCGCCGGACGTCGACGCCGCGCTGCGGCAAGCCCGGGCCGAGGAAACCGACCCCCTTGCCGTCGAGCACCTGGACATGAGCTTGGAGAACTTTCGCCTGGCCGCCGAAGGGAACGGCCTGGTGTGTGGCGATACCGGGTATCCGCTGTACTTCGTCACGGCGGGAAGCGGCACGCAGATCGAGGGTGGTTTCGGACGGCTTTGGGACGCCGCCCGGTCGGCCACCGCCCGGCTGACCGATGAAAGCTTCCTGCGCCCCACCATGGTCGATCCGCTCACACGCGAAAACCCCGGTCAAAACGTCGGACCCGGAATGCCTAAACTCGAACTGGCGTTTTCCGGCCCGGGCGACGGGTTGCACATCGTGGCCGCGCCAAAAGGGGGCGGGTCTGAAATCTTCGGCACGTTCTACCGGATGCTGTTTCCTTCCGACGGCGAGGCGGGCATCCTGGCGTTCGTACTCGAAAGCATCCGGGCCGGGTGCTATGCGGGAAAGATTTGCCCGCCGGCGATTGTCGGGGTGGGAATCGGCGGCACGGCCGACTTGTGCATGCGCCTGGCCAAAGAGGCCGCCGTCCTGCGCCCGGTCGGGCGGCGCCATCCCAACCCTCGCGTCGCCAACCTGGAAACGAAGCTGCTCGAGGCGACGCGTGCGATGGGAATCGGTCCAATGGGCGCGCGCGGCGTGAACGCCGTCATCGGGCTCCATATCGAGACGGCGGTTACCCACACCGCCGCCTTGCCCGTTGCCGTCAACGCCCAGTGCCTGATTGGCCGACGGTGGACCGCTTCGATCGATGGGCAGAGCAACGTTTCGTTTTTCGGAGAGATGCCATGAGTGAAACGATCCGCCACCTCACGCTGCCGTTGACCGAAAAGACCGCTCGCCATCTGCCCCTGGGCGCCATGGTCACGGTAACCGGCCTGGTGTTCACCGGCCGGAGCCGGTTTCACATTCGGGCCATCGAGCAGGACGTCGTCCCGCCGATCGACTTCGGTGCCGTGAACTGCTTTTTTCACGTCGGGCCCGTCATGCGCCAGACGGCCAAGGGCTGGGAGATCGTGAGCATCGAGCCGACTTCCAGCATCCGGTTCGAACGTTACGGCGGTGCGGTGGTCCGAAAGCTCGGCCTGCGCACGCTCATTGGCAAAACGACCATGGGCCCGGGCACGGCCGAAGCGCTCAGCGAGGTTGGCGGCGTCCACCTGACAAAAATCGGCATTTGCGGCAACCAACTGGCCTCGCAAGTGACAAAGGTCCACGGAGTGCATTTCTTGGAAGAACTCGGAAAGACCGAGGCAAGCTGGGTACTGGAGGTCGAGCGGTTCGGCCCGTTCTTCGTCGATATCGACGCGCGCGGCAACAACTACTTCGAATCGCTCGATGCCGAGGCGCAGGCGCGCCTCCGCGTCATACGGCAAGGACTCGGCATCCCGCACGGATTCGACTTTACCGAAGTGACGCCACACTCCGCCCCGTAGGCAAAGGAACGTCATGCCTGACGCATTTCGATTACTGTCTGTGTGCGGCTTGCTCGGGTACGGGTATCCGGAAGACAGCCTTCGGCGAGGAATGCAGGCGGAACCGGACCTGCTGGGCGTCGATGCCGGCTCGACCGATCCGGGGCCGTACTATCTGGGAAGCGGCACGTCGTTCCTCAAGCCGCTCCAGGTGCGCCGCGACCTGGAACTGGCCCTGTGCGCCGCCCGCGAGGCCGGCATTCCGCTGGTCATCGGCACGGCCGGCGGGTCGGGCGCGAAACCGCACGTCGAGTCGTTCCTCGAAATCCTGTTGGAAATCGCCGACCGGCGCCGGTTGCACTTCCGCCTGGCGGTGATCCACGCCGACGTGGCCCCGGCGACCGTGCTCGCCGCGCTTGCCGATGGGCGGCTTGCCCCGTGCGGACCTTCGGGCGAATTGACCCCGGAGCAAGTTGCCGGATGCAGCCACGTCGTCGGGCAGATGGGCACCGAGCCGATTATCGAGGCAATCGAAGGCGGCGCGGACGTGGTCGTGGCCGGCCGCTGCTGCGATACGGCCATATTCGCCGCGCTGCCGATCCTGCATGGATTCGATCCCGCGCTGGCGCTGCACCTCGGCAAGATCGCGGAATGCGGTGCGTTATGCGCCAGGCCCGCCGCCGCCAATGACGCGTTGCTGGCCGAGTTGCACCGCGACTTCTTCCACGTGGAGCCGGCCAATCCGGCCCGTCGCTGTCTTCCCGATTCGGTGGCGGCCCATTCGCTATACGAGCAGCCGGCGCCCGACTGCTTCTACGAACCGGAGGGAAAGGTCGACCTTTCGGCATGCCGGTTCGAGCCGTGCGGGGCGCGCGGCGTCCGCGTTGCGGGAACCCGGCTGGTGCCCGCCGGCAGGCCGACCGTCAAACTGGAAGGCGCCACGCTCCGCGGCTACCGCACGATTACCGTCGCCGGCGTGCGCGATCCGTTGCTCATTGCCAACCTCGACGGCATCGAGCAGCAGGTCGCCGAGGCCGTGGCGGCAACCCTGGCAGGCGTGATGGCACCGGACGCCTACCAGCTTCGGTTCCTGCGCTACGGCCTCGACGCCGTCACGGGCAATCGATGTGGGAACGAACACGGGCCGCCCCAGGAGGTCGGGCTGGTCATCGAGGCGATCGCGCCGACGCAGGAGTTGGCCGATACGGTGTTAAGCCTGGCACGGTCCACGGCGTTGCACCAGCATTTCGAGGGCCGGAAGACGACGGCCGGGAACCTTGCATTTCCCTTCTCGCCGTCCGATATTCGCTGCGGCGCGGTGTACGAGTTCACCGTCTACCACCTGATGGAGCCCGCCCCGGACGACGTGCTCTTTCCCGTGAGCTACCAGGAGGTATGACCATGCGGTTGTACGATTGCGCCAGCACCATCCGGAGCAAGAATGCCGGCCCCTTCACCTTGACGATCGACGTGGCATTCGCGGATCGGTTGACGTATGACATGGTCCTGAGTTCTCCCCATTTCACCGTCGATGCGGTTGCGTCACTGTACCGGGTACCGGCCGCCTCGGTCGGCATTTGCCCGTTTGAGCGGATTCTCACGATCAAGGTTTCCATGCCCCGCCCGGACGGGAGTTCCGGTGCCCCGGCCGACCGCGACGTCTACGGCTGCCAGCAGCATTTCCCTTTGGCGGCAATCCAACTCTGACCGGATTACTCATCTGCGTGGGGTAAGACAAGGTCGCGTGGATCATTGGTGGGCCCGCACAAGCCGCAACCAATCTGATTCACGGCCGATGCCTGAATGCACGCCGGCAGTAGCGACCGATGGCCCCTCGAAGAAGTGGCTTGTTTGCCCCACCCTACCTGCCAGGCTGCCAGAACTCTGCTGAATCCGGATTGCCATTCCGCTCCCCCCTCAAGAGGATGCCCACCGCTTGATCCCCTTACGGACTGCTCCAATAGTCGCTATGCTGGAACCTGCGACCGCTTGGCACGGATTATTCACGCAGGGTGGGACAAGGTCGCCTAAGTCCTTATTGTGAGAACACTTACACAATGGCCGTTCAAGCTCGGGTGGGCAACTGAGAAGCTGGGGAACTAGGATTTGAACCTAGACTAACTGATCCAGAGTCAGTCGTGCTGCCGTTACACTATTCCCCAGTGGTTCACCTCGGGCCCTGCGGTGGCATCGGCTGGAGTGAGGGCGCTTGTTTAGGGTAGCGGCAGATTCCGGTTGGGTCAAGGGCGTGAGTGCAAATCGGATAAGATCAAAGGTGCTATCATGGCCGTACTCAGGGCTTTGCAGGGTGCGAATCCGGGGCAGTTGTTCCCACTGGAGGGTGAGCGGGCCATCCTGGGGCGGCATCCGGATTGCGATATCGTACTCGAGTCGGGCTCGGTCAGCCGGCACCACGCCCGGATTCTGGCCGCGGGGGGCGAGTTTTTCGTCGAGGACCTCAACAGCCGCAACGGTACGTTTGTCAACGGCCAGCCCGTGGAAGACCGCCAGCGGCTCGACGAGGGTGACCACTTGAGTATCTGCGACCTGGTGTTCGTCTTTCACCAGCGGTTGCCCGGAACGCCGCCCGAAACCGAGGACGAATCGAAACAGACCGTGCCAGGGATTCTGCTCGACGACGCACGGACGACGTCGAACTCGACCATTATGTCGAAAGTCGACGTATCGACCGGTTCGGCCGGGCTGCGGCTGGAGGTGAATCCCGAGGCAAAGCTGAAGGCGCTCATCGAGATTGCCCAGAACCTCGGCACCGCCCTGGCGGTCGACGAGGTGCTGCCGAAGCTGCTCGACAGCCTGTTCAAGATTTTTGGCCAGGCCGACCGCGGGTTCGTCGTGCTGCGCGACCGGGCCACGGGCCGGCTGGTGCCAAAGGCCGTCAAACACCGCCAGTTGGACGATACGCAGACGGTCCGCCTCAGCCGTACGATCATCGGCAGCGTCATGACTGCGAAAGAGGCGATCCTCTCAGCCGACGCAGCCAGCGATTCCCGCTTCGACATGGCCGAGAGCATTGTCGATTTCCAGATCCGTTCGATGATGTGCGCGCCGCTGATCAGTGGTTCGGGCGAAGCGTTGGGGGTCATCCAGATCGACACGCTGGACCAGCGGAGCCGGTTCAACCGCGAAGACCTCGACGTGCTGGCAAGTGTTGCCTGCCAGGCGGCGGTTGCTTTGGAAAACGCGCAGTTACATGAAACCGCCATGCGCGAGCAGGTGCTCGAGCGCGATCTGGCCCTGGCGCACGAAGTGCAGCGCGGCTTCCTGCCCGCCCAGCCTCCGGCAATCCGCGGGTACCAGTTCTTCAGCTTCTACCAGTCGGCAAGGCAACTCGGTGGCGACTATTACGACTACGTGCTGCTTCCGGGTGACCGCACCGCGGTGGTCGTAGCCGACGTGTCGGGCAAGGGAATTGCCGCGTCGCTGTTGATGGCGAAGTTCTCGGCCGAAACCCGTTTCTGCCTGGCCGCTGAACCGACGCCTGCGCAGGCAATCGGGCGGCTGAACAGGGTGTTTTGCGGGAGTGGGTGGGAAGACCGCTTTGTGACGCTCGTTCTGTGCGTCCTGGATCCTGCACGGCACGAACTGACGGTGGTCAACGCGGGCCACATGCCGCCGCTGTTGCGCTGTGCGGCAGGCAAGGTGGAACCGCTTGCGCCGGACTGCTCCCGCCTGCCGCTGGGTGTCGAAGCCAACTCGGAATACCCGCAGGCGGTCGTGCCCCTGCAACCCGGCGCGTGCATCAGCTTGTACACCGACGGCATCACCGAGGCCATGGACGCCGAGGACCGCTTGTACGGTGAGCAGCGACTGCTCAGTCTGCTGAAAGAGAGCGATGACGGCGCCGAGCGCGTCGGCAAGGCGATTCTCGACGACGTGAAGCGTTTCGTGGGTGAACGCCCGCAGAGCGACGATATGTGCCTGGTATGCTTTGGACGCGAGGCGCCGTAGCCCGGATTGTTCACGACGATGTAGGGTGGTGACAAGCAAGCCAAGACCCTGGTGGGCCTTCGGTCGCTTGAGCGGGCCTGCTTCCAGCGCACGGCGTGCAAACCACATCGGGCGTGGCTTGCGCAGGCCCACCAAGGACTTACGCGACCTTGTCCCTACGAAGACGAATCATCTGGGCTAGCCATTCAGTCGTGTTGCCGGCCGCCGGGCTGCGGGTTTTGGGAGGCGCTGGGATCGGACGCGGTCCACTCGCGCAGCCACAGAAGGTCTTCTCGCAATTCTTCGATGGTTTCCTGGAGTCCCGCCATATTGCGCCGGAAGCGGCGCCACGCCACGGCGCTGCCGGAAGTGGCAATCAGAACGAGCACCAGCGCGAAGACCAGCAACCAACCGGCCCGGCCAATTTGCCCGACGCCGTCGAGCGTTTCGGCCAGCGATGCGAGAAACAGCGGCAGGCTGGTGAGCATCATGACCAGGGCTGCTGCCAGCACGAGGGCAAGCCGTTTCCCGGCCCGGTAATCCTCTGCCAGTTCGAGTTGCGCCAATTCCAGCCGCAACTTCAGCGACTCGGCCAACTCGCCCGCCAGCGAGCCCAACTCGTCGCGCAGTCCGCTCAGCACCGGGCGCTTCCGGTCAGTCATGGCCAACAGCCTCCTCGGCCGCGGTTGGGCGTGGAGAGGAAGCGGACCAGATGCGGTGCAATTCCGCCCAAACGAACCGTTGACCCTGGCGCAAGGAATGGCGCATCATGCGCAGGCCGACCCATCGGGCGATCGACCTTGCGGAAAGCCCCGCGGCAAGTGCCAGCCCGAAGCCGAAGGCGGCCAGTACGGCATTGCCGGGCAGTTGCCGCACGACCGTCCGCCAGGAAAGGAGTCGCTCACCTTCGCGCTGGACGGCGCGCGCATGACGATCGATCCGCCGCCTGAGGCGGCCGATTCTCAGGCGCAGTTCCCGCTTGCGGCGTTGCAGATCGGCTGGCGATTGAAGCATGGGGCCTTATCGACGAAACAGGCGGCCGAGGAAGAAGCCCAGCACGGTGGCGATGATCAAACTTGGGCCCGGGTGGCGTTTCACCTGTTCGAGCACCCCGTCGCACAGGTCGCCCACCTTGGCCTCCCGCACGTCACGCAGCCGCTGTGCCGCTTCGTCGCACACCCGATCGTACGCCTCCTTCGCGCGTTTCAGTTCGGCCTCGGCCCGGGCCACCGGCCCGAGAATCTGTTCGGTTGCGGACGCCACCCCCTCCACAGGGTGCTCCTCACATTCGCTCTTGTCCACTTCTGGTCCATTCTGGCTTCGATTCTTGCTCACGGCAGTTCCTCCTATAGGGCTATGCAAGTATAGGTTTCTACATAAGCGTTGCCCGGACAACCAGCAAGACTGCCAGCATCATCAGGAGAATCCACTTCGCCACACGACCATTGGGAGCCGGTTCCGGGTTCATAAGGGCCTCTCCGGAGGATTCGGGGAATCGTTCAGCAACAAGGTCAACCTGTATTGTAATTACCAGTCCGTTCCCTTGTCAAAACCGGGCGGAAAGGCGCGGGCGGAAAGGCAGCTTGACGGGGGCCAAAGGACGCGGGAGAATGCGGGTTGCCGGAATCTGCCCCGAAATCCAGCGAGTCCCAACTTGAAAGGAACGAATGCCATGAAAGACAAGGTAACACGACGTGGATTCATCCAGACGGCTGCGGCCGGGTCCGCTGCAATGGCCGCGCTGAACGCTGGCCGAGGGCCAACGGTGTTCGCCGCCGACGCTGACAAACCGGCACTGCTCGGGGGCACGCGCGTACATCAGGGCAGTTGGCCCCGATGGCCGCAGTGGGACGAGTCTTGGGAAGCCGACATTCTCGAGGTGTTGCGCAGTGGGCGATGGTGTGGCCACGGCGGAAGTGGCAAGGTGGGCGATTTCGAAACCGCCTACGCGAACATCCTCGGCGCTAAACGCTGTGTGACCATGGCCAGCGGTACGACTTCCCTCATCACCGCCTTGCACGTCATGGGAGTGGATGCGGGCGATGAGGTGATCACCTCGCCGTACACGTTCGTCGCGACATATAACACGATTCTCATGCACAAAGCCCTGCCGGTGTTCGCCGATACCGATCCGGCCACGCTGACGATGGACCCGGCTTCGATTGAACGTTGCATTACCGAGCGAACCCGCGCCATCCTGCCGGTCCACATCTACGGCATGCCGTGCGACATGGACCCGATCAACGCGATTGCCAAGAAGCATAACCTTGCGGTGGTCGAGGACGCCTGCCAGGCTTGGCTGGCCGAATACAAGGGCAAGAAATGCGGCACGCTGGGCGACCTGGGCTGCTTCAGCTTCCAGAACTCGAAGCATATTCCGGCTGGCGACAGCGGCGCCATCACCAGTAACAACGAGGAGTTGGCGGATCGTTGCCAGTCCTTCCACAACGTGGGCCGCTCTTCAGGGGCTTTCAAAGGGAGCGGATACTTCACCCTCGGCAGCAACTTCCGAATGAACCACTATCAAGCTGCGATGCTGTTGCCGCAAATCGATAAGCTGGTGCGGGAGACGGAAGTGCGGCGGCAAAACGGCGACTATCTCACTGCCGGCCTGAAAGAGATTCCTGGCATCGAGCCGGTGCGCCTCCCGGGGAACAGCCGCGCGGTCTGGCATCTGTACCCATTCCGCTACAATGCGTCCCAGTTCAATGGTTTGCCGCGTGATAGGTTCATGCAGGCATTGAGGGCCGAGGGCATACCGTGCAGCGGCGGCTACAGCGAGCAGTATTTCGACGGCGCACTCGATGAGGTCATCAACTCACGTGGCTTCCAGCGGCTGTTCCCCGCTGAGCGATTGAAGGCCTATCGCGAGAGCTTCGCGGAACTCAAAGGCAACAAGCAAGTGTGCGAGACCACTGTCGGCATCTTCAACACCCTGCTTCTAGCCGACCGCAGCGACGTAGACCACATCGTCGAAGCGGTCCGAAAGATCCAGGCCCACAGTGCCGCGCTGGTAGCGTAACTCGTGGGATAGGCTTCCAGCTTGTCAAGCCCGTGGGATAAGCTTCCAGCCCAGCCTACGCCTTCGCCGGCACCAGCGGCAGTCCGCTGGCCAGCAAGATGGCCTCTTGCGCGGCCAAGTCGTGCTCGGGAGGGTATGGA
>JAVEUP010000374.1:0-3740 GCA_034005525.1 Thermoguttaceae bacterium | reverse complement strand
CGGGCCGACACCGGCCCAAAAGTCCAGCAGGGCTACCTTCGATTCCTGTTGGAAATGTGCGAATTGGCCGCCGACTTTCTCAAGAGCCACCAACTCCGTCACTTTTCGGATCGGCAGGCGCTCTGGACGAAGCTCGAAGACTTCACCCGCGCTGTGTACGCCTCGCTCGATCCCCGCGCCACCGCCTATACCATTGCCAACGAAGGGCGCCGGCTGATCGAGTGCGACCGGCTGAGCGTGGCTCTGCGGCGAGGCAACCGCTGCCGGATCGAAGCCATCAGCGGTCAGGACTTGTTCGACAAACGCTCCAACGTGGTGCGATTGCTGGGCGACCTGGCCACGGCCGTGGTCCGCACCGGCGAGCCGGTCTGGTACACCGGCGATACGACCAACATGGCGCCGCAGGTGGAGGAAGCAGTCCAGGCGTACGTGGACGAGGCGCACTCGAAGACGGTGGCCGTCCTCCCGCTCGCCCGGCCCGCTCCCGACGAAGAAGACGACCCCACGCAGCGCGACGACCCGGAGGCGCCCGTCGGGGCGATCATCGTCGAGCAGATCGAGGACAGCCGCGTGCTGCCCACTCTGGTGCAGCGGGTGGAAGTGGTCGGCCGGCACAGTGCCGCCGCACTGGCCAACGCCGATCAGTACAACAGCCTGTTCCTCATGCCCGTGTGGCGGACGCTCGGCAAGGCCCGGTGGATCGTCCGGGCGAGGACCTTGCCCAAGACGCTCGCCATAACCGCCGCGGTCGTTCTCGCGCTGGCCATGCTCTGCCTGTGGCCGGCAAAGTTCGAAATGAGTTCACGAGGCACATTGGAGCCGGTCATCCGTTACGACGTGTTCGCGCGGGCCGACGGGGTGATCGATGCCGTTCACGTCGAGCACGGCGACGTGGTGCGCGAACGCCAAGAGCTGGTGCTGTTGCGGAATAAGGACCTCCAGGTGGCGCGGACCGACGTACTGGGCCAGCGAAACACGGTGCAGCAGCGGATCCGATCGATCCACCACCTGCTACGCGAGTCGCGCTCTCTGACCGTGGAGGAGCAGAGCCGGCTCAGCGGCGAACTGGCCGAACTCGATCACCGGCTCCGGACGCTTGAGGATCAAATCGCGCTGCTGAACGAAAAGCTGAGCGATCTGACGGCGCGCAGCCCGATTGACGGCCAGGTGGTCACCTGGGAACTCGAAAACCGGTTGATCCGCCGCCCGGTGCAGCGAGGGCAGGTCCTGCTCCGCGTGGCCGACCCGGCCGGCCCATGGCAACTCGAACTCCGTTTGCCCGAGGACCGCGTCGGGCATATCGTCAGGGCGCAGCATCAACGGTACGAGGAACTCCGCCGACAGCTCCGCGCCGCCATGCGGGAGCAATCGGCCGAGGCGGCCGATGAGCAAGTCGATGCCCGCCTTGAGGCCGTGCCCGACGATCAACTGGCGCCGCAACTCCGCGAGCTTCGCGGGCCGGAGCTGCTCGGCAAGCTGCAGGACGGACTGCGGCGGGTGCTCAGAATACGGGAGCCTCGCGAAGTTCAGCCGGACGACAATGCCGAGGTTGAAGGCGAGGAAGCGGCGGCACAGCCGGACATGCCCGAGCATCCGCCGGAGGTGGAATCCGGGCCGCCGGAACCGGGTATCGAACTTGAGCCCGCGCTGTGGTCGGCGCTGGAGGACGTCTTGAAAGCAACCTCCTACCCGGCCGCCCGCGAGCAGTTGGCCGGCATCGTGGGAAGCTTCGTCCAGTCGCCGCTCCGCCCATCGTTGAAGGCGTTGCTCGACGACGGGCTGGACCCCCGGCTGCCCGTCGAGTTCGTGCTGGCGACCGACCCGGGCGACCGGCGCGAAGGCCGGGTCGCCGAGATCGACCTGAGCGCCGAGGTCCGCGGCGAGGACGGCAACACGGTTCTGGTGAAAGTGGAAATCGACAAGGAGGAGTTGCCGCACCTTCGGCCCGGGGCCAGCGTCAGCGCCAAGGTCCACTGCGGCCGGGCCGCCATCGGGTACGTGTACTTGCATCCCGTGTTCGAGTTCATTCAGTCGGAGATCCTGTTCCGGTTCTTCTAACCGCATCATTTACAAAGGCACCCAAGTCCCATGACGGCAACCCTTCTAACACTACTGCTCGCCACGGCCCTCCCCGGACAGCGTGCCGCCGCACCGGCCGAGCAAGCCGTGCTCCGCAATTGCTACGTCACGCAGATCGAGGAAGTGCAGGTTCCGGCCCAAGAACCGGGCGTGCTCGTGAAGGTTGAAGTACGGGAAGGCGATGCGGTGCAAGCGGGACAACTGCTCGCACAGATCGACGACATACAAGCCCGCATGCAGCAGCGGGTGGCCCAGTTTGAATTGCAGGTTGCGCGCGAGGAGGCCGACAGCGACATCAACATCCGCTATGCGAAGGCAACCGAGGCCGTTGCAAGGCAGGAGTGGTTTCAAGCAGTTGAAGCGAACAAGAAGGTCGCCGGGGCCGTGCCCGAGGCCGAGGTGCGGCGCCTTGTGCTGAAGCAGAACGAGGCCGCACTGTCGATCGAACAGGCCGAAATGCGCCGACGTATTGCCTCGCTGGAGGCCCGGGTCAGCGAAGCCCGCGTCGAGGCGGCCGCGGTCAATATCGAGCGCAGGCGCATTACCGCGCCGCTGGACGCCTTGGTGCTGAAGGTGCAGCAACACGAGGGCGAATGGGTGCAACCCGGCGTTCCGGTGTTCCACTTGATCAAGCTCGACCGCCTTTGGGTCGAGGGCTCACTGAAGGCCCAGCAGTACACTCCGGCTGAAGTGCATGGCCGCCCGGTTACCGTGAAGGTCACGCTCGCCCGCGGCCGCGAGGAGACCTTTCCCGGCCAAGTCGTTTTCGCGAAACCGATCATCGATGCCGACGACACGTTCCTGCTGCGGGCGGAAATTGCCAACCGGCAGGAAAACGGCTTCTGGCTGCTCAGCCCCGGCATGCCGGCCGAAATGACCATTCAGATCCGATAGCGGGCCGAGCCTCATGGCAACTCTGGCCGACAGCCTCGTTTCCAGCTCCGCACGCCGGTTGCCCATCCGCAAGCGGCCGGACCTAAGTGCGCGCCGACAGACCTACCTGGGTCGCAGCTACTGGGTGGTGAAGGAACCGGTCGGGCTGAACTACTATCGGTTCCAGGACGAGGAGTTCGCCATTCTGAACATGCTCGACGGCGAGGTCAGCCTGGACGAAATCAAACGCCGGTTCGAGGCCGAGTTTCCCCCGCAGAAGATCACCCTTGAGGAGCTTCAGCAGTTCCTCGGCATGTTGCATCGAAGCGGGCTGGTCATTGCCTCGGTGCCGAACCAGGGCCGCCAGCTTCACAAGCGGCGCGACGAGCGGCGCCGCAAGGAGTTCATCGGGGCCATCTCCAATATCCTGTGCATTCGCTTCAAGGGATTCGATCCCGAGCGCATCCTGAACTGGCTCTATCCGAAGGTCGCGTGGGCGTTCAATCGCTGGATCTTCGCGCTGAGCCTGATGTTGATGGTCTCGGCTCTGACGCTCCTGATCGTGCAGTTCGACGTGTTCCGTTCGCGCCTGCCGGGGTTCTACCAGTTCTTCAGTCCCACCAATGCGCTGCTGCTGGCCCTGACGCTGGGCGTTACGAAGATCTTCCACGAGTTCGGCCACGGCCTCACTTGCAAGCATTTCGGCGGCGAATGCCACGAAATGGGCGTGATGATCCTCGTGCTGACGCCCTGCCTGTACTGCAACGTGTCCGACTCCTGGATGCTGC
>JAVEUP010000373.1:0-3769 GCA_034005525.1 Thermoguttaceae bacterium | reverse complement strand
TGCCCCGCTGCTTGGACGACATCCTGGGCTACGACCGCCGCCGCTTCGACCAACTGGAGGCTGAGTTCCTCACGATCTTCCCTGAGTTTGCGTCGATCAAGCTGGAACCGTGCCCGGCGTATCAGTCGGCTCCCAACTTCGTCGGCCGCGACATCCCCAGCTTGCAGAAGGCCGAAGGCAAACGCGTGGGCTTCGAGCTGAAGGAAAGCGGTGCGGTTCTGCCCGCGTCGCAAGCCTCCGACGGCGTGTTGATCGTGCTGGCCTACCTGGCGGTGATGCATCTTCCGAAACCGCCGGCCCTGATCCTCATCGAGGAACCGGAGAACGGCATCCACCCGAAGCGGCTGCAAGAGATCGTGCGAATCCTTCGGACGCTCATCGAGAAGAACGGCCGTACGCAGATTCTGATGACCTCGCACTCGCCCTACCTGCTCGACGAGTTCCGGCCGGATGAGGTAACGCTTTGCCGTAAGGACGCGCACGGGGCGGTCCAAACGCGCCGGCTTTCCCAAGTTGAGCACGTGCGAAGCCAGCTCAACGTGTTTTCGCTCGGCGAGATTTGGACCGGCGAGGGCGACGACCGCCTGGCCGGGGCAACCCCCGCGGCGGAGGCCACCTAATGCGAGTGCTCGTCGTCGGCGAGGGGCCCCACGAGGAGCGGGCTTTGCCGGTCCTCGTGCGCCGGCTGCAGCCCGCCGTTTCTGAAACCCTGTTCGACTACGTGAGGAATGGCCGGCGCGTTCATGGGAAGGGTGCCGGTCTGTTCTTTAAGGGCAGGTTGCCCAACGCACGGCCATCGACACGGTCTCTGCCCGGTGCTCGAAAGGCTTTGCCCCCTTCGCGGAGCGCGTGCGCGCGCTTTGAGTAGCCTGGGTGATTTCAGAGCGAAGGCAGGGATCCCCGAAAAGTCCCTCCGGGATCCGTTTGCCGCGGGGGCCTGCCGGGAATGGACATTGCAGGTCACCAACAAGCCTTGGTGACGGCGCCGCAACTATGACAGCGTCGTGCTGCGCGCCGGCAGGCACTCGCGTGGGCTTGTGAAGCGCGTGATTCCGGGCCCGACAAGCTGGAAGCTTATCCCACGACCGACAAGCTGGAAGCTAATTCTACGTTTGACAAGCTGGAAGCTTGTCCCACTGGCAGCTAGCGTTTCGGCGCCGGGGCTTCGCGCACGACGGCGCCGTGCTCGTCGCTGAGGATGAGGATGGCAAACCGCTCGGCGCCGGCTTGCTGGCCGCCGCTTACCGAAGCGTAGTCGAACCGGCCGCGCAGGTCGGTGTAGCCGTCCTTGTAGAAGCGGACGTCGCCGTCGCTCATGCGGGCGTAAACCTTTATGTACACGCCGCCGTAGCCTTGTTCCTCACCGCGCCGGCGCACCTGAAGCTGCCCGTAGTTCTCCATCATCCGCACGTCCAGTGTATTGGAGAAATACGTGGCCGCCCGCTTGATCGGCCCGCCGATGACCTCGATCATTACGTTCCGCTTCGCCAGATCGTCCGGCAGGGGAATTGCCATGCTGTCCTTCTCGGGCAGCAAGTCGACGGTATCGGTCCGGTTGGGCCGGATGTAGGCGAACTGCCCGCCGTACTCGGTCACGAACGGCTGGTTCGAGAACAGAAGCTCGATGTCCATCAGGTAGTAGTTCACCTGCACGCGATCGAGGTTGGCGTAGGCCAGTTCGATCTGGTTGCCTTCGACGCGCACTTCGAGCGCCGGACCGGTGTCGGCCAGCCGCTGCTGCTGCTGGTCGCGGTCGTCGGCGTCGACGATGCGGCCCCCGGCCTTTCCCTCGATCTGGTCGAGGTGGGCCAGTACGTTCTCGAACCGCTTGCGCCACCGGTCGACGGGATATTCGGCGCGCCGCGCGGCGATCTGCCGGGCGGTGTCCAAATCGCCGGTGAAGAACGCCATGTAGGCCCGGAAGTACTCGTGCTGCAAGCGGGCGTCGAGTTCCTTGGGATCGACCTGGGCGAAGAAGTCGAGCGACTCGCCCACCCGGTCCTGCAACAGCAGGTAATACACGATCGCCATTCGATCGTTCGCGTCGAACCCGGCCTTGTGCGCCAGGATGTCGAGCAGCGCCATATATTGCCCGTGGACTGCCGCGTTGACGATCTTCCGCTGCGGGCCAAGCTGGTGCGCCCGAGCGTTGACTAGCGGGTCGTATTCAAGCAGTTCCCACGCACGCCGCTCGACCGGATCGATCACCAGTAGCGTTGACTTCAGATAGCTGCCGCACTGCTGCACGAAGCCGTCCTGATGCCGCAGGTACTGGCGCATGGCCGGCAGGTGGTTGTGCATCAGGCTGTACGACCAGAGCGTGTCGTCGTAGGCGAACCGGGCCTCGAGCAGCTCAACGACCGACTTGAAGAACGCGGCGTCGCGCATGCGCCATGCGATGCGCGCCAGGTCGATCGACTCGACGTTGTTCTTCTGAAGGAACGCGAGCACCTGCTCCTCGGTGCCGTGCTGCGAGAGGTAGTCCCAGCTCTCGCGGTCGATCTCGGTCGGCTCTTTGACCACGTTGAAGCGGACCGGCGGCGCGAACGCCGCGAGGCTTTCCCGGTGCGCCACGTGGACGGGGAAGTGGGCGTAGTCGCCCGGCTCGGGGAAGTAGAAGTGGTACTCGATCTTGACCGTCTCGAACGGCTC
The DNA here is from genome assembly GCA_034005525.1 of Thermoguttaceae bacterium. Taxonomy (GTDB): domain Bacteria; phylum Planctomycetota; class Planctomycetia; order Pirellulales; family Thermoguttaceae; genus PWXP01. Next base: position 1,117 of record JAVEUP010000373.1, on the reverse strand, counting down.
CAGGCTCACGTGCCGGCTCCGCAACGAGCGGTCGCCCAGCACGGGCATCGCGCCTTCGGGCACCTGCAACAGCACGTCGAGCCGCTGGCGGCTGGAAGTGGGATTGGTCACCACCACCTGCGCGCCGTAGACGGTCTGCACAAGGAACTCGTCGGTGATGAACTTGTCGACCCGCTCGTTCTCGACTTCGCGGTAACGGTCGCCGTAGCGGAAGAAGTTCTGGCTGACGAGGATGGGCACCTCCTCGGCGGCCGGTTCAACCGGCTCCACCTGCCGGTGGTACACCACCAGCGGCGAGGCGGCCGTGAGCGTTACCGGTTCGGCTGCTTCGGCCTCGGGATCGAAGCCTGACAGCTTGTGCTCCGATGCCTTAAACGGCAGGTCGAGCACGGAGAGGGCCAGCATCATTTCGGTGAAATTGCCGTGCGCCTCGGCCAGTTTCATCGAGAGGAACGGTCCCTCGCCGTCGTGCCGGGCGTAGTCGCGCCAGAAGGCGTTGACCGGCACCAAGCCGGCATTCTGCTCGGTAATGCGAAGCTGGAAGTAGTTGTTCTCGGCGTACTCGACCGTCGGCGCGACGTCGCGGTAGAACCGCCGTACCTGCTTGCGCTCGGCCTTGGCCTCTTCGAGGGACATTCGGACATCGCGGTCGTGCAAGGCATTCGTCGCCGAGAGGCCGAGCACGGGTTCGGCCGCCGTAGGGGCAGGGGCAGCCATCTCGGCCTGTGGCTTCGCGGCAGCCGCGAGTCCGGGCTCGCTGGGCGGAGCCGCAGGCGCATCTGCCCCGGAAGCACGGGAACGCCGCAGCCCCTCCGCCTGCTCCATCTTCCGTTTCTCATCGGCCCCGACCTTGTCGGAGAAAGCCTGGACAATACCCTCTGGAGCCAACACGCTGCCTTGAAGGGCCAGCTCGAAAAGCCGATTGTCGCGCTCAATGTCCGGCGGGATCAGGTTGTAGCGGTCGGTAATGTGGCGGGCCATCTGCACTTGCTGTGCCAGCCGCCGGCCCAACAGGACGCGTTCTACCGTGTTGAGTTGCCCGAACGCCCAGCGCTCGGCGTACGGGCCGAGGTCGCCGTCCAACAGGTAGTGGTCCATGAAGGTCTTGTCCTTAGAT
>JAVEUP010000001.1:0-147791 GCA_034005525.1 Thermoguttaceae bacterium | reverse complement strand
GGGGGCTCGAATGGCGCAAGCGACCAGCTAATATGAGGGGGGCGCTGGGGCGAGGCTAATGAATAGGCCCCAAAAAATCGCTGCGGCAGGGGCGACAGGATGGCCCCACCAGGAAAGAGACACCATGCCCGGCACCTATGTTCGGCCCAACGGGCCAACCGTTTCGTCGAAGAATGCTTGGGCCGTTGGCCCGACGAACCTGCCCGATGCATACTGTCCCCAGGGCGTTGCCCTGGGCTGGAAGAACGAGGCGCCTTCGGGGCGGAGTTCGCGTCGCGCTGCACGGAACAAAACGCGCCACCCAAGTGTGATGCAAGATCGTCGTGTTTACACCTACTCAGGTAGGACGGTGGAGCCAACTTACCGAAGTCTTTCTTTCGTGTCGTTCGTGTATTTCGTGGTTCATCGTCCCTACCCGGGGCCGGACTGACCCGCCGACGACACCGAGCTTCGTCCTTCCAGGTTGCCGTCGGGGTCGAACAGACGGGCGGAACCCCGGATTAGGCTTGTCGCGAATAACCCGGGTTCATTGCGGCCCTTGACTCAATCCAGCGTCCAGGGCTTGCGGTATTCGTAGTGCAGGAGCTGGTTGGCCTCCGGGAGGTTGGTGATCTGTTCGCGTTGGGGATCCCAGTGGATGGTCGACTCGGTTGCCAGGGCGATGTTGGCCAGGAGGGCGGCGGAGGTGGAGCGGTGCCCGATTTCTACGTCGGCCCGCGGCCTCTCGCGCGACTTCAGGCAGTCGAGGAAATTCCGCGTGTGGTCGCGCATGTGCTGGGCGTAGCCTTCGGGCAACTGCCGGTCGATCGGCTCCATGCGTGCCTCGCGGTCGTCTTGGTAGCGTCCGCCGCGGTCGGGCAGCACCTCAAAGCCATCGTCGCGGGCGTACAGCGCCCCCTGGGTGCCGCGGAACTCGGCAAACGCGGGGCGCGGCAGCGCACGATGGCCGCTGGTCTCGTATTGACCGAAAATCAGCAGCCGGTCCGAGCCGAACTGGAACATGCCCTCCATCACGTCCGGGACCGTGCGGTCGTCGTCGATGACGAAACGCCCGCCCAAGGCGGTCACCCGCGTAGGCCCCGCCTCATCGCCGGTCAGCCAGCGCATCACGTCGATGAAGTGGATGCCGTTGTCGGCGAATCGCGTGGCGTACAGGTCCCACCACCGGAACTTGAAAGGCGTGATGGTTGCCTGAAACGGCCGCAACGGGCGGGGGCCCAGCCACATGTCCCAATCGAGGTCGGCGGGCGGGTCGCTCGGCGCCGCCTTGCCGATGCCCAAGGGATACATATTCGTCGTGTCGAACGCCCGGGCGACGGTCACCTTTCCGAGTTTGCCGGAAGCGATCAACTCAGCGGCTTCGGCGTACGAGTGTCCGCTGCGCCGGTGCGTGCCGACTTGAATGATGCGATTGGTCTCCCGCGCCGTCTCGACCATCCGCCGCCCTTCGTGAATCGTTTTCGACAGCGGCTTCTCGCAATACACGTCCTTGCCTGCCCGGCAGGCCATGACGGTCTGGATGGCGTGCCAGTGATCGGGCGTGGCAATGACTACCGCGTCGAGGTTCTGGCGATCGAGCAGCTTTCGGAAATCGCCGTAGGCAGCCGCCTTCCCTTGGGCTAGTTTCTCGTTGGCGTTCTCCAGCGTGGAGCGGGAGACATCGCACAGTGCGGCAATCTCGGTGTCGGCATGCTGCGCGAATGCCGCAGCCACTTGCGATCCCCGCGAGCCGATGCCGATGAAGCCCAGGCGAACGCGCTCGTTGGCGCCCAGAACGCGCGAAGAGTTTAGGGCCGTCAGCCCGAACAACGTAACCGCGCCGGCCTGGGAAAACGCACGTCGTGAAAGTCTTCTGGTCATTGCTTGGTTCCTTTGTTCCTTGGTTCGCCCGCCCCCTCCCGTTCCAGATCCCGACTCTGCGATCGTAAGCGTTCACAGGTCGGTGGCGCAGCCTGTTTTCTCCGCTGCATGCGAAGGGGACAGTCCCATTTTCGCGGCCGGAGCCGTTGACCCATTGGGCATATTGCCCTGTGTGCCGCGAAAATTGGGACAGTCCCCTGTGAACGGTTACCTGCAATCGAGGGCGGGGGCCGGTTGCCGTCGGGTTGCGTGTCACTTCTGCCGCAGCACGGTGGTCGCGCTTCGCCGGCGCCGGCAACACGACTGCCGGCGCGGCTTCAAGCCTATCAGGGCTCCGCAAACGCGTCAATCGCTTCGCCACCCCAATGTGGGGCAGCCAGGTTAACCCTCGACCATTCCCGCAAGAGTCCACAGGCAGACCGAAAGTTCAGAGGAATCGGCGCATGTTTCCGTGCCCGAAGCTTGCCGCCCCCGCATCCGCTACGTTAGGATCGATGGAAATCGGCCGGCCCTCCGCTGCGACGGCTGCCCTGCCGTCGCGACGGACGCCGGCCCACAGGGGAACACCGGTTCCTCGCCTGTATGAGACCGCCACGTCAAAGGAGAGAATGCATGAGAGCGATCATTGGACGAATCGGATGTATCGTGCTGCTCGGATTGTTCGGATGGAGCACCAGCAGGGCCGACGAGTTCGCGCCGCTGTTCCCATTCCTGATCTCTTACGATGCGCCGGATAACGCGTCGAGCATGGCGCATCTGGTCGACGCGCCCGCGGGCAAGCACGGTTTCGTCCGCGTCGAGGATGGGCGGTTCGTGGACGACCGGGGGCCCGTGCGCCTTCATGCCACGAACTTGACCGGCCCGGCAAACTTCCCGACGCACGAAGCCGCCGACAAGCTGGCCTCGCGGCTTGCCCGGTTCGGCATCAATTGCGTGCGCCTGCACTACATGGACGAGGCGTACGGGAACTTCATGACGCCGAACCGGCTTGGAATCATCGCCGATGATCCTGGGACGCAGCGCAACCTCGATCCCGGACAACTGGACCGGCTCGACTACCTGATTGCCGCGCTGAAGAAACGCGGCATCTACGTGAACATCAACCTGCACGTCGCCCGCCATTGGGACGAGCGGGACGGTTTCGTACGCGGAGGTCCTTGGGCGGACAAGGGGGTGGACAATTTCGAGCCCCGCATGATCGAACTGCAGAAGGAATATGCGCGGAAGCTGCTTACCCGCGTCAGTCCGTACACGAAAGTCGCCTACACGGACGATCCGTGCGTGGCCATGATCGAAATCAACAATGAGAACGCCCTGTTCAGTCAATACCACCGTGGGGGAATCGATCATCTGCCCGCACCGTATGCTGCCGAGCTTCAGCGCCAGTGGAACGCCTGGCTTGCCAAACGATACCCCACGACCGAAGCCGTCAGGGAGGCATGGCAGTGGGTGGCTACTCCGCTTTGCGACGAGCAGAACCCCGAAGGCAGTTTCGACGGGCCGGTAACCTTCGACAAAGAGCGATGGATTCTCGCTTGCGGATCGGCCAAGGCGACCGCCAACGTGGTCGATGGCGCTTTGCAAGTCGAAGTGACCCAAGACGGGCACGAGTACTTTCCGAAGCTGTTTCGGGCACTGACGGTCAAGGAGGGCCAACCGTACACGTTGAGCTTCCGCGTCCGCCGCCTGAAGGGCGAGGGCCCTGTGACGCTCGGTCTGGCCGTGGCCGACACCGACGGCGGATGGCGGCCGCTGGGCCTGCATCGCACCCTCGCGGTCGGAAACGCGTGGCAGAAGATCGTCGTCCCGTTCGTTGCAGGTGCCGATTCCGACCGGGCACAATTCCAGTTGACGCGTTTTAAGGTCGGCACGTATGAGATCGACGATCTCTCGTTCCAGAGCGGCGCGGAAACGGAATTCAACGCCGATGCACGTCTGGAAGACGGGTCCATTCCAATTGTCAGGAACCACGGCTATGCGCCCTTGAAGGCCCGGCGCGACTTCTACGAGTTTCTCGTCGATACGGAGCGCGACTACTGGACCGGCATGCGCGACTACCTCAAGAACGAATTGAAGGCCAGGTCGATCATCTCGGGCACACAACTCGGCTATAGCCCTCCGCACGTGCAGGCCGAGTTGGACTACATCGACAGTCACGCCTACTGGTGCCATCCGAGTCCGGTCAGTCCGGATTGGCGAATCCGCAACCTGTCGATGGTCAACTCGCTCAGTTGCATCCAGCGCCTGGCGGGCCAGCGGGTGCACGGCATGGCCTATACGGTCAGCGAGTATAACCATCCGTTCCCCAATCAATTCGGCGCCGAAGGCCAGCCCATGCTCCGCGCCTATGGCCGGTTTCAGGGCTGGGATGGCGTGTTCGAGTACACGTACAATCACGAGCCGGACTTCGAACCGCGGCGCAATACGTACTTCTTCAGCATTGCCGCCCGCACCGACGTCCTCGCGCACTTCCCCGCCTGCGCCGCAATCTACCTGCGCGGCGACGTGCAGGAGGCGAAGTCGACGGTCGTCGGCGCAATGGACTACCCTACCTACTTCGACCGGCTTGTCGGTTCCAAGGCCGTCGGCTTGAGCATCAACAACACCGGCTTCGATTCCCGGCTCACGCTGATTCACAAGACGGCCGTCGACCTTGCGGGCGAGCATGGCACCGATCCGGCGGCGGTAAGAACGATTCCCGACGACCAGAAAGTGATTGTCAGCGACACGGGCGAACTGACCTGGAACATGGAGCAGCCGGGGGCAGGCTACTGGACGGTCGACACGCCGAATACCAAGCTGTTCACCGGATTTCCGAAGGGCCGCACGATCGCGCTGGGCGACGTGACGCTCGCCATTGGAAGAACGCGTCTCGACTGGGCCACCGTTTCACTCGTCTCGCGCAACGCCACGGGCTTCGGCCAGTCGAACCGTCCGGCTTCCATACTCCTGGCAGCCACCGGGCTGGCGGAAAACGAAGGCTCAGTCATTGAGCAGGTATCGGGAAACGAAATCAGGTTTCAGGATTCTTGGGGAGACGGCACCGTATGCGTCGAGGGGATTCCGCTGGTGGTCACCCTGCCGACCCAGCCGGAGCGGGTCCGTTGCTTCGCGCTCGACCAGCGCGGCGATCGAAAGGGGGAAGTCCCCGTCGAAAGGGCGGTTCAAGGCGGCTCGAAAATCGCGATTGGGCCGGAATACGCGACCGTATGGTACGAGATCGAAGTGCGTTAGCGGCGCGACCGCGCCGACACCGTTGCGCCGAAAGTTCAGCGAATTGAGCGGATATTACTGTACTGAAAACTTGCTTGACACACCGGATTCAGGGTAGAATCGATGGTAATGCACTGGTCTGTTGCCGCTTCAGAGCCGAGGCGGTGCGCGCCGTGCCACCCATCAAGGGAATGTCGGTTTCGCTGCCCGCAGGACGTGAAGAACACCTTGGACTACAAAGGAGACAAAGCACGATGAAAGCGACAATGTTCGGATGGATCGTATTGGCGGCGACCATGGCGCAAGGGGCGGAACAAGACGCGGCGATGAGTGACGCGTACTGGAAGATATGGAACCCCGAAGTCCAGGCACGCATCGACCGCGACATCGAGCAACATCGCAAGGCCGACGGGCGATTCAAGGTCGAGGGCGTGCCGGCCGGCGCGGAAGTGAAGGTCGAGCAGCTTACGCACGACTTCTTCTTCGGCGCGAATATCTTCAACTTCAACCAGTTGGGGACCCCGGAGCGAAACCGTAGGTACAAAGAAATATTCGGCACGCTGTTCAATTCCGCGACGATTCCCTTCTACTGGAAAGCGTTTGAAATGGAGCCGGGCCACCCGCGGTTCCGTGCCGAAGACCGCGACACTGAAGAATACTGGAACGCCCTGGCGGAGCCCATGGAGGAGCCGCACTGGCGGCGGCCGGCTACGGACCCCATCGTGGCGTTTTGTGAGAGCAAGGGAATTCGCCGCCACGGCCACCCGATCATTTGGGGCACCCGCAAGTGGCATCATCCCGACTGGCTATTCGACGAGTTCTGCCCGGATGATGAGAAAGAGAAGATTCTCAAGTTGGGCAAGGACGGTCTTGCCAAGTTGGCACCTGCGGAGATTGCGGAACTCGCGCCCGTGTTCACCCGCGAACTGCGGCGGCTGTTCGAGAAACGCGTGGTGGAGCTTGCGGAACACTACGGTGACCGGCTCTATAGTTGGGACGTGGTCAACGAAAGCGCAACCGACTTCGCTCGCGGCGCCATGATCCGCGGCGACGCGATCTGCAAAAGCCATTATGGGCTCATGCCGGGCGATTACACGTACCACGCCTTCAAGACGGCCGACCGTGTCTTTCCGAAGAACGTGGTGCTGAACATCAACGACTACCTGAACAACGAGAAGTACGCGGAACAAGCGAAGGATTTGATCGCGAGGGGATGCCGCATTAACGTCCTGGGCTCGCAAATGCACCTATTCAACCCCCAGCATTGCCTCGATATCGCCGACGGCAAGCCCATCCGGACGCCGGAGTCGATCTGGCAGCAGATGGAGATACTTGCTGCGCCGGGCCTGCCGATCCACCTGAGCGAAATCACCATCACCTCGCCGGGCAATGACGAGCGTGGAATGGCGATTCAGGCGGTCATCGCGCGCAACCTGTACCGGCTGTGGTTCAGCATCGAGCCGATGATGGGCATTACCTGGTGGAACATCGTGGACGGCTGTGGCGCGCCCGGCGAGCCGGTCATTTCCGGCCTGTGTACGCGCGACGTGGAGCCGAAGCCGTCGTTCCACGCCCTGAACAAGCTGATCAACGACGAGTGGAAGACGCGGACCACGGTTAAGGCCGACGGTGACGGCGCCGTTGCGTTCCGCGGCTTCCGCGGCCGCTATCGCCTCACCTGGACCGACGCTGCCGGCAACTCACGGCAGACGGAGGTGCATTTGCGGGGAGGAGATTGAGCTTGCCGTGGCTTTCCGAGACGCTTAATGGATCATCCACAACCCCGTCTTATCGCGGAGGACCCATCATGTGGTACAAGTCGCTCACAACTGTTTTGATCCTGCTTGCAGCCGGCCTCTGGACGCTGCCTGCCGGCGCGGAGGCGATTCTCTTCCAAGACGGCTTCAACCGCGGCAGCCAGGCAGCCCCCTTGCTGCTCAGCGGTTCCGCTCCCGACGTGCGGCCGGGGACGGAGACGTGGAGCGCTCCGACGTCCGGCACTTACCTGTTCCGGACCGATGGAAATATGCTGACCGCCGGCGGCGGAAAGGCTGTCTTGCCGTTCTCGCCGACTGTCCCCGGACTGTACACCCTCCAGGTGACCGCCGATCCGGCCGACAACGGCGTGGACGCCGATTGGATCAGTCTCGGGTTCGCATCTTCGACGAGCGGCAATCCATGGGACAACATCGGTCCGTGGATGGTCATGCGCGGCAATGGGAAGGTCACGACGTTCACTACGGGAACAGCCGGGCGGGTGGACGTAATTGACTCGGGACATACCGACGCCCGGCCGGTTGCGATCGTCTTGGATACGACGTCGCCCTTATGGTCGGTCGAGTGGTTCGTCGACGGTGAATCGAAAAGGACACATTCGTTCACTGCCAACCCCACGATCAACTATGTTCAGCTTGGGGCCAACATCGATATCACCAAGATGGGTGCGTTCGACAACTTCAGCCTGTCGTTTGTGCCGGAGCCGTCGACCTGGCTGGCGCTGCTGACCGGCATGATGGTTCTGGCCACTTGGCGGCGCCGAGGTTAGTCCGGAGATCGCAATTCGGGATCACTCCATTGGAGTCGGCCGGACAAGCTGATTCCACACGACATGATCAGGAGACGTTGGAATGCAACGGTGTGCACTGAGGCGACTTCGGCGCGTACTGTCGGGCATGTCCGTCATTGCGTGCGGAATACCTGTGATGTGCTCGGCGCAAGACCAGTCGATCATGTCGGACAAGTACAATGCGTTTTGGAACGCCGAAGTGCAGGCGGCTATCGACGCGAACATCGAGAAGCATCGCAAGGTGGACGCCGTCGTTGCGATCGACAATGCGAAGCCCGGCACGGACGTCAAGGTGGAGCAGCTCACGCACACGTTCCGTTTCGGCGGCAATTTCTTCATGTTCGGCCAATTGGATTCCGCCGAGAAGAATCAAGCCTACGCCGACGCCTTCGGCGAGCTGTGGAATAGCGGCACCGTGGCGTTCTACTGGAAGACGCTGGAGTTCGAGCCGGGCAAGCCGCGTTTCGCAATGAGTGACGACGATACGCCGGAGTTCTGGGCTACCATAAGCAACCCCAAAGAGCAAAGACACTGGCGCCGCCCTCCGACCGACCCGTGCATCGATTACCTGGAAAGCAGGGGCCTGCACGTTCACGGCCACGCGATCATCTACGGCATGCGGCGTTGGGGCCATCCGGAGTGGATGCCGGAGGAGCGCAAGGCAATGGAACCGCTCTTCGAAGCCCGCGTCAAACAACTGGCGGAACGCTATCAAGGGCGGGTGCGTAGCTGGGACGTAGTCAACGAATGCATCGACCAGGCGAACCGGGGAATCATGCCGGACGATTATACCTACAAGACCTTCAGGTGGGCTCAGCAGTACTTCCCCGTAACAGTGTGCCTTTCGACGAATGAGTGCGATATGGCATGGGGACCGAACCGCCGGTACGTCGAAATCGTCCGCGACCTGATCGACCGCGGCATTCGCGTCGATCTGATGGGTGTGCAGATGCATATTTTCAATCAGCGACATTCACAATCTATTGCCGACGGTGCGGACAGCCACACCCCCGAAAAGATGCTCGCCGTACTCGACACGATGGTCGAAGCTGGACCGCCCATCCACATTAGCGAAGTGACCATTTCCGCGCCCGGCGACGACCAGACAGGCAGGGAGATCCAGGCGATCATCGCCCGCAATCTGTATCGGCTGTGGTTCTCCCATCCTGCGGTTGTGGCAATTACCTGGTGGAACTCTGTGGACGGCGGCGCGGCGCCGGGCGAACCCGCCATTTCGGGCATCTTCGACATTAACCTGAAGAAGAAACCGGTCTACCACGCACTCGATCAACTGATCAATCACGACTGGAAGACGAACCTGACGGTTCAGGTCTCCGAGGGCTCGAAAGTGGCGTTCCGCGGGTTCCGTGGGAAGTACCGCATCACGTGGACTGACGTCCAAGGCAAGGAGAAATCGAGAGAAGTGATTGTTCAATAGGCTTCGAGTCGGGGTTCGACAGAGTCGCTTGTTCGGTCTCCGCGGGATGCCGCTGTGTGGCGGGAGTATATTGCCCGATGAGGGGACGGACCCGTGGATGAAGACGGAAGAGCCGATTCGTTAGGTCGAGAAGCCGCGAGAGGCTGGCAATCTGGGAAGCGTGAGGATAGAATAGATGTCATTGGTCCAGGCCTTCTCGGGGACGGGTGCGGGGCCGTGTTGGTTGCAGATCGAATGGTCGTTGGCAGCGGTTGCCCACAGGTGACTCTAGCCGAGAAACGCCGAGGCCGTGGCGGAGCGGTGGCTGCCTTGCCGCTGTTCCCGCTCTCTTTACTCTACTTCACGCGGCAAATATGGTCTATTCCGAAAAGGGGTGAGGCGATGAGGTGCGGTCTTGTCCAAAGTCTCGTGAGGTCTCTGGCGGTGCTGAGCCTAGCACTGCCATCGCAGGTATTTGCCGCCGTGATCGGCTACAGTTGGTTTGCCCAAGACCATCCCGATACGGTTGTGCAATACGATTTCGTCGGAGCTACGGATGCCGAGCGACGTGACGACAAGAGCGGTGGCACCAACTACCTTGTGGAGAAGCAGGTGGGCACGGTGGGCGCGCCAATCGCTTACGGCGTCCCGGGTTTCGACGTCACAAGCACGGCCGTGACCCCAACGCCGGATTTCACAACAAAGGGCAATGGTCGGGGATTTTTTACGTACGCAGCCATCGACATGCCCAACCCGGTCTCGTTCGAGGCCATCTTCCGGCCCACCGGAGCGACGGCAAGCTATATGGTCGCTGTGCGCGGAAGTGCCGATACTCGGAACTACTTCGTCTCACAAACCGACAATGCAACCAGCTTGCGCACTGCCGTGGGTGGCGGCGCGACGAACGGACCCGTCATTGTGGATCCGTTCACGTCGGGCAATTGGTATTACGTTGCCGTGACGATGAGCTACGATACCGGCGCGAACCAGACGTCCATCAGCACGTGGTATGCCGATCTGACCGCCGGCGGTACAACCCTGGTTCCTGGTGGACAGAGCACCGTATCCGGAAGCTACCTCAACAACACGTACCTGGGAATCGGGCTGCTGAACAACCTGGGCAGTCCATTCGAGCCGTGGGCGGGATCGATCGACGAAGTGACTCTTTACACGGGCCTGAAGGATGCGACTTTCTTCCAGGCGAATCTCAATCGGATACACGAGCCGTTGTACTTTGACCGGGGTAGTGGTGCAACAACCTGGATCGACGATGCAGCCACGAAGAACTGGGGCATCACTTCCGAAGGGCCCTACAATGCGACCGCCTGGATAGGTGGAGCCAATGGGTGCTTCAAAGGTACAGCCGGGGAAGTCGCCGTCTCGGGCACCATCGGGTCGGTCAACTCCATTTTGTTCGATGTCGCCGGCTATACGCTCACGGGCGGGACCATCACACTGACCGGCAATGCGGCGATCGGCGGGGACAACGATGCCGCCATCTCGTCCGCCCTCATCGGGTCCTCCGGGCTCACGAAGACCGGCGACGGGACCCTGACGCTCACGGGCGTCAGCACCTATAGCGGCCTGACGACCATTTCCGGAGGCCGGCTTCTGGTCCAAGGCAGCGGGCGCATTCCGGGTGGTAATGTGTCGGTTGCCAGTGGTGCGACGCTCGAAATTGCCGCTACGAACTGGGCCTTCGGAGGCAACATCTCCGGTCAAGGCGGCTTGACCAAGAGCGGCGGCAGCGGCGACCTCCGCCTGACCGGCACCAATACCTACACCGGACCTACCGTGGTATCAGGAAGCGGCAGAATCTTGCGAGCCGGCTCCATCCAGGCGTTCGGCAACAACTCGGCGCTGACGGTCAACAGCGGTGCCATCGTGGAACTCAACGGATACTCGCACGCATTCGGTTCCATCGCCGGGAGCGGCACGATCCGGAATAGAACGGGCGATTACGGCTCGGGCAGCGACTCCCCCGCGGTGCTCACCGTGGGTGGCAACAACAGTTCAACCGAGTTCTCCGGAGTGATGGAGGACGGGAGTGCAGGCATACCGCTCGCCCTGCGAAAGGTCGGCACCGGTACCCTGACCCTTCGCGGCATAAATACCTATACGGGCGACACGTACATCGAACAAGGCCGTATCGTGCTCGGCACGGGCAACGACCGGTTGCCTACCGGAACGACTGTGACGCTTGGCAGCGGCACCAGCAGCGGCGTGTTGAGCCTTGGGGCGCCCGGCCATTGGCGAAATCAGACCCTGGCCGGGCTATTGACCAGCGGCACGGATACCGGAAACCGGGTAACGGGAGGCGGCACATCCACAGAGTATTCCACGCTGACGCTAAACATCGCCGGTACGAACGTGTTTGGCGGGATCCTGGGCGGGGGCGGAACGGACGAAAACCGGCTGAACCTCGTCAAGACCGGTGGCGGGACGTTGACGCTCACCGCCGTCAGTACGTATGTCGGAACCACCACTGTTTCCGCCGGTAGACTCTTGGTCCAAGGTAGCGGGCGCATTTCCAATAGCAGCAATGTCTCTATCGCAGATGACGCGACGCTCGAAATTGCCACCACCGACTGGGCATTTGGCGGCAGCATTTCTGGTGGCGGCGGTTTAACCAGGAGCGGCACCAGCGGCGACCTCCGCCTGACCGGCACCAATACCTACACCGGACCTACCGTGGTGTCGGGAAGCGGCAGAATCTTGCGCGCCGGCTCCAGCCAGGCATTCGGCAACAATTCGGCGCTGACGGTCAACAGCGGCGCCATCGTGGAACTCAACGGATACTCGCACGCATTCGGCTCCATCGCCGGAAGCGGCACGATCCGAAATAGGACCGGTTCCTATGGCTCCGGCTCGTCCAACCCAACCGTGCTCACTGTCGGCGGCAACCACACTTCAACGGCTTTTGCGGGAGTGATTGAAGACGGCAGCTTCGGCTTGCCGCTTGGTTTGAAGAAGGTCGGCACTGGCACATTGACGCTGGAAGGCAGTAACAACTACACGAGCACAACCCTTGTCGACGCCGGGACCTTGAAAGTCGACGGAAGCCTATCGGGCACCTCGGGGGTTACCCTCGGCGCGGGCGCTACCCTGGCCGGCAGCGGCACCGTTGCAGCGACGGTGGGCGGGGCCGGGCTGGTCAGCCCGGGCAGCAGCCCCGGAATCCTTACCATCGCCCAGTTCGATCCTTCCGGCGGCCTGGACGCGGCACTGGAGTTCACTGCCGCCGGCTCGCCCGACTATGGCAACGCCTTCGAGAGCGACAACGACGTCCTGCGGATCACCGGAGCGGCCCCGTTTATGCAATCGCTCGACGCCGGCAACACGATCGACGTGTACTTCGACCTGGCCGACCTCGTTGCCGGGACGACCTTCCGGGGCGGGTTCTACACCGACTTGGACGACGACTTCCTCCCGTCCATCGAGAATGCCTCGCTCGCCTACTGGGTAACCGGCGACGGCCTGGGCACCGACCGTACGTTCAACGATCAGGGTTACTACTCGCTCGAAAACTACGCCTCATGGTTTAGCGTGGATGTATCAACGGTGGCCGAGGCGGCCGACTTCGGCGCAGGCTTGGTTTATGGCCGGGTCGCGCAGTTCGCCGTCGTGCCGGAGCCGGGTACAGTCCTCTTGCTGGCCTTGGGCGTGCTGGGCTTGCTCGCCCGTCGACGACGGCATGGAACCGGACGATAGTGCATTGATGCGTTGACCCAATTTGGGGCTGCGGGATTGCACTCGCCACAGCATCGCGTGGCGGGTAGCTGCGTATTCACGTTTCTTCAGTCACACATTGAAGGGATTCTCATGCGGTCTCGTAGAAGGGCTTTTACACTTGTCGAGCTGCTGGTAGTGATCGCCATTATCGGCATATTGATCGCACTGCTGCTGCCGGCGGTGCAGAGCGCGCGGGAAGCGGCCCGGCGCATGCAGTGCAGCAACAAGGTCCGGCAACTGGCGCTGGCGCAGCACAACTACCATTCAGCGCACAGAGCGTTTTCGGCTGGATACATCGTCAACAAGAGCACGGCGGGTTCCAATTGGTGCTACGCCGATTCGAACTGCACGAACCACGGGGCGCCTTGGACCGTGCTCATTCTGCCGTTCATCGAGGAGACGGCCCGGTATGAGGAGTTCGATTTCAAACGCACCTTCACATCGACCTGCGAGTGCCCGGCTGACAGAAGCCGGACCAGTCCCAACAACCTGGCCTGGGAACGTCCGCTCGAACGCTTCCAGTGTCCTTCCGACCCCGGCTCAAGCGGCGACGTGAACAACATCAACTATTTTGGCGTTCAGGGAGGCGGCCCGCAGTCGGCGTCGGTTTGTACGTACCGGGAACGCGTCATGTTTGCCAACGGCGTTCTGTACCATAATTCGGCGACCAGGGTCGAACACATACAGGACGGGTCGTCGAATGTTTTCCTGTTGGGCGAAACGAAGTACATGCCCACGCCCACCCATCGCGCAAGCACCGTGCACGGCGGTTGGGCCTCGGGCGGCCGGCTGGACGGCTCCGGAACCAACCCTTATACTGTGGCGGCCGTCGTCGATCAGGTCAATTCGCTGCCCGGCAGCGGCGCGCACCCCAACAGCCAGGTGCCCGACATGTTCTTCAAGATGTCACGGTTATTCGGCAGCTTTCACCCGGGTGGGTGCCACTTTGCCATGGCCGACGGCTCCGTGCATTTTGTCAGCGAGAATACCGACCTGGCCGTTCTGCGCCAACTCGGCGCGCGCAGCGACGGCCTGCCACTGAAGGGACTGCCTTGAGAAGTTTCTTGGAGCATCGTGGGCGAAGTGTACGTGTGCTATGCGCCGGGTGGTTTGCGTGCGCGGTGGCCGTGGCGTCCGGTGGCTGCGGAAGCCGCGATTCCGGTCCCACCCGCTACACCCTCTCCGGCACCGTTTCTTTCGATGGCAAGCCCGTTCCTTACGGCACCATCAGCATGGCGCCCGACACGTCGCAGGGAAACAGCGGGCCGGGCTCGTTTGCCCAGGTTCGCGACGGCCGATACCGGACCGCTTCCGGCGCCGGAACCGTGGGCGGGCCCCACGTTCTGACCATCACGGGGCTCAAGGCGATTCCGGGCACGGCCGGCGTCGACCCGGACAGCATCATGCTGTTCTCGTCCTACCAGATCACCGTGGATCTGCCCCGCGAGAACACGGTGCATGACATCGCCGTCCCGCGATCAGCCGCCTCGCCTTGACTTGCCGCTATCGGCGCCAAAGCCTGATCGTGCGCCAAGACGGCGATTCCACGGACTAAGACTTCGCGCGGCTGTCAGATAGCAGGCGAGGGTGACGGCCCGGTATGCGGCCTCAAAGGCCTTCGAGCAGGCGATAAGTGCATAAACTATGGCAGATATTACCATGACGAGAGCTTGTTCGTTCCACGGAAACGTGTTTAGAATTGAACAACAAGCCCGCCATAAGGACGGTTCCTGTCTGGTACTGCCAAGAGATCGCCGATGTCTGCGAACAACCAGGGTCACCGTTCTCGGGGGACTGTCCCAGGTCTTGCCAGATTGGCATCGGGCCAGAATGCTCAGAGTGTTTCGAGAGCCCGTCAGGTATAACCGAGAAAGGGGAACCCACTGATGAACCGGAGTAGTCGCTTTCCCCGATGGTGCTTCGTACAGTTGTCACTAGCGGCCGGCGTCAGCATTTCGATGGGCCTCTTTGACGGCACGACGGGAGGCGCGGCTGAGCCTTCGGCCGTGCCTGTGAGGAACCTGGCCGAGACGGTACCCGAGCGGTTCGATGTCCACGTAGACGATCTGACCGGCGAAAATGTGCCGGTTGTTCAGCCGTGGAAGACGATCAGGCTCGATCCGGCCTACCGCGGCGGCTGGGTTGTTGTGGGCGACCTGACCGGCGATGGTGTGGCCGAGGTCGTCAGCGCCCGGTGCGGGGCCTTGGGACCCGACACCCACTATACTTCGTCGGTCGTCGCCCACCGCCTCGACGGATCGGTGTTGTGGTGGTGGGGAAACCCGGAAGCTCGCAATACGATCTGGCATGACGTGGCTTGCCAGATTCACGACCTGAAAGGCGACGGGCGCAATGAAGTGGTCGTAGCCGCCGATCGCCGCGTGGTGGTGCTCGATGGTGCGACGGGGAAGGAGTTGCGGGAGTTTGAAATCCCTGCTGGCGCTTCCGATTGCCTTACGTTCTGCAATCTGTCCGGCGCCGATCGAGCCGCCGATATGCTCGTGAAGACCCGCTATACACAGATTTGGGCTTACGACGTAAGCGGGAAGCTGCTCTGGACCATCGAGAAGCCCGGCGGCTACCGCACGGCGCATCAACCTTTCCCGATCGACCTCGAGGGCGACGGACGCGACGAGGTGATTGCCGGCTTCGCCGCCTTGAACCACGACGGCTCGCTCCGGTGGCGGCTTCCCAACACGGGTGTCGCGGGCGGGCATGCCGACGCCATTCGCCTGTTCCAGGACGGCGACCGCCCGGAAGAGAAGCGATTGCTGGTCACCCATTGCGGAGGAAACCGCATGGACATGCTCGACGGCAACGGAAGGTACGTTTGGAGCGTAACGGGCCTGCACTTCGAGTCGGTATTCTTCGGACAACTCGACAAGAGGCTCCCGGGAAGGGAGATCGTCGTTGACATCTGCCATACACCATGGGGCCAACAGCCTTTGCTGGTTCTCGATGAGAATGGCAAGCTTCTGGGGCGATACACGACGATGCGCAGCCGGCAGCATCGCCTGATCGATTGGTTTGGCGACGGCGAGGACCTTGTCTTTCTGGGCCAGGCCAGGGCGCTGTTGGACGGACGCGGAAACATGCGTGTCCGTTTTCAGACGCCCATGCCTGAAGGCGCCTTCGGTCCCGACAACGCCCCAGCGGCAAGGCAGAATCCCCAAAGCGAGCTTCGCTACATGGTCCACTTGGCCGACGTAACCGGCGACGGACGACCGGACCTCGTCGTCAACACGGTCCCCGGGACGGCCGTGTGGATTTACCGGAATGAGCGGGGCGCCAAGAACCTGTGCCCGTCACGACTTACCATGCCGCTCAACGCGACATTATACTAGACGCATCTGGAAGACGCCTTGAAGCGTCGAAACATAGCCCCTGGAACTGCATTTTCACCGTATTGATAGGAGGAGAACCATGACACGCCGTATCGCAACACACTTTGCTTTCGCAACTCTGTTTCTAATCGCGTCGGTCACCTTGGCCGACGTCCCGCTGAACGAGCGCGAAGCACGGAAGGCGCCCGACTGGATCACCGAGGGCGTCATGTATCAGATCCAACCTCGCGCGTTCACACCCGAGGGCACGCTCAAGGCTGCCACTGCCAGGCTGCCGAAGGTGGCGGAGATGGGCGCCACCATCGTGTATCTGTGCCCCGTGTTCCTTTCCGACGACGATATGGACCTAGCCAACTGGAGCCCTCGCCAGAAGGCATCGAAGATGAACAACCCGCGGAACCCGTACCGGATGAAGGACTTCTACCGGGTCGATCCGGAGTATGGAACCGAGGACGACCTGAAGGCGTTCGTGGCGGAGGCTCACAGGCTTGGAATGCGAGTCATGCTCGATATGGTCTTCCTGCACTGCGGACCCAAGCCGGTGTTCCTCGAGGAGCATCCCGATTTCGTCAAGCGCGACGCGGACGGGAACATTGTCAACGCCGGGTGGAGTTTTCCGGCGCTGAACCTCGCCAACCCCGAATTGCGGGAATACTTGTGGCGCAACATGGAGATGTGGGTTACAGACTTCGGCGTGGACGGCTTCCGCTGCGATGTCTCCGACGGCATCCCGCTCGACTTCTGGGAGACGGCCCGCGATCGGTTGGAAGCACTGCGGCCCGATGTTGGAATGCTGGCAGAGGGCCGGCGGCCTGAGAATCAGCTCAAGGCATTCGACTTGAATTACAGTTTCCGGTGGCGGGCTGCCGTGTCGCGGGTCTTCGACAAAGACGAGCCGGCCTCACTCATCCGCACAACCTGGGAGAAGAAGGCAGAGGAACACCTGCGCGGTGCGCGGTTTATCCGTTACATCGACAATCACGATATCTCGAACGACGACTGGGAGAATCGTCGCGAGAAGGCTTGGGGCGCGAAGGGCGTCGAGACGGCACTGGTCATGCTGTTCACGCTCGACGGCGTTCCGTTTGTCTACAACGGCCAGGAAGTCGCCGATACCGCCCGTCATAGCATCTTCGGCCGTGCACCGATCGACTGGGCCAATGGGCAAACGCCGGAGGGCACGGCGCGTTTCGCTTTCTGCCGGAAGCTTTGTGCTTTGCGGGGTGAAGAGTCGGCGCTTACGCGAGGGGCAGTTGAATGGCTTGACAACGATGCCCCTGACGCGGTGCTGTCGTACTTGCGAACGCTCGGGGACGACCGGGTCATCGCCGTGGTGAACCTGAAGAACCGGCCGGTGCGCGTGGCCGTCCAACTGCCCGGCGAAGCCGGGTTCCGCCCATTGCTGGCACGGGACGCGGCCACTGGCGAAAAGAGTGTGTTTGAACTCGGCGCCTATGGCTTCTTTGTGGGCAAGAAGTAGACATGGCGAGCGGGGGCCGTGAGGCCCCTGTTTCTTCACGAGATTGCGCAGTTCAGCGTCTTCGTGACAAACTACACCCCTGGTATGTTTCCGGTTGCCGGGCGCATGGGCGACGAACGGCGTGGAAGCCAAGGCAGAAACAGGGGCCTCACGGCCCCCGCTCGCCTTTTGGTTTGCTCCGTTGGGGTTCATCCGCCCGCCCGGCCCCACGGCACGCCGAATCCAAGCCGCTGAAGCTTCTCCTCAAGCTCGGCGCGCTCGCGGTTGGGTTTCGGGCAGTCGCCTTCGTAAGAAAGCAGTCCGGATTGCGTGGCCGCCGCAACGGCCGCCTCGGGGCCCTCGCGCTGCATCGCGGCCAGGATCGTCTGGTCCACCCGCGAGAAGGTCATCGCGTCAACCCGGTAGTCGATGAACGCTTCCCACGTGAGAGGCACCCACACTTGAACGATCTGGTGGCCGATGACGTTCGCGTAGGAGGCAATCTCCTGCTGGGCGGCCGGGTCCATGCGCAGTTCCAGAAAGTGCAGTAAGTTATGGAGATTGACTTTCCAGTAGGCCTCGGTGTAGGTGGAAAGCGGCAGGTCCTTCCGCGCTTGCTCGCGCGCGACGCCCCGCGCAAGTCGTTCCTCGTACACTTCGCGGGCAAGGGTCTGAAGCTGCCTTTCGCGAGCGGAAAGATGCGCCCCGCTGCCGGCATCGAGCGTACCCGCGCTCCCCTGACGGTTGAAGCCCGCTTGCCGCCGCCACGCGTCTTCGGCGGTTCGCTGAGTGGCGTCAATCGCTTCGCTGTACCGGGTGGAATACTCGTTCACGCTGGCCGTCCGGTGCCGGATCCACTGCCGCCAGCAGTCCATCGGCACGCGCACGTGGAGCTTCAGTTCGCACATTTCGAAGGGCGTCGTGTGCCGATGCCGCATCAAGTAGCGGATCAGCCCGCGGTCCTCGTGGATGCGTTTCGTGCCTCTTCCGTATGACACTCGCGCGGCCTGGACGATCGAGGCGTCGCACCCCATGTAATCGATCAATCGCACGAAGCCGTCGTCCAGCACGGGCAGCGTGCGGCCCAGCATGGCGTCGAGGGATGCGGCGCCCGGTCTTTCGGCGGGCTCACATACGTTGTCGGAAGGAGCGCATTTGCTGTTCCCGGCCGGGAGGTGTTCCATAGTCATTCTCCGAAAATCCGATGACACATTGTCGGCTTCGTGCCGGTCGTCGACAACCCCCGGGCATGCGAGAAGTCTCTCCGAGAGAAACGAAAACCGCCGGCCCCCAGTGTCGTTGGGGACCGGCGGGTTGATTGGGGGAACTATCAATTGTGAACTCGGGCAAGCGTGGCATCCCGGGGGTTCCCCGCCCCAGAGCCGATATGCCCGAATCAATACATATCTTCACCGCCGTGCCCCGGGTGGGCCGGCGCTTTTTCCTCCTTGGGCTTGTCGGCCACCAGGGCGTCGCTGGTCAACAGCAGCGTGGCCACGCTCAAAGCGTTCTGCAGGGCGGTGCGGGTCACCTTGGTCGGGTCGATCACGCCGGCCTTGACCAGGTCTTCGTATTCGGCCTTCGCCGCGTTGTAGCCCATGTTGCCCTTCATCTCGGTCACCTTCTCGCAGACAATCCCGCCGTCCTGGCCGGCGTTCGCAGCGATCTGGGTGAGTGGCGCTCGGCATGCCCGCAGCACGATCTTGTAGCCGACCTCTTCGTCGCCTGCCAAGCCGTCCGGCTTGACTGTAGCAGCGGCCCGGATCAGGGCCACGCCGCCACCGGGGAGGATGCCCTCCTCAACCGCCGCGCGGGTAGCGTGCAAAGCGTCCTCGACGCGGGCCTTTCTCTCCTTCATTTCGCTTTCGGTCGCGGCGCCCACGTTGATCTTGGCCACGCCGCCGGCCAGCTTGGCCAGGCGCTCTTCGAGCTTCTCGCGGTCGTAATCGCTGGTGGTGTTCTCGATCTCGCGGCGCAGTTGCTCGATGCGGCCCTTGATCTCCGCGCTCTTGCCGGCTCCCTCGATGACCGTCGTGTTGTCCTTGTCGATCACGATCTTCTTGGCGCGGCCGAGGTCGGCAACGGTCACGTTCTCCAGCTTCCGGCCGAGGCTCTCGAACAGGGCCGTGCCGCCGGTCAGGATGGCAATGTCTTCAAGCATCGCCTTGCGCCGGTCGCCATAGCCGGGCGCCTTGACCGCACAGACCTTCAGCGTGCCGCGAAGGCGGTTGATCACCAGCGTGGCCAGCGCCTCGCCGTCGATGTCTTCAGCCACGATAAGAAGCGGCTTGCTGGCGTTGACCACCGCTTCGAGCACGGGAACGAGTTCCTTCACGTTGGAAAGCTTCTTCTCGTGGATCAGAATGTAGGCATCGTCCAGGACGCATTCCATACGCTGGGGGTCGGTGACGAAGTACGGCGACAGATAGCCGCGGTCGAACTGCATACCCTCGACCCACTCGACTTCGGTGGCGAGGCTCTTGCCCTCGTCGACCGTAATGACGCCGTCCTTGCCGACGCGTTCCATGGCATCGGCCAGCAGGTTGCCGATTTCCTCGTCGTTATTGGACGCCACGGAGCCCACCTGGGCCATTTCCTTCTTGTCCTTGACGGAAATGGACATCTTCTTCAACTTCGCGGTGATATCTTCCGCGGCCCGGTCCATGCCGCGCTTCAGTTGCACGGGGTTC
The DNA here is from genome assembly GCA_034005525.1 of Thermoguttaceae bacterium. Classification (GTDB taxonomy): domain Bacteria; phylum Planctomycetota; class Planctomycetia; order Pirellulales; family Thermoguttaceae; genus PWXP01. The sequence continues at coordinate 127,510 of JAVEUP010000001.1, read as the reverse complement.
ACGCCGGCCACAACGGCCCGCAGCCCTTCGTTGAAAATGGCCTCGGCCAGGATGGTGGCCGTTGTCGTGCCGTCGCCGGCGACGTCGCTGGTCTTGGAGGCGACCTCGCGCACCATGCGGGCGCCCATGTTCTCGTAAACGTCTTCCAGGTCGATTTCTTTGGCCACGGTCACGCCGTCCTTGGTGACGGTGGGCGATCCGAAGCTCTTCTGGAGAATAACGTTCCGGCCGCGCGGCCCCAGGGTAACCTTGACGGCTTGGGCCAATTTAGAAACGCCGCGGCGCAGGGCGTCGCGTGCTTCCTGGTCGAATGCAATCATTTTGGACATGTGAGTTTTTCTCCTTACAATTCTCGTATGCTGGCGGCGAGCCCGGCTCGCCATAAATGGTTCGTTCCGAAGCCTACTCAATCACGGCGAGGATGTCGTCTTCGCGCATCAACAGCAGTTCCCGTTCGCCGAGCTTGAATTGCTCGCCCGCATAGGAACTGAACAGAACGCGGTCGCCCACCTTCACCTGGAGTTCGCTGCGCGATCCGTCGTCCAGAAGCCGGCCGTCGCCGACGCTGACGACGGTGCCGCGCGAGGGTTTGTCTTTGGCCGCGTCGGGCAGGACGATCCCCCCGGCGGTCACCCCCTCGGCCTCTTCTCGTTCCACGACAAGCCGGTCGCCAAGCGGCTGCAACTTGATACTCCCGGCGGACTTCTGTGCTGACTTCTTCTTTGCCATGTTCTTTTGAGCCTCCGAAAACTCATCGCGACTGGTATGTTTTGCCACAGGACCCCGCCACCGGCGGCCAGGCCCCGAAAAACGCCCTACGGTGCAACAGAAGGCCCGCCCCGCGAGCCGCCTGCCAATGCTGCGCACAATCGGCGCGTGTGTACCCCGTTAAGCAATCTGCGCGCCAATACCGGCCGATACGCTAAACCGTTATGGGAAAAGCGGTTCCGAGGGGCCCATCTCGTGTCCTCGTCGCGACGTTCCGCCAATCGTTGTACGCCGGGCCCGTTCGCCCAAGAGGAGGCTGCCATTTTGGCAGTGTAGCCTCAGCACCCAGTACCCAGAACGTAGGGTGGGTCAAGGTCGCGTGATTCTTGGTGGGCCCGCACAAGCCGCAACCAAGCTGTTTTACACCCCGCCGCCTGGATGCACACCGGCAGTAGCGACCGATGGCCCACCAAGAAAGCGGCTTGTTTGACCCACCCTACCTATCGTGAATAATCCGGGTGGGTACAAGCACTCAGTACCCAGTACTCGGTACTCTGACCGTCGCGAGAGGACGCCGGACCGTCTATCGGCGCACGGAAGTACCCACTATAACGGTGCTCTATGGAAGCCCCGGCCTGGACCATTCATCGCGGCGAGGGGCCGCTGGTTGCAGCGGCTATTCACGACGGCCACGAAGTGCGCGAGGAACTGGCCTCAAATCTGGCGATTTCCGAAGCGGAACGCCTTCGCGAGGAAGACCCCCACACCGGGCTGTGGACGGCAATGGCTCCAACGAGAATCGTCGTCCATCGGTCGCGGTTCGAGGTCGATCTGAACCGGTCGCGGGAGAAATCGGTCTATTTGACCCCTCAGGATGCCTGGGGGCTTGAAGTGTACCGCGAGCCTTTGCCCCCAGCCATCCTGGAGCGATCGTATCGGGTGTATGATGCGTTCTACCAGGAAGTTGAAGCACTGCTGAGCGGATTGGTTGAGCGGTACGGACGCGTGGTGGTGTTCGACGTGCACAGCTACAACCATCGCCGCGGCGGTCGCGAGGCCCAGCCCGACGCGGCGGCAGCCAATCCGACAATTAACCTGGGAACAAGCAACATGGACCCCCTTAGGTGGGGTCACGTTGCGGATCGTTTCGAGCATTCCATGCGGTCGGTTGTTTTTCGGGGCCGGCCACTCGACGTGGGACGTAACGTAAAATTCGAGGGTGGACATTTCGTCCGGTGGATTCACCTCGCATTTCCCCAGTCGGTTTGTGCCTTGGCCGTTGAAGTGAAGAAGGTCTTCATGAACGAATGGACCGGTGAACTGGATGAAGGGTCGCATGCGGCACTCGGACGGGCACTGGCCGCTGCCGGGGAGAATATCGTAGCGCTGCTATCAGAAAGCGGCATGCAGTCGTGACAGCCAAGAAAAGAGAGTCGGCCCACGAGCGGATCACCGACGCCTTCATTGACGACGTGTGCTCGCGCTTGGCACAGAACCGCCGAATTCGGCGAACCCTGCCTGAAGGCGGCCGATTGCACATCGACAGGCAGTTGCCCTTCCTGTGCCTATATCGGCAGCCGGTAGGCCGTGCCGACCCGGGCACGTCGCAACTGGTCAGCGGGGAGCCGGCGTTCCTGATCGCACCGGGCGACGGCCACTTACGCAGCGGGCTTGCCAGGCTGGTGCAGCGCATCGTGGCCCAAATGTCCGAGGAATTCGGTGCCTTCCTGCTGGTGGAGATATGGACGGCGGCCGACGGCGAGCCGGCCCGCTTCCTGCCCGACGCCGCCCCGTCGCTGCCCATCCGGATGGATGCAAAGCCGGCTGCCGGCCTCTCACTGTCGGCCGGCGGCGTGGTGGCGAAGTGGAGGCCGGGGTTCGCCATTTGCACACGAGGTCCAACAGTCCCGACCGGGACAATCTACACGCTGCAGAAGTCGCTGGAGAAGATTCGCGTGCATCGGCAGCGGGCCGAAGTCGAGGTTCGATCGCACAGTTACGCCCGTCCGCCGGGTTTGCCGCCGTTGTTGGGGCTGAAAGACGCAGGCCGATTTGGCTGTCGGATGCTCGGGTTGGAAGTGCGGCCGATTTTCCGCGATGCATCGGCCGACGAAGTCTTCTCGCCCACCTTGCGAGTGCTCCGCAGGGGGCTCAGCCGCGCATTGGAGCAGGCATTTTTCACCTTTACCCGCTCCTATACCAAGGCCAAGCCGCAGCATCACCACGCGCTGGGGCGCCGCGCGATGGTCAAGGCCGTTTGGGAAGTCGATCGGCAACTGGCCGCCATTGCCCATTCGTTCGACTTCCTGTTGCAAGTAACGCCGGTCAACGCCGAGGCGGCATGGCGGGCGTTTCGCCGCGATCTGTTCCAGGTGCCGCCGGAGTTCGTCTATCGGCCTCTCAGCTTCGAGCCGTCCTTGGCGAAACGACGCCTTTACGCGGTGCCCGTCGAGCGGACCGAAGACCCGTCGCTGGCCGACTTGTTCTACCAGCGCCAAGATGAGATCGACCGCCAGATTACCATGATGTCCGACGTCGGAACGGCCCGGTTCGTACATGGCAGCCTGCAAGTGTACGGCGGCGTACCGTCCCCGCTGCTGATGCTCGCCCACCAACTGCTTTCGACCTTGCCGCCCCATACCCGGGAAGAGAGCGCAGGAAAGCAGGTTGGCGCGCACCAGTTTGCCGAGTTGGCCGCCGCCGAAATCGCCGAGTACCGCAAGCAATACCCGTCGTTCTGTGCCAAAGTGAGTATTCGCGAGGACTTGTATTCCGGACTGATGGTCTCGCGCGATACCTTGCTAGTTGGGCGGCAGGTGCGCGTGCCGGCCAAGCGGGTCGATGCGCTCTTGCAGCACGAAGTGGGAACCCACCTGGTCACCTACTTCAATGGTCATTCGCAGCGATTTGCGCAATTGCACACCGGACTGGCCGGCTACGAGGCGCTTCAGGAGGGGTTGGCGGTGCTGGCCGAATACCTGGTCGAGGGGCTCAGCCGCGCCCGAATGCGGTTGCTCGCCGCCCGGGTGGTGGCCGCGCACCAGATGATCGAAGGCGCGTCGCTGGTCGATACGTTTCGGCTGCTGTGCCGGACCTACGGGTTTGCACAACGGATTGCCTATACGATTGCGATGCGGGTGTACCGGGGTGGCGGTCTTACGAAGGATGTGGTATACCTCCGCGGACTTGTAGAGGTGTTGGACTACCTTCGAGGCGGCGGCGACGTGGAACCGCTGCTGGTCGGTAAAATTGCCGTGGAGCACCTGCCGCTGGTGCGCGAGTTGCAGCACCGCGAGGTGTTGCGGCCGGCCCCGCTGCGGCCGCGCTACCTGGACCGGCCCGCGGTGAAGCAACGCCTTGCCCGCCTCCGCCAAGGACTTACCGTTGCTGATTTGCTGGGATAGGCGCCGCGAGCCGAGCGGCACACCGATACACATGGCTTGCACCAAGCCCCGCTCGGCTCGCGGGGCCTACTACGGTTCCCTCGAAGGAAATCACGATGAGAATTGGGTTCATTGTCAACGACGTCCAAACCGAGCAGGCCGGCTATACGACAACGCGTCTTGCCATGACGGCGATCAACCGCGGCCATGAGGCATGGCACATGGGGGTGGGCGATCTGGCGTTCGACCTCGACGGGTCGGTGCGCGCCCGCGCCAGAAGGCCCCCGAAGAACAACTACAAGTCGAACAAGACCTTTTTGGCCGAGTTGCAGGGCCCGAAGGCGCGCGTCGAACGCATCACCGTCGACGATCTCGACGTGCTCATGCTGCGGAACGATCCGGCCGAGGACCGCATCAAGCGCCCCTGGGCCACGACCGCCGGCATCATGTTCGGCCGCGCGGCCTTGCGCCGCGGCGTGGTGGTGCTGAACGACCCCGACGGCTTGGCGAAGGCCATGACCAAGATGTACTTTCAGCTCTTCCCGGAAGAGGTCCGCCCCAGAACGCTCATCACGCGCGACCGGAGCGAAATTCGCGCCCTGGCGCGCGAAATCGGCGATATCGTTATCAAGCCGCTCCAGGGCTCCGGAGGCGAGGGCGTGTTCCTGATCCGCCAGAACGACCTGGGCAACCTGAACCAGATGATCGACGCCATCGCGCGCGACGGCTATGTGATTGCCCAGGAGTACCTGCCCGCCGCCATCGAGGGCGACACTCGCCTGTTCATGATGAACGGCCAGCCGCTACGGTACAAGGGCCGTTACGCCGCGTTCCGGCGCCAGCGCGCCGGCGAAGACATCCGCAGCAACATTCACGCAGGCGGGCACAAGGCCCAGGCGGTCATCGACAGCCGCGCGCTGCAAATCGCCGAAATCGTCCGGCCCAAACTCGTCGAAGACGGCATGTTCCTCGTCGGGCTCGACATCGTTGGCGACAAGCTCATGGAAATCAACGTATTCACGCCCGGCGGGCTCGGCAGCGCGCAAACCTTCGAGAACGTCAACTTCACCCACGCCGTCATCGCCGCCATGGAGAGCAAAGTCCAGTACATGGGCTACTACCGCCGCGACTTCAACAATGTTGATATGGCCACGCTGTAGTCAATATCTTTCCGGCACGATCGTCTGGTCGGTGATCGGCGGGCGGATGTAGGCGCCGTCTTCCTGCCGGGCGGGCAATTCGAGCGGCGGAGGCGTCAGGTCCTGGTACTCGAACAGGCTGAGCAGGTGGTGGATGCAGTTTAGCCGCGCGCGGCGCTTGTCGTCGGCGTCGACCACGTACCACGGGGCCTGCTTCAGGTCGGTGTACTTGAACATCTCGTCCTTCGCCCGCGAGTAGTCGATCCACCGGGCACGCGCTTCGAGGTCCATCGGGCTGAGCTTCCAGCGGCGCAGCGGGTCGGTGTTCCGTTTCTGGAAGCGGTGCTCCTGCATCTCGTCGCTGACGCTGAACCAGTATTTGACAAGCCGGATGCCGCTGCGGAGCAGCATGCGTTCGAACTCGGGGCAGGAACGCATGAACTCCTCGTATTCCTCATCGGTGCAGTAACCCATCACCCGCTCGACGCCGGCCCGGTTGTACCACGACCGGTCGAACAGCGCCATTTCACCCGCCGCCGGCAAGTGGGCCACGTACCGTTGGAAGTACCACTGGGTCTTCTCGCGCTCGGTAGGGGTTGCCAGGGCGACCACGTGGGTAATTCGCGGGTTCAGCCGGTAGGTGATGCGTTTGATCACGCCGCCCTTGCCGGCGGCGTCGCGGCCCTCGAAGATGACCACCACCTTCAAGCCCTTCTGCTTGATCCAGTACTGGAGCTTCACCAGCTCGATCTGGAGCTTCTCCAGTTCGCGTTCATACTCCTTTCGCTTCAATTTCGGCCGATTGCGGGCCTTGCGGGGTTCGAGGTAGGCAGGCGACGCGCGATTGCTCGATGCTTCCGGTGGCATTTCGGCTCCGCTCGATTTCTTGTCGCTCTTGGATTTATCCTTCGCCATAACCCAGCCCTCCGCGGTCGAGTTGCACGGTGTCGCAGCCCAAAACAGCCCTTAGCCTACCGGCTTCGCCCCGTCGGTGGAAGTGGGGTCGGGCCACCGCCGTTGGGGCAGCGCCCTTCCACCCGCCTCGCTTCAGGGGCTGGCTTGGGGTGCGGGGCCATCCAAGTCTTTGCCATGAACCTCAAGCTCGACGTCGAGCCGTAGGCGTACGGCGGGAGCATGGCGGGAACGCTGGAAACGTGCAGCCAGTTGATGATGCCGTTGCCTGCATACTCATCGGCACTATAGCCGACGGCGTCGGGGTTTGGAACGTTCTCCGGTTTGCCGTCGAAGTACGCAAGATAGACCTTGTCGACGCGCACGTCGGCTTTCGTGCCGATCCCGGCCGGCGGGATCTTCGCGTTGTACCCGAAGTCGGTCAGGTCGATATACGACTCACTGAACGCTCGCCCCGGGTGCCCCTTCGTGCTGTTCTCATAGCCCCGGTGCGTCAACCGCCATTTTGCCCGGCCATAGATTTCCTCGTTCGTAATCGGTCGATAATCGCCCAACAGGCTGAGAGGAACATCCTTCTTCTCCGGATTCTTATCGCCTGCGTGGCACTGGATGCAGTGTTTGTCCCAAATGGGCTGGACTTCTCGCGTATAACTGAAGCCGCCCGGCACGTCCATCGCCTGGGGCGCGTTCGTGCCAAGGTACTCCATGGCGCGCTTCTCCGGATCGGTCAGGAAACGCTCCATTTCCCGGACCGGCTCATCGCCTTGTGCAAAGAAGGGTTGGAGCCTCTGCGGCCGTTTCTTCAATGCGAGCGTCACCGGCTGCTGGTCCATATACGTCGTATTTTTGTCCTCATGGCACCCAACGCAGGAAAGCGTCTCGCCCGGCATCACCATGGTCCAACTTCGCATGTTCTGCACCATGCGGCCGTTTCCGTCCAACATCTGGAAGAAGACGGGCACGCGCGAAGGGACCTCGAAGAAGCAGCTACCATCTTCTTCGACGTCGACCGTGCCCAAGACGTGTTTCACGTCGTAGCTGCCGTTGTTGATCGCACAAGGCGTATTTTGGTGTCCGCCCCACGGATGCAACCCCAATGCCACCGTACCCTTGGCTCGATACTCCAGCCCGACCACGCGCACCTTCTTCACTGTACCCCGCGTGACGCCTTCCAGGCCGGGGCCGTAGTAGATGTCCTGAACGTAAAACTGACCGGTCGTACGGCGTTCGTCCACCGTCGAAGTCCGCTGAAAAGGCTGATGCGGGTGGGTGAGCGGTACGTGCTGGCCGGAGGAGATCACCGGATCGTAGATCAGCAGTTCCCGCTGCCCGTTGCGATGCATCCAGTAGATGCCGAATGCCGGGCTGCCCGACGGGCCGTCCTTGATCCCCTTGAGTCCGCGCACCGGACCACCCTCGGGCGAATAGGAGACGACTTAGTTGTCTTCATCGAGTGGATAGGGGTACTGGAACTGCTCCCCTCCGGTGTCATGGACGATGCTGCCGCTGGTCCCCAGGCTTTCCTGGTAAGGATACTCTCTTTCCGGAGCAAGGTAGGTCACCCCGAAACCGGCTTGGGCCCCCTCCCTCCGGTCGATCATGACCAGTTTGCCGCGCTGGTCGATGTGGTGCGCACCGGAGATTGCGATGACCATAGTCGAGTTCGGCACGCTTCGGGCATGGAGCAACGCCGCCGGGAACTGCGAGTTGTTCCCGTAGAACTCGGTTTGGTTCGTGCCGTCCGGATTCATCACGAAGAGGCTGTGCAGGTAGCCGGCCGACCGATCGGAGTATTCCCAGCGGGTGTAGATGACTCGGCCGTCCTGCATCAGCCGGGGAAACACGGTATGGCCGTGGTCGACGGCCAGGCGGCGGATGTAGCGCCCTTCCGCATCGCACGTATAGAGATTGCACACGCTGGACCACCAGCACGGAGCCGAGAAGACGCACCGGGTGGACGTGAAGATCAACTGGCCGTCGGGCAGCCACTCCGGCTCCATGTCGGCCGTTCCGGCCCCGGACGTGATCTGGCGGACGCTCCGGTCGGCCAGGTTCATGGTGTAGAGGTGGAAATCGTCGTCCCCGTCGTGGTCGGTGCGACGCATTGAGAATGCCAACGTCTTGCCGTCGTACGAGAGACTCGGATCGCGCACGACTCCTTCAGGGCAGTCGAGAAGAACCTCGGTGGAAACCGTCCCGTCCTCGTGAATGGTCATCATGCAAAGCTGCGAGTTCATGCGATAATCCCGACCGCATTCGCGAAAAATCGCATCCGTGAGATGATCGGTCATGGCAAACATCGCTTGGCAATCGCCGAACACGAAGTGCTTCGCGTACACGAACTGGCGGGGGTGACGGTCAAAGGCCCTCAAGCGTTCCGTGCGACGTATTTCGCACGCCTTGAAATACAGCTCCTTCCACGCGGGATCGTTGCCCGGTTTCCGGCCTTCCACCAGAGCTGCAAGCGACTCGTCCAGCCCCTCGGCGACAACGCCCCGCACCTTCAATTCAGCAAGCACCTTGCGGACCATGGCCTGTTCCACGCGGTTGTCATCCGCCGCGACAAAACATTCGGCGCTGTTGAGGCCATGATCCTGATAAACCCAGTCGCGGTGAAGGCGCGATATCGGATACGAGGTGGTATGCCGCCTCTGAATGTCTTCCTCCGTGTACTGCTGAGAGAAAGCGCATGCGCTCAACAGTATCAGAACGCTGAAGGATTGGAGTGCGCAGTGCATGGGATGCCCTTTATTTTGTCAAGTTCAACATAACAGGTTCGTTGGTTCCAGGACGAACCTCGACCGTAAGGCCACTCGTCGCGAAGGACGTATACCTTTCGGGAATCAATGATCGTCCAAGTTCACCTCCTCCGTCGGGATCGGACCTCCTGGCGGGATCCTGCCCCTCGTAGCACGCCACCCGAACGCGCCTCGTGCCCACAACAGTCCCCGCTGCCTCGCCGCGCGTGGCCAACACAAAGGCGCCGTCGGGCTGGATGGCGGCGGTAGCCGGTTGGCCGTACTCGTGCTCGAATATCACCGAACCGAACCGTAGCGGTTCACCCTCGTACAGCACCTTGCCGGTTAAAGGCGTCAGTTCGCGGTCGCTTCTGCCGCAACCAGCCCATGTCATTGCGGCCACGAGCAGCATCATCGTCGCCAGAAAGACGCAAATCGGGCAGTCTTGCCCGAGCAGTAACCACTTATTGGATGTTTGCATGGCTCTCACCAGAGTATCAACGGATTGGCTTCGCAATTCAAAAGCTGTTTCCATACAACAAAGCACGGGTGCAGGAATGGACTTACAGCAAGCTGGAGTCCCGCCTTTAGGCGGCTTTTCCAGCCGGCTAGAGCCGGGACTCCAGCAGGACCGGTCCCGAGTTCAACTGCAAGTCCTTTCCTGCACCTGCAAAGCACCGCCATATACACGACGTCAAACCGCAGCCGGACATTCATATTGCTTAGACCTCACGGCACGCTGACCGGCTCCCCACCGTTCACGGTACACAACTGCCGGTACATTTCCAGGTTGATGCTGTCGGACAGGAACGTCATGCTGCCGTCGGCAACCAGCGCGTTCATTCCTCCGGCATGATGGCTGCCCATGGGAAGCCAGTGGCCCGGGATGCCCTCGCCGAAGCGGTCTACGTCGGCATTAATCGGGTACTCTACGACCATGCAGCCATACATGCCCATAGTCCAACTGGATCCCAGAAGCCACGGCCGGACGTTGCCCGGAGGCGATGCGTAAGTGCCCGTCCGGTCCATCTGCACGAACTCGCCCATGGCGATGGTGTTGCTCAGGCCGTCGGTCACGTCGGCCATTCGGCGCGCCCAGTTCATCCCGAACATGCCGTTGTGCGGACAGTTCCCATCCGTTAACTGCGTGTAGGGTTTTACGGTGGGATACGCCCCGCAGGTACCTCGATACGTGACCATTGCCCCGTTGATCCAACGGGGCGACATGTTGCGGTAGACGGCGGGATGGGGCCAGGAGGGGCATATGTACATCGGAATGACCGTGTACTTGTTGTCCTCGTCGTCAATCGTGTCGGTCGCGCCGGTCACGTCAAGCCGGTCGTACAGAGGCTGCTGTTCTAGATAGGGGAGCAGGAGCGTCCAGAGCCCGGGCTTCCAGCGATCCAACTCGCCGGTATTGCCCGTCGGGAAATACTCCCGCCAAGCGGAGGCGTAGTTGTGCATTGCCAGCCCTATCTGCCGCATGTTGTTGCTGCACTGCATCCGGCGTGCCGCCTCACGCGCCGCTTGCACCGCCGGCAACAGCAGCGCAATCAAAATGCCGATGATGGCAATGACCACAAGCAACTCGACCAACGTAAAACCGAGACCCTTTGCGATCCGTGTTTTGCGATTGCGGTAGCACATCGGTTCCCTCCCTTTCGCTGGTTATGCCCGCCTCCGCCGCGTGCAGGCCAGCAGACCCGCGAGCGCCATTGAAAGGAACACAACCGAGGAAGGCTCCGGAACAAAGGATACGTTGTCGACCAGGTAGTCGACGGAGGAGACGTGCCCGGCAACGGAAAAGTATTTCACCATGCCGTTGTTAACGTAGCCCGTATTAACGTACGGCGTGCCTCCATTAAGAATCATGGTAAACTTTTGGGCGGCTGTGCCGTAATTCTCGCCCACAAACTGCAGCGTATTCAACATCGGATTATCAAGATCGTCACTCATTATGACGTCTCCCACGTTCGTCCAGCTACCACCTTTGAAAAACTGCAGCTTGCCATCGCCGTTCACACGGATGGAGTCCACATTGTTTTCGCTTGGGTTGGTCGGGCTCATCGTACCCGAATAGGTAAGAATGCAGAGCGACCTGTCGCTCGCGGCACCCGCGTCGGTCACGGCAAAGTCTAGGCTCCAAGCGAAGTTGCGCCACGCGACTCCGCCAAGCTCCTGCCACAGCCGGCCACCCTGCAAATTTCCCGACACGATCCTCGCGCTATAGTTCCCGTCGAGAACCGCCGGCGCTGCCGACTCGCTGGCTACCGATCCGCCGGCAGTGGCGGGAAGGTAGTTCCACGAATCGAACGTTCCACCGGTAACCGATTCGAAAGCGCCGTTCTCAATGAGTCCGGCCGTCACCGGCGGACCTGTGGCAATTACGAAGCCAACAACGAGCAATACGACTGACAATACTCCGAATCTCGACATAGCAGCATCACCCTTTCTTGAATCGGCCACAACTGTTTACGGATATCGGAAACACTCCGAAAAACTCGCACCCTGAATGGTACGGTGTCAACGAATAAAGAAGCTCCTCGATTCTCTCGCTTCCGTTGGTTACCCGCGCCTCCGCCGCGTGCAGCAAAGCAGGCCCGCGAGTGCTCCGCCAAGCATCATGAACGTGCAAGGTTCGGGAATGACGGACACGTTGTCGACCAGGAACGCGGTATCGCGATAGTATCCTTGGAAACCAAATGTTGTAAGTCGCTTCGTAGTTGACAGAATCGGGGTACAAGTGAACGTTCCGTCCGCCACGCCGCCTGTAAGCGTTGCCGTCAACGACGCGTCTAGCGTCCCGTAGTCCGTTCCTTCAAGCTTCAGGTGGTTGACCACGGGAGTCTGATCCCAGCTCGGCGTCGTACTGACGGACAAACCGGTTGACTGCCACGAGCCGCCGGGACCGGGATAGAATCGAAGCTCCGCGGCGCCATTGGCGGCGTAATAAACGGCAAAATTCACTAATTCATCGTTGGTCACCAAGCCGAGAGTTCGACCGCTGGTGCCAGGCAATACGGCGAAGTCGAAATCAATCGTAAAATGAGGGAGGCCTGCGGCGCTCACCGTCTGAAACAGAAAGCCCCCATTGGTTGTCCCCGGCACCAGGCTCGCGCTTTTGGTTCCTCCGATGACCGCCGGCGTGGTCGACACACTGGCTACCGTTTTGGATGTGGGACCGAAGTTCTGATCGGTATAGTTCCACGAATCGAACTTCCCGCCGGTATCGGCTTCAAAACTGCCGTTTTCGATAAGTCCGGCCGTCACCGGCGGGCTTGCTGTAAAAGCGAGGCAAACAACGAGCAACCCAATTGAAGACTGTCTGAACTCACGCATGGCAACACCCCTTTCTTTCTAGGATTGGTCGCAACCGCTTGCGGGACGCTGAAAGGCCCCAAGTGATTACAAGCCCGAACGGTACTTGACCTGAGCACACGGTTTTGCTCGCGTGCCGTTTCTGTGTCTTTGCTCGGCAGGCACGCGTCGCCGATTGCGGCAGCACCCGCTGCCATCACGAGTCCCAGTTTAGCAGAATCTGACCAGAATAGCAAAAATCGCGACACGCAATATGGTAATTGCCGCAGGTGGAGCTTGCGTTACGCTCGTCCCTACCGTCGACCGTCCTGAAGATGCCGCTCGACCTATCCCGTTCATGCTTTTCTTATGTTATCATAAATTGGCGTTGTTGCGTGAAGCAATGACCTAATTGCGCAAACCGGGGTCGATTTGCGCACGCATTGCCGTGGGAGTCACACCCGTGCGCGCCGACCCCCGCGCATTGGCGGTTTCCTCCGGGTCGAGGAGAATCGAGATGGCTCCGAGCTACACATCCAAAGCACGGCGGCATGTGGCAATTGCCTATCCGCTTGCCGTGCCACACATGACAATCTTTCTTCGCGGAGTGATGGACTATGCCAAGGACCATGGCGGCTGGTCGCTAACAACCAGCCCTCCTTCCCTGATTGGCGCCGGGGAGAGGGCGCTGTCGATCGACGACCTTCGCGGCTGGCCGGGAGACGGTGTGTTTGCCGCGATTCTCAATGAGGCAGATATTCGTTCGGCACATCGACTCGGCATCCCCCTCGTAAACGGCGCATCGACGCTGCGCGAGACAGGATTTCCACGCGTGCGGCCCGATCACTACGCCATGGGGCGGCTGGCGGCGGAGCACCTGCTGGGCCGCGGCTTCCGCCGGCTCGCTTATTTTGGCCTGGATGGGTTCTGGTTTTCCGAAGAGCGTTGCCGCGGCTTCGCTGAGTGCGCCGAGCAAGCCGGGGCGACATGCGACGTGTTGCAGGTACCGGTAAGCGCTGGGCCCTGGGCCAGTTGGCAGAAGCGAACCACACTGTTGGTTCGGTGGCTTAAACGGCTCCGGCCACCGATCGGGCTGCTGGCCGTTCAGGATTATCGCGCCCGCGCGGTCATGGAGGAATGCGGCAGGTTAGGGCTTCAGATCCCGCACGACATCGCTCTGATTGGAATGGAGGATGACCCCACGCTTTGCGAGTTTTGTCAGCCGACGCTAAGCAGCGTCTTGCGGGACTCCTGGCGGCTGGGATTTGAGACCGCGCGAATACTCGATCGGCTGATGGACGGCCTGCCGGTTCCGGACGATCTGGCGGTCGCGCCCGCCTGCGTCGTTGCCCGGCAGTCGACCGACACCATTGCCGTCGAGGACCCCCACCTGGCCGCCGCGCTGCACTATATTCACGACCATCTGAGCGAGCCGTTCGGAATCGAGCGGCTTGTTGAAGTCACCGCGATCTCACGCCGGAACTTGGAGATCCATTTCCAGCGGCTGCTCGGCTGTACTCCACATGAATACGTCAGCCGCAAGCGAGTCGAACGGGCCAAGCAGTTTCTGACCGCCCCAGGCAGCCTCAAGTTCCAAACTGCCGTCCGAGCTTGTGGGTTTTCCAGCGTAGCGCGAATGCGACTGGTCTTCAAACGACTGACCGGCATGACGCCGCTGGAATACCGCCGGAGCGTGCAGTCGAAGCGGCAAATTCCGTGACTACGGGTTGATTCGCGGAATGTTTTGGGCGAAACTGATAGGCCATACGCCCAAGAACCAACCGAACGGAAGCGAACCATGTCCACGAAACGATCTGTTGCCCAAGCCCGCCGGTCTGACGCCATCGGGACCGAGGTACTCCTGCAGGGCTGGGTGCGAACCCGGCGCGACTCGAAGGCGGGGTTCAGCTTTATCGAGCTGAACGACGGCTCGTGCTTCGGCAATATCCAGGTAGTCGCACCGGGCGGGCTGCCCAACTACGAGTCGGAAGTGAAACGCCTTTCGCCCGGGTGCAGCGTCGAGATCGAGGGGCTCGTGAAGGAGTCGCCGGGGAAGGGGCAGGCCACGGAGGTCGAGGCCCGGCGGGTCGCGCTGCTGGGCACCGCCGACGTAGACAGCTACCCGCTGCAGAAGAAGCATCACTCCTTCGAGTTCCTCCGCACCATCGCGCACCTGCGCCCGCGGACCAACACCTTCGGCGCCGTGGCCCGCGTGCGGAACTGCGTGTGCAACTCGATCCATCGGTTTTTCCAGGAGGAGGGGTTCCTGTACGTCCACACGCCCGTCATCACGGCCAGCGACTGCGAGGGAGCCGGCGAGATGTTCCAGGTCACCACGCTCGACCTGAACAGCCCGCCCCGCAAAGGCCCGGACATCGACTTCGCGCTCGACTTCTTCGACCGGCCGGCGTACCTGACCGTATCCGGGCAGCTTGAAGCCGAGACGTTCGCCTGCGCGCTGGGCAAGGTGTACACGTTCGGCCCCACCTTCCGCGCGGAGAACTCGAACACCAGCCGGCACCTGGCCGAGTTTTGGATGGTCGAGCCGGAAATGGCCTTCTACGAGTTGCCCGACGACATGGACCTGGCCGAGGCATTCCTCAAACGCATCTTCGCCGACGTGCTCGAGCAGTGCCCGGAAGACATGGACTTCTTCAACCAGCGCATCGACAAGACGGCCGTCGAAACGCTCCGTGCCATCGTCCAGAGCGAGTTCGTCCGCCTGCCCTACACCGAGGCGGTGGCCATCCTGGAGAAGTCGGGCGAGGCGTTCGAGTTTCCAATCGAGTGGGGCGTGGACCTGCAAAGTGAGCACGAACGCTACCTGACCGAGAAGAAGTTCCAGCGCCCGGTCATCGTCTACGACTATCCCCGCACGATCAAGCCGTTCTACATGCGGGTGAACGACGACGGCAAGACGGTGCGGGCGATGGACGTTTTGGTGCCGAAGGTGGGCGAGATCATCGGCGGCAGCCAGCGCGAGGAGCGGCTCGACGTACTGCGGCAGCGCATGGCCGAGCAGGACCTGGGCGCCGACGACTACTGGTGGTACCTCGACCTGCGCCGCTACGGCACCGTCCCGCACGCCGGCTTCGGGCTGGGCCTGGAACGCACCGTCCAGTTCATCACCGGCATGGCCAACATCCGCGACGTCATCCCCTTCCCCCGCACGCCGGGCAGCGCGGAGTTTTGACGGGGCCGCCGCGGCCGTTCATCCAAAATCACTTTGTCGTTCGCTTTCTCAAGACGAATTGCACCTTCAGATCGCGGAGCATCTCGAATGTGTTGCAGAATTCGACGTCAAATTCGAGACAGACGTTGGGAATAGGGACCCTCACTTTCACGTCGGGAACATAGGTTTCCCGGGTAACCACGATCAAGGCATTGGTTTTCGCATAGGCGATCAACCAACCGTCTGCAACGGACGCAAATCGCGCCTTCGCCTCGACGGTGAATTGCTTATCTGCCTGAACCCACTTGATCATTTCCGTAAAAGCATCCGCGACACGCTTGTCTGCCGTACGCTTGAAGAATGTATTCTGAGCTGTGTCGGTCGCCCAATTGCTCAATGAATCGTGGCCTGCCGCGAGTTCGTCCTCGATCTTGTCGATACTGAAGACACGTTTTGCACCGTGTTGGCGAAGGAGCGACTGCCAGAAGCCGGGACAGATATCAAAGGCGTAGTATCCCTGGTAAGCCTCGATGAACACGTTGGCATCAAGCAGGTAGCGCCTACCGTCGCTCATCCTTCATCCTCTGAATGAGACGGTCGGCGTATTGATTGAAGG
The DNA here is from genome assembly GCA_034005525.1 of Thermoguttaceae bacterium. Lineage (GTDB taxonomy): Bacteria > Planctomycetota > Planctomycetia > Pirellulales > Thermoguttaceae > PWXP01. The sequence goes on along the minus strand of JAVEUP010000001.1, from coordinate 111,545 downwards.
TCTGCCCTTTGAGGTCGGTTAGCTGGTATGCCTCGCGGAACAAGAGTCGGCCCTCGCGCGCGGCTCGCACGACGGCATAGGCGAATCGCCTGCCTAACCGGACGTCTTGCACATCGTAGAAGTTGGGTCCGCCCTTCTTGCGCACCTTCTCTTCCGCCTTCCGATGCCGCCAGTCTTCCTGATCTTGTTCGTAGAACACGAAGAACTGCGCCTTGCTGATCAATCTCAAGTCCAATGCCCGTCGGGCCGCTACGACCGGACTCACTTTGCACCAGCGGGCAATCGTCTGGAAGGGCTTCCCGGTTGCTTGCGCCTCCTGCCACCGCTCCAAGAGTTTCCGTCGCGGAACCAGGAATTCGGCGGCGACTTGGTTGCAGTATCGCTCCGTGTCATCGTCGTGTGGCATCGTCTTGATCAAATTAAACAAGCCATCCTGGCCCAGCCAGACGTGAGCCAGTTCATGCGCTAAGGTGAACATCTGCGCCGATTTCGAGTCGGCACCATTGACGAAGATCAGCGGCGCGTACGAGTCGCACACCACGAAGCCACGGAACTCCTGGGGATCGAGCGGGCGATGATTGTTCAGTCCCACCACGCTGCTGGTTGCAACGAGAATCCCGATGTGCTCCGCCGATTGGCGCAATGTGCGCAGTGCGTCCTCCCACGTCGAATGAAGCTCGGCCCAATCAACGATAAGGCCCAAGGTGTCGCGAATGCGGGCAGCCAGCGAAACGACATTTCGGCTGTGCTTCGCGGCACCGACAAAACCAAGCGGCTTCTCTGCCTGTTCGATCAAGTACTCCCGCATCCATGCCTGGCGGCGCTGCATTGCCTGGATTGTTTCGATCAGGTTCGGGCTCGGGCGATCGATGCGCGCGTCGCCCACGGTGCGGAAGTCGGGAATGGGGAGCCGTTCCTCCGGCGGCGCGTCAAGGTACAGATACCCTAACGGCGTCATCGTCTTCTTGGCAAACGCCTCCAATTGCCGGAAGGTGGGAAGGCGTTTGCCTCGTTTCCACTCGTCGAGCTTGGGGAACGCTGTAGCCAGATCCTCAGACGCCAACCCCGAGCGGTCGATTGCCCAGCGAATCAGCTCTGGATGGACGGGGGCCGTATTTGTCATGACAATCAGTCGCAGTCCAGGGCAACTCCGACAATACCTCCAGTGCAGCACTTGTATCACGCCGCGGCCAGCAGCCCCACGAACTCATCCTGCGCCGACCATCGGGCAACGGTCGAAATCTCCTCGACGAGCCGGAACTCCTCGGGCCGCCACACGTCGAGCGTGTCGTCAAACAAAGAGACAAACCCCACCGGCTCCTGCCCGAGCTGCAGGTGATTGAGGTCGTACCATGTTGCTACCACGTGCTCCACCACGCGCGCGGCCGCCGATCGGCTCCCCGTACTGAGCACCGCGATCAAATTGCTGCGTTGCTGCGTGCGGGTGTGAAAGTCGATGCTGTAGGTTCGTCCGGAACGGCCTACCAGCCGTTCGCCGCGGTCGAAGGGAATCTGCCGTTCGGTAAGGAAGTCGGCCACTTCATCGGTCGCCGACTCAAACGCCCGCGTCCGAAAACTAAACCACAGGTCCGACACTCGCAGCGCCGCCTGGCCCAGTCGTGTAATGGCGGCGCTCAAATCGGAACCGTCCGTCTTGGCGCGAACGGCCAACATTCCTCGATAGAAATCCACTCCGTGCGTCAGGCACGCGTCGTCGATCATCTGTCGCTGCTTCGGCGACCTTCGTAGCGAGATGGTTTGCATGCGAAGCCACCTCGCTGTTTCGCCAAGGTCGCTTACGGTAAGGCCTTCCGCCGACGGCTTCACGAACAAATCGATATAATCGCCGTCGGGATAAAGGTACGGCGTTCGAATGCGCACATGCTCATTCGCGTCTTCGCATTCAAACAACTCGCCTACGGTGTTCTTAAGAGTCTCGCAAATACTCATTCGAACATCTCCAACTGGACCGGAGGTGGTTCATGCATCGCGTAGTCATGCTGAATACCGGCTTCCTGACAAAACTGTCGCCAAACGGCCACGGGATCACTCGCCGGCGCGGTGATGTCGCTGGGAGGATAGGCTTCCTTATCGCGGACAGGTTCATTCCAGCGGTGTTTGTGGCGCCGACCCACGTCGTGGCAATCTGGGTTATGGTGGTCTTTGCCCAAGTCGAGTCCATATATGCGGCCGGCTCCACGATGGATCACACAGTAGGTGAGCGTCTGGGCCAACGGATTATAGCTCCCTCGCACGAACAGCGGATAACCGGCGTCGGATCGCACCTCCGCACGAAACTCGACACTAGGCGAGTGGTCCTCATCCTCGCTCCAGGAAATGTCGGCATCGATACGTTTGGTGTTGTCCGCGAGAATGGCCTCAAACTCGTTCTGCGTTAGCGACATGTCCTATTCCACTTATTCATGGTATCGGCTACTAGCCCATCTAGCAAGCACTCCTTCTGCAGGGCACGCATTCCCCATGCGACTGCCCCAACCTCACCCGTGCCGCGGTCTTCGCCCTTGGACAACAGCCGCCGGTCGGCCCTCGAGGAACCGGAACTTCGGCTTGCTCCCCAGGGGCTCGACGGATTGGGCCCGGCTGCGTTCGATGCGGCGAATCGGAAACGTGTTCATAGAAACCTCACCGGCGGTTCAGTCACTTGCGGCGTTGCTACGGGGGGCAGGGGCCGTCGAATTCGCCGGGCAGGTGCACGCCAATCTTGTCGGCCATCTCACGGCATAGATGCTGCAAATCGCCGAAAAGTGAAACCCACGTGAGTCCCATCGTTCGCAACGACATGGCCAGTTTCCATTTCACATCTGCCGGTACGCGCAGCCGGACAATCGCCTTTTCAGGAAAGGCCGGCTGGTTCGTCGTGTGCAACGAGAAGCGCGAGCCCTGTTGGGATATTCGAAAATCGGTCACGTCCGGCTGAACGTACAAAACGGGCTGTGCGTCGTTCGGCATATCCGCCGGTCCAAAAAGTGCCGACACAGCCTGTTTCAGAAGTGGGTCCCATTTTGGAGACGCAACGTAAATGCACTTGCCTTCGCCAGCCGCATAGCGCGGCGGCATGACCACAACTTCACCGTCCTCCCTCAAGTCGCCAGATACAGCAAAGAACAAGGCGGCCAGGGGATTTGTTGTCCAATCAAGCAGCCGGGTGGGCAGCCCGTAGTGCTGTGCAAGGAAATACAATTCGACAAAATCATCCGGATCCCTCACAAATGAAGCCGCACGGCAGCGGAACTCCTTATTGAACTCGCATTCGCCAGACCCTACCGGCCCGCCCCACTCGGACTCAGAGGCAGCCCACGACCGACCTTCGGTAATAAGCTCCTCCACGTTGGAACGGAGAAAGGCAGGCTGCAATACACCCACGCGTTGCCGATGCCCCCGGAACCACAAGGACGCACGTGTCGGGGGCGGGCCCCACTTCCACTTTTCGACCCACTCCACCAACTGGGCTACACACTCGATCTCGATAGGGTCAGGAAGAGGCGTCGGGTCGAATTGGTCAGCCATTTCGGTTTGCACACCTCCATCCACGCCCCCGAGTCGTTCGGCCGTCCGACTGAAAGGGACTGGCCACCGGCTTCATCAAGGGTTACCATCCACGATCGCATTCTACCGGCCTTGGGACACTTCTGCCACGCCCCCCGACGCTGGTACAGCAGTGCGGCCGCCAGGTTAGCAGCTTGCTCAACGGGCGCGCCGCCATGAACACCCTACTGCGCCGCCGACCGCGTGCCGTCGGGCGAGCCGCTGATGGGGGTGCCTTCGGGGAGGGGGCGGGCGGCGACGGCAAAGCCGAGGTGGTAGAGCTCTTTGCGAAGACGGCGGAAGGAGTCGAACTCGCTGGGGTAGGTCCAGAGCGTGATCGTGGTGCGCCCCGGGCGGAGCGAGGCGAGCGACTTGCGGAAGTCGGACTCGGGTCGGAGCGCGGCGTCGACCGGCTCGGCCGGATAGTTGGCTACCGGAAGGAACTCGGCAAGCGTAAGCTGCACTACGCTGCCGATGCGAGCGACACCATAGCCGGTTTCGTGCCCAATGTCGTTGCGCTCTAACTTGTATCGCATGCGGAAGCCGTCGATCGGCCCGAGCGTGTCCGTGTAGACCCGGCTCTCCCGCAAGTGGTCCTTCTTCCGGACCAGTTCCTCTTCAAGCTGCTCGACGAGTTCCTTCATGGGCACGCGTGTGATGCCGCCGTCGAGCAGTTGAAAATGGACCTCATTGCCGTGAACCGTGCGGCTGATGGGCGTGGGGTAGCTCTCGATAACCACCGTCTCGGGTTGCACCGTCTCGGCCGCAATGCGCCGGCGCTCAAGCGTTGCGAGGCTTTCGCGGGCTTCCGCCAGCCTGCGGCTAAGGTCCAAAGCCGCCTGCTGTTCGGCATCGAGTTCGGCGCGGCGGGCGGCCAACTCCTGTTCCATTTCGACCTTCGCTGCGGCGAGCACGAGGCGATGGCGTCCGCGGGCAATGGCGGCCTCTTGCAGGCGCGAGGCTTCGTCGGCCAATTCGAGCACCTCGTTGCGCAGCGAAGCCTCGGCGGCCAGGACGTCGCGGAGTTCTTCGTGCTCCTCGGGCAAGTCCATCGGAGCGACTTCAACCGGCGCCCGCCCGGCACGTACGCCCATGACCATTACCAGAATGATGAGGATGCCCGTGATGTTGGCCAGAATGTCCATGAAGGAATCCTGGCCGGGCGCATCGGCGGTGTCGTGGCGGGTAGGTCTCATAGTCGCTCCAGGCTGAAACCACTGCCGCTGAGCAGCACTTCGAGGTCGGCGAAGCGGCTCTCTGCCGCGGGGGCAACCCGCATTTCGAGCACGGGGCTCCAGTACATGTCGCGCCCGGCGATTCCCCAACCGTCAATCACGTCCCACACGGCGGTCACCAGTTCATCGACCGACTTCGCCGTACTGTCGCCCAGCCACACGGTGCGGCCTCCGGCGGCGCCGGCAGCGGAGGGCAGTACCAGCCGGTCCGGGTGGCATTCTATCCGCACCGGCCGCGTAATGGGCGTGGCGCGTTGGCTGGCGTTGGGCAGCGCCCAGTCGCGCCCCTTCTTGTCGGCCACCGGGCGGAGCGTTTCGGGGTCGCGCCATTCGCCCAATTGAAGCGGTGTTCCTTCGCCGTCGGTTGCCGGCTGGCCGCTTCCCGAGCGCGTCGCGCCCGAGCCGGCGGTCGCAGCCCGGGAAGCCTGGGCCCCGGAAGCCTGGACCCCGGCAGCGTGGCCGGGTTGGTCCCCAGCATTGGCCGAAGCGTGTCGGCCGGCCGTTGCGCGAGAGAAGCCACCGCTGCTGCCGGGCGAAGTATCGGGGCGTGCCGGGTCGGACAGTCCGTAATCTTCGGTGCCCGGGGCGGCGCCCGGGGCGCCAAATCCCTCACCAGGCTCAGCACCGCCTGCCGTCGTGGATCGCGACGGCGACGCGCCGCCGGGGCGCGCGTATCTCTGCGCAGGGCGGACCGGTTCCGGCCGCACTCCGTCCACGGTGATTCCGCCGCCCGGCGCCGCCCGGTACGTGACCTGGCCGCGTTGCGATCCGTAGTGCCGGGGCGCCGCAGCGGCAAGCTGCTCCCGCCGCACCCGGGCCGACTCGACCGTCTTCTGAAGCAGATCGGCCAACTGCGGATCGGGCTGCTGGAACTCGATCTTCCAGTCGCTTTCGACCAGCTCATATCCGAACTCCGAACGCCAGGAACTCATGGCTTGGCGAGCGGCGTAGTAGGCCACAATGCCGTTGGGACGGACGATGAGCAACGGGTACGGCTCACCCGCTTGCCGCGGATCGAGATTGCCGTAGGCGAGCAGGTATTCCCGCTTCGCGCGCAATGCGGCAGCCAGCGGGTTGCCCGGGCCGTCGGGGCCGTCGAAGTCGTCCGCCCGCAGCATGATTCCCTCCGGCTGCAAGACAACGGCATCGCCCCGGCACTCGATGTAGATGGGCCGGCGCCGAGTTTCGTTCGGGCCCTGGTAGGGAATGACTGCGAACGACGGGAGACGGCCGGCCGCCTGCCGCTCGGCGTCGGCCAACGCCTGCTCCGCCGTTCTGATTTCGGCACTGGTCCGCTCGAGTTCTGCTTCAATCGCCGCACGCCGCGAGGAATCGTGACCGTGCGCAAGCGCTTCGCCGATGCGTTCCAACTCGCGGAGCTGGGTTTCGAGCGTGCGGGCATGATCTTCCAGGTGGCCCAGCGTATTGCGCAGGTCGGCGAGTTGTTCGAGGGTCCTTTCTCGCGATTCCTGCAATTGCTCGATGCGCCACGCGGCCATTTCGCGATCCGCCTCGGCGTCGCGGTGCGCCTCGGCCGCCGCCTCGGTCGCCGCGGCGGCTGCTTGAAGCCGCGCCTGCCGCGTAATGACCACTAGCAAGACCACGAGCGACCCGATGGTGCAAATGAGCACCGCCAGGAAGGGGAACATCGAAAGGCCCGCGGCCGAAGCGGCGCGGACCCGTCGTCGTGCGTGGCCGATTCGTTTCATGCCGCCTTGGGAGCGTGTGATGCCGGCTCGAGTTCGACGTCCGGCACGTTGTCGGGCAGTTCGGCCAACCGGGCGGAAATCAGGGGAATGGCCGCAGCCAAACTGAGCACGGTCTTCTCGAAGTTCTGTGCGCCGCGCAGGGCGGCCAGGTTCCGGTTCAGCGTCTTCTCCAGCGAGGTCACCTCGCCCACGGCGGCGACAGCCCGCTCCAGGACCTCCGCCTGGTGCGCCAGCGACGCTTGCAGCGATGCCATGGCATGGGTGCCTTGGACCTGGGCCTTTTCCACCTGGTCCCAATGGTGCCGCTGCTGTTCGGCGATCGCTTGCTGAGCCTGGCGCATTTCGCGGCCGTGGGCCTTCAGTCCCTCGACCAGCGCGGCGTCCAGCGCCTCGCGAAGCCGTCGGCCGGCTTCGTCGGCCATGCCTGTCCAACGCCCGGCCGCCGCGTCGATCGATTCCCGCCAAACGGCCGCCTGCCGCTCGACCAGCCGCTCGGTCACCTGGACCAGCGCGTCGGTCATCGGACGGATGGCCGGCAGCCAGTCGTTGTGGCCGGAATCGGCCACTTCAAAACGGCCTTCCAGTTCTTCGCGCGCCTGCTCGTCAACGCGGCGCAGCAGGGTGTCTTCCGCACGGCTAATGAGGAACTGCGCGAACATCAGCACAATGGTCAGCGCCAGGGCCAGGGCGGTGGTGTCGAACGCCACGCCGAGGCCGTCCATCACCGACGGCAGCGAGTTCTCGAGCTGGTCCGGAGCCAGGTTGGCAAGCGCGTGCGTGATGCCGATGACGGTGCCCAGGAACCCCAAGATCGGAATGGCCCAGACGATCACCCGAAACAGGGCGTAGCTCTGATGCGTCCGGTCGGCCTCGGCGTCGGCCAGTTGGGCAAGCTGTTCATCGACGGCGTCGGTCGATCCCCGGGCACGCACGTGCTTCAGTGCGTCGCGGAGCCGTCGCACGAGCGTATTGTTCCGATGGACGTCGGGAACGCGGTCCAATCGCGACAGCAACAGATCGGCCGCCTTCACCGTGTCGCGTTCCGCGAGGTCCGCCCCCAGCAATTCGTGTCCCAGCAGAGGGTACTGGCCGAGCAATTCCATGCCGCGCAACGCGAGCATGGCCAGCCCGATGAAGAACATCCCCGTCGCCACGTATTCCACCGGGTGGCTGGCGAAGTATCGCTGGACCAGCGGGTGGTCGATCAGGCCGCCGTGGACGAGCCCGTAAAAACCGGCGGCAGCCGTTAGCCCCCAGAGAATGGGTGAACGGATGATGAACATGGTCGGTCGGTTGGCGTTCTTCACGGCGTGTCTCTGTACTCAGGTTGGGGGGATCTTCAGCGCGGAGCGCGCACCAGGGGCCGCGCAATCCTCAAAATCGGCGTAATCGGCAAGGTTTATGAGCCCGATCCGGCTCAGGCGGAACAATAGTGGAAATGAAGGGTTCTAGGCAAGACCGGTAATTGAAATAGCCGTCAAAACCGGCAAACTCTGCCAAAGTTGCCCGGCCAATTGTGCCGATATCTAGGGCATCGCTCAGTAACAGTTGCCAACCTCGAATCGCCATCCGCTACCGAGAATCGATTTCCCAGGGGGGGAGACAGTCCGGTGCCGGCCTACAGGTCGCCCGGACTGTTGCTTTTCTTGGCTTGTACGTTGCCAAGTGTGAGGCCGTTTGGCGCGTGGGTGAACCCGGCTGCTGAAACAGCCGGAACCACCCACCCTACGCTGGTTCTTGTTATGCGATCAGGTCGACTTCGAGTTTCAACATGCGGGCAAGCTCGCATAAGGCTTCCGTACAGTCGCCGTAGACCCATGGGAGATGGTTGCCGAACTCGAGCCGCTTGCGGAGGAACTCGTCGGCGCGCCCCTCGGGCGGCCGGATGACCGCCTCGACGGAACAACCAATCAGATCCTCGTCCCACCCGCTGGCGCCGATCAGCGTCCCTCGCAGTACGAGAAGCTTCTCGGCCATGGGATCGACGCGGGCGACGGTGACCGTCCGCTCCGGGTGGTCCATGAAATCGACCACCACCTTGGTGCCCCAGCCCGACTGGACGAAGCGGCCAAGCTGGAACCGCATGTCGGGCTGGTCGAAGCCCGCCATCTTCATGCTCGGCGCGCTGTGGTTGATGCGGAACGCGTCGGCGGTACGCGGATCGGAGTTGCCTTGATGGCACGACTTGCCCGAAACCGACATCAGCATGCGAATGGCCAGCAGCAGGCCCAGGTCGCCCTCGCAGGAGGAGGCGCGCCGGCCGTTCTGCATGAGGGCATGCACCAGGCACGGCGTGATGGTCCATTTTTCGGCCAGCCGGCTCGAGCACAGTTCGAAGCACTCTATAGTGAACGCGTTGCAGCCGTGCCGGGCCATCAGGATTTCAACGGCCTGGTGGAACCGGAAACTGCACGCTACGTACTTCCGGTCGAGGAATGAGCGGTCGGCCTGGCGCATCAATTCGTCGGCGGCCTGTTCGGCTGCTTGCGCGGCGTCCGCGTCGGCGGCGAGGCGATCCATCTCGGCGGCAAGTTCTTTGTACGTGATGAGTTCCACCTCAACGCCCAACTTCTCCTTCAGCCCATCGAGGCACCAGATGCTGCCCACCGAGCACGAGGCGGGCAGCCCGCGGTCGGTGGGAAACAAGACTCGCGTTTGCCGGAAGACCTTGCGCGCCCGCAGGAGCGAGAGCATTCGGGCCATTTCCGCACTATCGGCGGCGACAAACGCTTCCCGCCCCTTGCTGCGGGTGTAGGCCGCAATATCGACGACACGGCAGTTCAGGCCCCGGAGGATGATCGGCTTGTCGAACTGCTCGCCAAGCTGGAAGGCGGCAACCGACGAGCCGGATGGATGGATGAACAGGGCGTCGGCCTGCCCGACGTCGCGGGCGACCTGCTCCAGATCGTCCTTGCGCAAGACAAAGTCTTCGGCAAACCGAACGTGGCCCGGCGGAAGCAACTGCACGTCGTCGGGGTTGCCCAGCCCGTTCTGTGCCAGGTCCTTCGACCACGCGGCGAAGCTCCGCTCCGTGTGGCCCTTTTCCTCTTCGACGGGTACGGACCGCCAGCGGCACGGGCCTTCCCATTCGGCCGTGTGGATGATATTGGTCATCACCGGCTTGACCACCAGCTTCGTGGCAGCCGGGTCGGGGGCCGCGCCGTTGCCGGCCGGTTCCTGCTGCGGCTGCCGGCCGTCCGGTGTTTCGGTTTCCGACCGTACCTTGGTGACCGTAGCGGCCATTGCGCTGCCGAGGCCCGCTGCCAAGAAATGACGCCGATTCATAGGACTCTCCTTTTCTGAACGCCCGCAGGGTCTTGATACGGAAAGCAGGACGTGGTCTTCTGTACACTGTGCCCATTCACAAACGCCGAGGACGGACGCATGGGACAGGAGGTCCACCGTCCATGTCTACAAGAACAATACTGCCTTGTGATCCGATACTGCAATGCCTGCTTCAGCATCAACCCTCCGAGCATCTCAGAGTCTATCCGGGTACTAACCGCCCCCGCTACGCTGCTGACGCACGTTTTCGAGCAGGGTATTCGAGAGGGTTCGTTTCGCCCCACAACCCCGCGTGTACGAGTCGCATGTTTCAGGGTTTCTTGTCCAGCCGTCGTTTGATCTGTCGCTTGCGTCGGTTTATCCGTTGCTGTATCTTGGGACTCACTCGAAAACCTCCGTGGTTTGGGGCATGGGAATGGGAATGCTCATGATCCCCTTGCCACCCCAAAATCACTGAAGGTTTTCGAGTTTATTCCACAATCCCCTCAAGCGCACGCTTCGAGGTTCGCTTGGTTACTGCCTAGAGTTAGCATGTCGCTTTTCGACGCTGCCGAAGACGCCAACCGCCTTCAGGCGCAGCCACTGGCGGCGCGTATGAGGCCGCGCACACTGGGCGAGTTTGTGGGCCAAGAGCATTTCTTGGGCGAAGGACGGCTCCTGCGGCGGCTGCTGGCAGCGGACCGGCTCGGCTCAGTCGTGTTTTACGGCCCGCCGGGAACCGGGAAGACCACGCTTGCACGACTGCTCGCCGCGGAAAGCCGCAGCCATTTTCAGCAGCTTAGCGCGGTGGCCAGCGGAGTGAAAGAGCTGCGGCAGGTAATCGCCGAAGCCGAAGACCGGTTGGCCGCCTCCGGCCGGCGCACGCTTCTGTTCATCGACGAGATGCACCGGTTCAACAAGGCCCAGCAAGACGTACTCTTGCCCGGCGTCGAGGAAGGCGTCGTCATTCTTGTTGGGGCAACCACCGAGAATCCATTCTTCACGATCAACTCGGCCCTGATCAGCCGCAGCCGCGTATTCCAGTTTCAGCCGCTTTCCGCCGCCGACGTCAAGACGCTGCTCCGCCGCGCGGTCGCCGATACGGAACGGGGCCTGGGTAAGTACGAAGTGCGGCTGCACGACGATGCCCTGGAGTTCCTTGCCGAAGTGAGCGACGGCGATGCCCGCCGCGCACTCTCGGCCCTGGAGGTGGGCGTACTATCCACCGAGACAACGCCCGTCGAGTTTACCCTGGCACTAGCTCGTGAATCGGTTCAGCGCAAGGCGATCGATTACGATCGGGCGGGCGATCAGCATTACGACACGATCAGCGCGCTGATCAAGAGTATTCGCGGCAGCGATCCCGATGCGGCGCTGTACTGGCTTGCACGCATGTTGGAGGGTGGCGAAGACGTCCGCTTCCTGGCCCGGCGGCTGGTGATCCTGGCCAGCGAAGACATCGGCAATGCCGACCCGGCTGCCCTGCCGCTTGCCGTCGCGGCCGCGCACGCGTGCGAATTGGTTGGGCTGCCCGAGTGCGAGCTGACCCTGGCCCAGGCGGCTACGTACCTGGCGTGCGCGCCCAAGTCCAACGCGTCGTACGTAGGCATTGCCGAGGCCAAGCAGGACGTACGCGAGGGCCGCGTGCTGCCCGTGCCGGTCCACCTGCGCGACCGGCAATACGCCGGTGCGAAGCGGCTGAAGCACGGCGAGGGCTACCAGTACGCGCACGACCAGCCCGGGGCGGTGGCCGCGCAGGATTATTTGGGTGTCCCGCGGGAGTATTACCGGCCCACAGAACGCGGCTTTGAACGCGAGTTGGCCGAGCGGTTGAAGGTAATCCGCGACCGCCTGAAAGGGGGGAAGCACGCCCAGCCCCTCCCCCGGCAGGACAATGGTCCAGACGCAGACGCACCCATATAATGAATGACTGAGATTCCGAAGCAAAGCCGGTTCGGATTATACTGGAATAAACCGTGAAGGAAGGTCCGAATGGCCTCTGGGAGGACTCACCGGGGAGAATCCGTGCGCGGACGTTTCCACTCGTAAGGGATTCGGGTAAAGTAACTCTATGGCCTCGACGCAGAAAGACTCCTGGTTCTACCTCGTTAATGAGCGGCCGGTTGGCCCAGTGACGGCAGAGCAGTTGCGCGCCGCCGTCCAAGCCGGGGTCGTCCGCCCGGAGACCATGGTCCACAATACCACGTGGCCCGGGTGGTGCCAGGCAGCCCAGGTATCGGGGTTGATTCCCAACTTGGCGGTTGGTGCTGGGGCTCAGACGGCCGCGCCTTTGGCACAAGCGGTCGCGCCCCCGGCGCAAGCAGTTTCGTCTCCGGCGCAGGTAGTGGCGCCTGCGGCACAGGCGGTCGCCGTTTCAACGCAGGCGGTCCACGCGCACTCCGTGGGGCAGGCTCCCCCGGTAGGAATCAATGTTCAGTTGGCTGAACCCGGCAAATCCTCCCGAGCAGCTACCGGCACCACGCGGAGCCGTCGGAGGAACTCCTCGCCGGCAACCGCGTTGCTGTTGCTGGCAGTCTTAGGCGGATGCGTTGCAGTGGCGGCAGCTATGGCAATCATCCGGCCAGGCTGGGATACCCCGCAGGAACAGCCGGTGGCTCAGGTCCCGGAGAAGCCCGACGCGGACGACTTGCGAGTGACGGATTCGGAATGGAAGCGTTGGGCCAAGCAGAACAGGCAATCGGAGCAGCAAAGCTTCGCGCTGCCGGATTGGAAGCCCGAAACGGATGCGGGCCAGCAGGGGCTATTCGAGATGGACGGGCCGCCAAAGCCCCGTAATCGAATCGACGAATTGGTGTTCGCCAAGTTGGAGAAATTGGGCATCGAGCCGGCGAACCCCTGCTCGGACGCGGTCTTTCTGCGACGGGCCTACCTGGACGTCATCGGCACCCTGCCGACGGCCGAGGAAGCCCGGGAGTTCCTCAAAGACGACAGTCCCGACAAGCGCGAGAAGCTCATCAACGCCCTGCTCGAACGGCCCGAATATGCCGATTACTGGGCAATGCGGTGGTCGGACATCTTCCGGGTGAAAGCAGAGTTTCCGATCAATCTCTGGCCGAATGCGGCGCAGGCATATCACCGGTATCTGTATCATTCGATGGCGACCAACAAGCCGTACGACCAGTTCGTGCGCGAGTTGCTCACGTCTACCGGCAGTAATTTCCGCAACGGGGAGGTGAATTTCTACCGTGCCCTTCAGAGCAAGGAACCCAAGTCGCTCGCCCAGGCGGCGGCGCTGGCCTTCATGGGAGAACGGGCGGAGAACTGGCCGCAGGAGCGGCTCAGTGGCATGGCCGGCTTCTTCGCAAAAGTCGGTTTCAAACCAACCCGCGAGTGGAAGGAAGAGATCATCGTCTTCGATCCGCTGAAGACCGGCGAGGCCTCGCTCAACACGGTGTTTCCAGATGGAACCGCTGTGGAGATCCCGTGGGACCAGGATCCGCGAGTGGTCTTCGCCGACTGGCTGATCACGCCGGAGAATCCCTGGTTCACCCGGCAAATCGTCAACCGCATCTGGTACTGGCTGATGGGCCGGGGCATTGTGCATGAGCCCGACGACGTCCGCCCCGACAACCCACCCTCCAATCCCGAACTGCTCAATTGGCTGGCCGAAGAGTTGGTCCGGGGCAACTACGATATGAAGCATGTCTGCCGGTTGATTCTCAACTCGAGCACGTATCAGCTCTCCTGCATTCCCAAGAGCGACCATCCCGAAGCTCAAATCCACTTCGCCTCAGCCATCGTGCGCCGTCTCGAGGCCGAAGTGATCATCGACGCCATCAACCAGATCACCGGCACGACGGAGAGTTATTCGAGCATCATCCCGGAACCGTATACGTTTATCCCGGAGAACATACGGGCGATTTCGTTGCCCGACGGCAGCATTATCAGCAGCTTCCTGGAGTTGTTCGGCCGGCCGCCGCGCGATACGGGGCTGCTATCGGAGCGCAACTACAACATCACGGCCGGACAGCGGCTGCACATGCTCAATTCAAGCCACATCCGCAACAAGATTCGCAACGGACCCGGCATCAAGCAGCTTGCGTCTGAAGGGAATGCCCGCGAAAACCTATACCTGGCCATCCTCTCGCGGTTCCCCGGCAGCGAATACGGGGGAGGCGGCGGGGAAGAATTGGCCTGGACTTTGTTCAATACTACGGAGTTTCTGTTCCGACACTAGAACCATTCAGCAGTGGCAGATAGAGGGCGTCCCCTCGCCTGCTATAGAGTGCCCTACGGGAGGTAATCACATGGCCAAGAAGCGTGAAATCTATGTGCCGCTGCCCGAGACGACGGTCTCGCTGGACTGCGGCCGAATGTCCCGCCGCGAAATGCTCGGTCACGGGGCCATGGGCCTGGGCGGGCTCTTCCTGGGAAGCCGGCTCTGTTCGGCCGCCGAATCTGACACGGCGGAAGCTTCGCCCGGGGACGGCGCCAAGGCGAAGCCCGAGGGCAAGGCCAAGGCGGTCATCCAAATTTGGCTTTCGGGCGGTCCGCCCCACACTGACACATTCGACCCAAAGCCGGACGCGGGCGCCGACTACACGGGACCGCTGAAGAGCTTCCTGGAAACCAACGTAAGTGGGATACGCATTGGCGAGAAACTGCCGAAGTTGGCCAAACTGGCCGACAAGTATTCCCTTATCCGCAGCATGACCCACGGCGTGAACGGCCATGAGACGGGCTCCTACATGATGCAGACCGGACGCATGCCCGGCGGCCGGCTGGTCTATCCCGCGATCGGCGCCATGTGTTGCGCCCTCAAGGGATTTGAAGAAGGATCGAAGAGCCTGATTCCCCCGTACATCGTGCTGACCCAGCCGCAAGGCCGCTTCTCGGAGGCCGGCTTCATGGGCCAGCGCTACCGGCCGTTTGCCACCGGTGGCGATCCGAACTCCGGCCGATGGGCCGTGGAGGGGATCGTCGCGCCCGACCTCTCCGATGCGCAGCAGGAGCATCGCCGCGACATGCTGACGCAGACCGACGCCCTCGCTCAGGCCTTGGAAAATCATTCCGAAATCGCCGCTGCCCAAAAGGCGAAAGACGACGCCTACGGTCTGATCATCGGTGACGCCGGCAAGGTCTTCGACCTGTCCGAGGAGAAGGACGAACTGCGCCAGGCGTATGGCCGCAACACCTTCGGGCAATCGTGCCTGGCCGCCCGGCGGTTGATCGAGGGAGGTGTCAAATACGTTACCGTGAATCACTGGGGGTGGGATACGCACAAGGAGCATTTCCCGGCTGCGAACCGGCTGTTGGCCTACCTTGACGACGGCCTCGGTACCCTGCTTTCCGACCTGTCGGATCGCGGGCTCCTGGACACAACGCTCGTGTGGTGCTGCGGCGAGTTCGGCCGCACCCCCAAGATCGACTGGTCGCCGCCCTGGAACGGCGGGCGCCATCATTTTGGGGCGGTCTTTTCGGTGTTGGTCGCCGGCGGCGGATTCAAGGGTGGTCAAGTGGTCGGCTCCACCAACTCGACAGGAGAGCGCGTGCGCGATCGGCCCGTGTATCCGGGCGATCTGTTTGCCAGCATTTTTGAACAGTTGGGCATCGACGAAGATGCCAATCTGCCGCATCCGATGAACGAGGTCATCAAGGCTGCGCCGCAACCTGAAGAAGGTATCAAACGGGCAGGGAAGCTCACGGAAATCATGTAGCGCCGTTTGGCGAGCAATGCGACCCG
The DNA here is from genome assembly GCA_034005525.1 of Thermoguttaceae bacterium. GTDB lineage: Bacteria > Planctomycetota > Planctomycetia > Pirellulales > Thermoguttaceae > PWXP01. The sequence continues at coordinate 96,087 of JAVEUP010000001.1, read as the reverse complement.
TTGCAGAAGCGGGCAAGGAACGGGATTTCCCCGCTTTTCGCTGGTGTGTCGGATGACTTACCAGTATGCCGGCTGCCGCAACTCGCCTTTTCATCCATGTCCCTTCAGAGAATCTGTCATGGTCTGTATTCGTTGGTGGTGCACTCTTGCGATCGCCTTGTTGCTTACCGCCGCTTCCGAGGTGGCTGCGCAACGCGGCGGTAACGATCCGTACATCGGCTATGTCTATCCCGGCGGCGGTCGGCGCGGGACGACGTTCGATGTGGTCATCGGCGGGCAACACATGTCGCCCCCCGGCGCTCGCAGCGGGCTGGACTACGAGATTGTCATCGAGGGGCAGCGGATTAAGGACGTGGCCCGTGCCTTTGTTTCGGGCGGTGGCGTGAAGGCCGAGGTTGTTAGTTGGTATCGGCCGATGAACCAGGGTGAGTCCGTCCGCATCGGTATCCAGACCATGGCCAAGATCGAGGAAGTGGAAAAGAAGGAGGGGCGAAAGATCACTCGCGAAGAGGCCCACAAGCTGCTCGGCATCACCGAGGAGCACCTCGAAGAACAAAAGAAATACCAGAAGCGGTCGGCCGATCCCAAGCGGCAGCCCAACGCGCAGCTCGAGGAAGAGCTTACGGTCCGAATTGAGCTGGCGCCGGATGCCGAGATCGGTCCACGTGAACTCCGCGTGCTCACCCCCACGGGCATGTCGAATCCGCGATGGTTCCACGTGGGGCAGTGGCCGGAGGTCTCCGAGCAGGAGCCGAACGACCTTGAACCACACCCTTCCGTATACGTGCAACTTCCCTCGCTGATCAACGGCCAGATCATGCCCGGCGACGTCGACCGGTTCGCCTTCGATGCCAAGAAAGGCATGAAGCTGGTGGCCCACTGCGCCGCCCGGGAAGTGATCCCCTACATCGCCGACGGGGTCCCCGGCTGGTTCCAGGCGGTGCTGCGTTTGTACGACGATAAGGGGCGCGAAGTGGCGTTTGCCGACTCGCTCGGCTTCCGGCACGACCCGGTCCTCTTCTGCGAAATACCCGCGGACGGCAAGTACATCATCGAGGTCCGCGACTCCATTTATCGTGGGCGAGAGGATTTCATCTACCGGATTTCCATCGGAGAGATTCCCTATATCACCGGGATATTCCCGCTGGGCGGCCGAATCGGCGAGTCGGCTACCGTCGAGCTGATGGGCTGGAATCTGCCCGTCAATTCGGTCCGCATTGAGCCGGCCCACGACCTCATCCGAAGCATCCACCCTGTCTTCGTTGAGAAGGACAACATAGTCACCAACCGTGTCGGATTCATTATGGACAATCTGCCGGAAGTGCTCGAAAGGGAGCCCAACGACACTCCCGAGACAGCCCAGGGCGTGAGCACTCCCATGGTGATCAACGGCCGGATCGACCGGCCGGGCGACGTCGATTATTTCCAGATCGAAGGCTCGGGCGCGATGGTGATGGAAGTCTTCGCCCGGCGACTCTACTCCCCGCTCGATTCGGTGGTCCGCCTGCACGATCCGCGGGGAAGGGTGATGGCGCACAACGAAGACTACGAAGACCGGAGCTGGCCTCTGATCACCCACCATGCCGATTCCCGGCTTCACACAAGCACTCAGGGCGCGCGTTACGTGTCGATTACCGATTCGCAAGGGCGGGGCGGATCGGACTTTGCCTACCGCCTTTACCTTCGGCCGCCTCGGCCTGATTTTGACCTGCGCGTGACGCCTTCCAGCGTTACCGGGCGAGCGGGTACGTGCGTGCCGATTTCCGTGCACGCCATTCGCAAGGACGGGTTCGACGGTGACATTATGCTGGAGTTGGTCAACGCACCGCCGGGATTCAGCATAAGCGGCGCCTGGGTGCCGGGCGGGCAAAACGAGTCGCGCCTTACGCTGAACGTTCCGCGGGAGCCAACCCCGGAGCCGGTCGTGCTTCAAATCAACGGTCATGCCGCGGGGCGCGGCCGTCGGCTTCTTTCCCGGCCAGCCCTGCCCGCCGAAGAGATGATGCAGGCATTCATCTGGTACCACCTGGTGCCGACGCAAAACTGGACGGTGTTCGTCACGGGCAGCGCGCCCGGCGCACCGCCGTGTAAGTTCGTCGACCAGGCGATACGGCTTTCCACAGCCGGACCGGCGCCTGTCCGCGTGCAAGTGGGCGACGCAAAGGCCGCCAGCGAACTTCGATTTGAATTGAGCGAGCCGCCCGAGGGAATCACACTCGAGGATCCTGTGGTGATGCCTGGCGGCGTGGTCGTTCCCGTCAAGTGCGACCCCGAGCACATTAAGGCCGGCCTGAAGGGCAACCTGATCTTCCTCGTCTTCCGGGAACGCACCGTCCCGCCGAAGGAGGAAGGCGAGAAACCCACCACCAGCCGCTACGCGATCGGAATGTTCCCCGCAATACCCTTCGAGGTTGCCTCGCGCCGTTAACCCGGATCAGTCATGTAGGTGCGACAAGGTCGCGTAAGTCTTTGGGGGGGCCTGCGCAGGCCACGCCCGGGATAGTTTGCACGCCGCCCACAGGAAGCAGGTCCGGCCAAGCGGCCGAAGGCCCACCAGGGTCTTGGCTTGCTTGTTACCGCCCTGCGCAGACGGTCAGGAGGATTACGCCGCGCCGACCACCAACGCGGCGGCTTGCCCCTGCGGTGTGTGGTTCAGCAGCAAAGCGGTAGGCCGGCGCGACGGTTCACCTTCGCCGGAGACGACGTGTACCGGGCACTCGGGGTCGGGATGCTCGTAGTTGAGCGTCGGCGGCACCAACCCGTGAGCAATCGCCAGCACGCTGGCGACCATCTCGACGGCGCCGCCGCCGGGCCCCAGATTGCCGAAGTAACTCTTCGGAGCAAACACGGGCACGTCGCCCAGCGTTTCCCGGATTGCCTGGGCCTCAATCCTGTCGTCATGGCGCGTGCTTGCGCCGTGCGCGTTCACATGCCCAACATCGGAAGGCGTTAGTCCGGCATGGTCCAATGCCTGCAAAATTGCCGCGCGAATGGCCGTTCCGGCAAGGGGCTGCCCGTTGCGGGTGGGTTCGAAGGCACTGGCGAAGCCGAGAACGCGGGCAAGGATGGTTGCCCCGCGCGACTCGGCACGGCGAACGGTTTCCAGCACGAATGCGGCAGCCCCCTCCCCGGCTACCATGCCGTCGCGCCCGGCGTCGAACGGCCGGCTGGCGGCGGCGGGATTCTCATTGCGGCGGGTGTACTCGAATACACCGCTTCGCACCCACAGCGGCGGGGCGATGCGCGAACTGGCGCCACCGGCAACGATCACGTCGGCGTGGCCTCGCTCAATCACCCGAACGGCCTCCGCCACTGCCAGCAAACTCGATACATCGCCCAGGGTCATCGAGTTGTTCGGCCCCCGCGCGTCCTGGGCAATCGCAATATGGCAGGCGGGCATGTTGGGCAGATACTTGAGCATCCAGAGGGGGAATAGCTCAGACATGGCATTCTTCCCCCATAATTCGAAGTCGAACTGCCCGCCCACCAGGCAGCTTCGAAACGCGACGACCAGTTCATTCACGTCGACAGGAATCGGTTCCGCTCCGAAGAGCACGCCCAGGCGTTCCGGCTTGAAGGGCGCCGCATGGTGGCCCGCTTGCGCACAAGCCAGATCCGCCGCCGCGCACGCCATTTGAATGTCGCGACTCATCACCTTCAGGCTCTTCCGCGGCCGAACGTATTGCTTCGGGTCGAAATCAGCCACTTCAGCGCCGAAGGTCGTGGGCAACCCCGGAACGGGAAACAGCGCCAGGTCGCGAACCGCACTGCGGCGCGCGCACAGCGACGCCCAGAAGGCGTCGGTACCTATTCCGGATGGGCTGATAACACCCATTCCAGTTATGGCTATTTGGGAACCACTGCTCATACGTTGTTGATGCTCGCCCGAAACACGAGCCGATGGTTGGATGAGCCACCTGCTCGGACAAGACCACATCGTCCTGTTTCCGCTCCAGCAACTCCTTCGGTAGCCGTATCGTACATGACGGCGCCAAGTTGGACAACGGGCCGCAACAGCCAATACTCATGCTACGTGGTGAATCTTGTAGACTTCGCCACGCACAGATGGCGGCCGAGGAGCAAGGGAAGGTGCCGGCGTCCGCGGGGAGTCTCCGGGGTGGTTCCGGCAAGCCCGGATTATTCATGACGATGTAGGGTGGTGACAAGCAAGCTAAGACCCTGGTGGGCCTTCGGTCGCTTTGCCGGGCCTGCTTCCAGCGCACGACGTGCAAACCACCCCCGGTCTGGCTTGCGCAGGCCCACCAAGGACTTACGCGACCTTGACCCACCCTACGCATTTGAATAATCCGGGGTGACGCAACGCCCCCCCTCACGTCCCAACTGGCCGTACATACCCCCCCGCAGAGTAGCGGCATGGCGTACGAAGTGTTTGTCCTACCTGCTTCCCTCTGCTACAATACAGACTATACGGGCGGCTCGGCCGCCCGCGTTGTTGTGCCCCGGCAGCCGCGCGAACACACGGCGGCCGTTTGAGGTGCGACACCATGGATTTTATTGCCGCCGGGACAAACCCGGCAACGGCGTGTGGGTGCTGCTTATTGCGGGAGTTTGCGCCTTCGACCAACCGAGCCTTTCCGCAGGCGGAGTGAGCCGATGGGTACAGTCATTTTGGAATCCGGCCATCGTTTACCGACGTTGTCTCGCCATGCCGAGTTCCTGCGGGCGACAATGCCCGCGGCGTGGCTTCTGGCAGCCCTGGCTGCCATAATGTTGCCAGCGGCTGCCTCGGCGGCCCCCGTCTTGCTGTACGCCGATGCCGATGCCACGATCCAGGGCCTTAACTACAACGTGGATGGCGAGGGTGTACCTACCGGGTCGATCACCGACAACTCGAATAACAACTACGGCGGCGGCGTCACGTTCTCGGCCCGCTTCAGCCCCGGAACCAGTGGGCAGCACCGGTACGAAAAGAGCTACGTCCGATTTGCCGAGGGTGGAATCGTGTTTGCCTCGACGGCCGACGCCGTGCTCGAGTTCCACTACGCACGCGCCGGCAGCCCCACGTTTGAACTGTTTGGCCTGAGTGATGCGTCCCTGGTCGTTGGCAGCTATGGAACCGGCCGGCTCGGTGAAGACTGGCCGGAAACCGGGACCGGCTCCATCACGTGGAATAATGCGCCCGGCAACAACGGTGTACCCACCTCGGGTTCGGATGCGAACGCCTTCGACGCCAACGCGGTCTTCCTCTACGAGTTCACCACGAATGGCGAGCAATACGTGGTGACGAACGATACGCAAGCTAAGACTGATGCCCTAGTCGATTTCCTGCGCGAAGACACCAACGGGCTTGTAACCTTCATGATTCGTGCCAAGAGCGAGGCCACTTTGCAGGCGCGGTTCTGGAGCAAGGAACAATCCGGCGGTTCGTTCGCGCCGCGGCTGGAGGTCCTGCCCGCCGTGTCGGCAACCTTCTCGGGGACCGGCAGCATCGACACGCTGGGAAGCCCCGGCTGGGACTCTTCGCGCCTGCCCGACTTTCCCGCCGACGTGGGCACCATCGGCGATGGAGCCGTGTGCCTGGTCCCCAGGGCCTTCAAGGATTGGGCCGGACAACTGAACGTGGCAGCCGACGGAATCCTGCGGCTCAACGAAGCCGACACCACCTACAGTCTGACGTCGCGCCTGCAAGGAGGCGCCCTCGAGGTCGCGTCCGGCAGTACGGGCTACTTCCGCTATACGGGCACGTTGGCCCTGGACGACGTTGCGGGCAACGAAATTCGCGTTGGCAACACCGCAGCGCAGTCGCTCGACTTCCGCGCCGGGAGCACGATCACGGGCCTGGGCGGGTTCACGAAGACCGGCCCCGGCACGCTGGTTTTGGCAGGCACCAATACGTATGAGGGCACGACGCGAATCGACGCCGGCACCTTGCAGGTGGGCGACGGCGGGACGACCGGCACGCTGGGCACCGGCCCGGTGGTCAACAATACGGCCTTGGTGTTCGACCGCAGCGGTGCGCTGACGGTAAGCGGCGCCATCTCCGGGCCCGGAACGATTGTCCAAAGGGGCGAGGGCACGGTGACCTTGGCCGGCCCCAACACGCACACGGGTCCCATCCACGTGAAGGCCGGCGTGCTCGACGTCGCCCACGCCTCCGCGCTCGGAGCCGGGGACGTCCTCATAGACGGGGGCGCACTACGGCACAGCGTTTCCGCCGAGGTGTCGAACCGCGTCGTGCTGGATGTTGCCGACGGGTTGGCCGCCTGGTGGCAGTTCGACGGAACGGCCCAGGACGCCTCGGGCAACGCGAAGCACGGAACGGTCAACGGCGCTACCTGGACGGAAGACCGATTCGGCCGTCTTAACCAGGCGCTCTCTTTTGACGGCAGGACGAACAACGTTACGACGACGCTGGCCGATACCTTCACCGGCGAGTTCACCATCTCCGCCTGGGTGCAAAGAACCGATGGCCTGTCGAACTATCATCAAAGACTCTTGGGATTCAGGAGTTTCGGCAAAGGGATCGACTTCGATGCCAGCGGCAATATCTTCGCCGAGGTTGCCATTGATGGAACCAGGACTGGCACGACACGAACCTCGCTCAACACCGTGTTGCCGCAGGACGAATGGGTGCATCTAACCATGGTCGTCAGCCGGCCGGAGAGCTACATGCGTCTCTACGCCGATGGCGTGCTGGTTGCCGGCCGATCCCTGCCGGCGGGAGGCCTCAACCAGTACAGCAGCTTCCTGATCGGCCACAATGCCCCCGGCAGTGCGTCCGACTTCGTCCAACACCTGATCGACGATGTGCGCGTGTACGATCGGGCCCTGAGCCTCGACGAGATTGCTCAGATCGGCGGCACCTTCGTTGCCGGCATCGACGTCGACGACGGTGTCGAGGTCACCTATACCAATGGCGTGATCGGCATTGGCGGGTTGGAGAAGTTGGGGCAGGGCACCCTCACCCTTGCCGGCGAGAATACGTATACCGGCGGCACGACGGTCGCGGCCGGAACGCTGCACGTGACCGGTTCGCTGGCCCTGAACGGTTCCGCGCACGTGCAGGTGGCCGCGGCGGGCGATGCGTTCGGCACCAACGACCCGACGATCCTCCGCCGGGTTGCCGCCAATGGCTCGTTCGCCGGATTGGGCTCGCAGATCGTAGACCCGGACACGTTGGCGACCACCGCCGACCTGCTGGCCGGCGTGAACAACCAGGGTGGCCCGCTCGACGTGGGAATGGCCTGGCGCACCGCGAGCCCCGCCGAGACGGCCGCACTTCCGCCGCTGAGCAACTTAATAAGCGACGTACTGCAACTGAGCGGCATGGACGGCGACGACAGCGGCCGGACCGATCCGTTCGTGCTGCAAATGAGCTACGATGCCTCGCTTGTGCAGCCGTACCATGACTCCGTATTCTTGGCATGGCTCGACGGCGACTGGATCAATGCAGTGTACGGCAATTCCGGCATGGGCGAGTCGGCCGTGGCGGACTACGCGGGCTCGTGGACCGACTTCGCTGGCGAGCATGGCTCCGACCTCAGCGCCCTGCTCGGCTCCTGGGGCGTCGATACAGCGAACCACGCCGCATGGGCAGTGCTCAACCACAACAGCCAGTTTGCCGTGCTGGCTGTTCCCGAGCCCGGCACCCTGCTGATGGCATGCCTCGGGCTGCTGGTGATGCTGGCCGGGGGCCGGCGCAGGAAACGTTGAGACGGTGGCTAGGGCCGCGCGGCAGAAGTGCCTTGGACTGCGGCGTATCGCCGCTTTCCGGCGAGTGAGTCACGCTTCGAGGGCGTCTTAGGACGACATTGAACAATGCACGCACGCGGAAGAGCAAAGCGGGAATGAATTCCCGCACTCCAAAGCCAATTGCCCCGAGTCCCATTCACGCAAGGAGTAGCGAATGTCTGTCGACAGCCGACGGTCCACGAAGCCAAGCCCCGGAAGCGGTTTTACGCTGGTCGAGTTGCTGGTCGTCATCACCATCATCGGCATCTTGATTGCGCTGCTGCTGCCGGCGGTGCAAGCGGCGCGCGAGGCGGCCCGCCGGGCGCAGTGCCTGAACAATCTGAAGCAGATCGGTCTGGCGGTGCATAATTTCTCCGCGGCCAACAAGCAGCAGCTCCCGTCCAGCCGGGTGAGCGAGCACCAGCACACCTGGCAATTCCAAATCCTGCCGTACCTGGAGCAGCAGGCCGTGTACGATGGCTGGGACATGGCCGAAGGCTGCTTCTACGATATGCCCGACTGGGTGCGCGAGGCGCAGCCGGCTATGTATCTCTGCCCCTCGAGAAACCACCAGGGCTATCTTGCCCGGACCACGCCGGACAGCGTTCACGGCCACGACCAGTCGCGGCAGTGGACGGGGGCAATCAGCGACTACTCGGCTACTACCGGCACGACCTCCCTGGGTGCAAGCTGGTTGAACAAGGACCAGGATGGCGCAATCGTCTACGGGAATCACGACAGCTTTCCCAGTCACCCCCGCAAACTGACCGGCTGGCGGTCGCACACTGATTTCGCATCCATTCGCGACGGCACGAGCAACACGCTGCTGGCGGGCGAGGTCACCTACCGCACCGCCCGCGCCCGCAGTGCCTACAACGGCGACAACTATAACGGAACTCTGCTGGGGCCAAGCTACCCGATCGCCCGCGATCGCGATCGGAGCGGTTTCGGCAGCGATCATCCGGGCATTGTGCATTTCGTCTTCTGCGACGGGAGCGTCCAGGCCATCTCGGTGCAAATTGACAGCGCCGTGGCAGGCAAGCTGGTTACCCGCGCCGGTGGCGAAGTCATTCCGTCCGGAGCGTTCTAGCGTCGAACGTCAGCTTCTCAGCCCGCGCCGCGGCTGGGGAGCCCGGGTTCAACCGCGGCGTGCCGGAGTGAAGAACATGAATTGTCGTGTCGTGCAAGGCTGCCTCGCCATGGTCCTGGCCATCGTTCTGTGTGGATGCGGGGGTGATTTGAAGACATATTCCGTCCGGGGCACCGTAACGGCGCACGACGGCTCGCCGCTGGAGGACGTGCAGCTTGTGTGGCGATGCGCCGACCCGCCCGTCAGCGCGACGGCCGTCACCGATGCGTCGGGCAATTATCGGCTCGGCACGCTCGCCGCGGCGGACGGGGCCCCGGCCGGCGAATACGAGATTGTGATCACTGAACCGCAAAGCGACGACCCCGACGCGCCCCCGCCCAATCGAATCCATCCGCACTACACCAGCTTTGAAACCTCCGGCCTCCGGTTCACCGTCGCGCCCCGTTCGAACCGGTTCGATATCCAACTCGAACCCTTCGATGCCCCGGCCTTGCCGCCCAGCCAATGAACGGAAGCCGATCCGGCGGATCGGCCGGATCGGTCAAGCCATGCGGGCCAGCGCCCGCAGACCCGCCGTTTCCCACCTACACAGCCCGCCAAGGAGATATCATGCCAACGACGAAGGCCCTTTGCGCATCCCTTGCCGCCACGGCACTGACCTTTCTGTACGTTCTACCTGCCGTCCCGGCGCGGGCCGGGGCAAACTCCACTCGGCTGGACGCTGTGCGCACGTTTGCCGACCGCGTGCTGGAACACGGCCGCGATACCTACCGGGAGACGCCGACCCCGCTGTTTGTCGATGGCGTGAACGTCGACACCCTCGAACCGGTCCGCTGGATCCACAAAGGCGAAGCCTGGATTCCCTCGAACCTTGCCAGCCAGCAGAACCTGTTACGCACGCTGGTGGCATTGAGCCGCCTGACGGACGATCCCCGCTATCGGGAGGCCGCCGCTGCGGCGCTGCGGCATCATATTGAACACCTCCGCATGGACTGTGGCCTGTTCCAATGGGGCGGGCACCGGCTGATCGATCTGGCTTCCGGCCGGCCCCGCGGCGAGGGTGGTATGCCCCATGAACTGAAGTTCCTCGCCTGGACCGTCGATGGCCTGCGGGCCTGGGCCCGGCATGGATACGACCCGAAAACCAATATCGCCCGGCCCATGTGGGCCGACGGCACCGACCTGACCGATCACGTCATCCAGCGCACCGGGTACTACGGGCAGAAAGGCAGAGTAATTCGGGCAGGTCAGGCAGGCCCGCTCCTGTTGTGGTCCTACGTTCTGGGCTATCGGCTGTCGGGCGATGAAGCGCTGTGGGAAACTGCCCGCGCCATTGCCCGCGGAAATGGCCTGAGCGACCTCGGGACGACTCCGGGGCAGGGCATGAAGCTGGACCTCAAGACGGGCAACTCGGATCCTGTGGCCCTGTTCGCCGTACTGGAGTTGTGCCGGGCGTCGGACGACCCGGCGTATCTCGCCCTGGCCTCGCGTTTGGGCGACAACATCGTGACCCAGCGGTTTCACAACGGCTTCTTCTTGCCGAGCGGCAGCCACAAGTACGCCAACTTCAACACGGTGGAACCGCTCGCCCTGTTGGCCCTGGAGGCTACGTTGCGCGGCGAGCCCGATCTCGTGCCGCGTTGGAACAGCGGCCGCGGCTTCTTCCACTGCCCGCACGACGGCCACGGCCGGACGACCGACCAGTCAGTCCTGTGGAACGCTCGGCGCAAGTAAGGGCACCGGGCCACGACAATGCAACGGGGCGACCTTGACAATGGGGGCAAGCGCCAGTCCGATCGCTGCCGCTACTTCTGCGCCAGGGCGGCCAGCAAGCGTGCGCGGCCGGAGTGGCAGGTTGTGAGTTCGCCCAGGGCACGGAGAGGCCACCGGCGCTGCATCAAGAGCATCAGCGGTACGGCCAATTCCTCGGCCCCCACGGCGGCAACCGTGGCGCCGAGCAGCCGTCCGCGGTGATCGACGTGAACGATAACGCATCCTTCCCGCGGGGCATGCGATTGGTTGGGCACTGATTCACGGAACTCGACGCAACGACGGTCGCCTGGTGGGCCGGTCGCGGCAGCCCGGCCGGGCCGGAACCCCAGTTCGACGACAGGCGGGTCGGTTGGCGTGCAACGTGGGATGACGCACCGGCTCAGGCGGCGGGGAACCCAGGCCAGTGCGTTTCGGGCGGCGAGCCGGCCGGTAGCCTCTTCGGCCTCGGGAGAGGCAAACTCGGACCCGCACGCGCCGCCGGCCGCAAAGATGCTCCGTTCGCTGGTGCGCAACCAATCGTCGACGCCAATTCCACGCTCGCCGTAGCTTACGGCAGCCGTTTCCAAGGACAGCTGTGCCAGATTCGGCTGCGGTACGGTACACACCAGCACCTCGTCGACCAACACCTTCTCGCGCTGTCCGTCACGCCGTATCAACACGCCGCGCCGATTGCCGGTCCGGTCCAGCACGACCTCTTCACAGCCGTCATACACCGCCACTCCTTCGGCTTGAAGTTGGCCAACCACGATTCGGGCCGCCAACTCGTCCGACGTTTCGAGCAACCGGGGCCCGGAAGCGACCAGATGCACCTCGCTGCCCAATCGCTGCAACTGCTGGGCCCAGAAGCACGCAGCGCCGTCGCTTCCGATGACGGCCAACCGGCCCGGTGGCGCCGTGAGCCGGTCCAGTTTGTGGGGGTACAGAGGACCGGCTGCGTCGGCGCCGGCGAGGGCAACCGGGCCCGGCCGCGAGCCTGTGGCAACGATCGCTCTGCGAAACCGCACCTCGATGCCGCCAACCGACACGGTCCGGTAGCGGCTGAACCGCAGCGGACCACGAAAGATGTCGATTCGCGGTTCGTCAACGGGTGGAGGTGGGGGCACAAGACCGAGCTTCGCCTGGCACTCGCGGATGGTTCGAGCGAAGTTGCTGAGTTGAGTCGGGTTCGGCGCCGGTTCCTCAGGCAGCAGCAGCGCCACCCGCCTCCCGCGCCTCGCGGCCTCCCGCGCCGCCGCCACCGCGGCGACTCCTTCGCCCAGCACGACAAGTGCGTAGGAACGCGAGTGGCCAATAGGGTCGATCATGGGACATCAGACTCGTTCAATCTACCTGCGGCTTCGTTCATGCACCATCGCAACAAGTGCCGCGGCGTTCTCAACCGGGGTTTGCGGCAACACGCCGTGCCCTAAGTTGAAGATATGGCCCGGACGGCCACCGGCCAATTCAAGAATCTGTTCAACGCGGCGCTCGATTTCCGCAACCGGGGCAAGCAGCACGGCGGGATCGAGGCTGCCTTGGATTGCACGGTCGTGGCCAATGGCCGCCCAGGCGTCGTCGAGCGGAATGCGCCAGTCGGCCCCGATGACCCCGCCACCCGCCTCGCGCAGCGACGGCAGCAGCGCGGGATTACCGGTGCCAAAATGGATGACCGGGGCGTGAGGCTCGACGGCCTCGATCACTGCGCGCGTGTGCGGCATGACGAACCGTCGATAGTCGTCCACGCCGAGGCAGCCGACCCAACTGTCGAAGAGCTGCACCACCTGGGCACCGGCCTCAATCTGGGCAATCAGATAGCGGGCCACCGACCGGGCCAGGCGCCCGAGCAGGGCGTCCCACGCGCCGGGATCGGCCATCATCAGCCGCTTCACGTGCAAATAGTTGCGGCTGCCGCCGCCTTCAATGGCGTAGGCCGCCAGGGTGAACGGCGCCCCGGCAAACCCGATCAGAGGCAACCGGTCGTCCAGGCCGGCACGGGTTTGCCGAACTGCCTCAAACACGTACTGCAAGGCCCCGCAGTCTTCCAGTTCACGCAAGCGGTCCACGTCGGCCGGCTCGCGGATTGGGTTGTGGAGCACCGGCCCGTCGCCTTGGGTGAACTCCAGTCCCAGGCCCATCGGTTCGAGGATCAACAGCAGGTCGGAAAACAGGATGGCCGCATCGACCCCGAGCCGCTCGACTGCGGTGAGCATGACCTCGGCACACAGCGCCGGGTTCCTGCACAATTCGATAAACGGCGTATGCTGGCGAACGGCCCGATACTCCGCCATATACCGCCCTGCCTGGCGCATGAGCCAAACGGGTGTATACTCGGCCGGCTCGCGCCGCACCGCCCGCATGAAAGGACTGTCTACCCAGGCATCGGCCATCGGCTGTTCCTTTATTCCACGGCACTCCCGGCGGCCAAGGCAGCCAAGGCACGCTCGGCTGCAAGCTCGCCGGTGTGAATACAATTCGGAATACCGACGCCCTCCAGAACGTTTCCGGCCAACTCAACGTTCGGCAGGGCGGCAATATGCGACAGGACCCGTGCGATCCGCTCGCGGTGCCCCACGTGATACTGCGGCATGGTGCGCGGCCAATGGGCCGTGTTTACGTAGCACGGCTCAGCCTGCCTGCCGGAGGCGGAAGCCTGCTTTCCTTTCCCTCCAATCCCCAACAGCGGCCGAAGCTCCCCGAGCACGAGCGGCACGAGTTCGCGCTCCGGCATCTCAGCCAGCTCGTGCCGCCGCGCACCTCCCACGAAAGCACGCAGCAGAACCTTGCCTTCCGGCGCTCGGTGGGCGTACTTCTGGCTCGAAAAGCTGACGGCCAGGATCGGGCTCTGCTCAATGGCAGGTACGACCGCGCCCATGCCGTCCAGTGGGTGGGCGATCTGATTGCGGTCGAATGCCAACGTTACGATGGCCGTGCCGGAATGTTCGATGCCGGCCAGGTCGTCGGCCACCCGGGCATCGGTCGGCCGCAGCAGCTCAGCCGAAACGTGCGACGGTGCGGCCAAGATGACCGCGTCGAACGTCTCGTCCGGAAGCCGGCTTTCCGCATGGCTGGTCTCGGCCAGGGCAAGCTGCCACCCGTCGTCGGTTCGTTGCATGCGACGCACTTCGGTATTCAGTCGCAGCGAGCCTTCGGGCAGCCGTGCGGCCAGCGCGTCGATCAGACTCGAAAGCCCGCCGCGGAGCGTGACGAACATACTGTACCGTGCACCGCTCTCCCGGGCATGACGTTGCGATTTCATTGCGCGGCGCATGGCGCGGATGAGGCTGCCGTGCTCGCGCTCCATTTCGCGGAATCGCGAGAGGGTGGCCTCGACGCTCAGCCGCTCCATGTCGGCCGCGTAGACGGCACTGACAAGCGGTTCGACCAGCCGGTCGAAGACCTCCCGGCCCAGCCTGCGGCGAACGAAGGCGGCCATGCTCTCGTCGCCGTCGTCCCGTCGCGGCGGAATGAAATACTCCAGGGCCGCCCTCAGCTTGCCCCACGGGCTGAGGATTGGCGTGACGGCCATCGGCCACAGCCGCGTGGGCGCCATCATGAGGAAGCCGTCGGGCAGTTTATACAGCCGCCCACGGCGTACGACGAACGTCCGCCGATACTCCGGGGTGGTCTGGATCAGATCCTCCTGAAGCCCCAGCCGGCCGCATAGGGCAAGTCCCCACGGAAATGTGGTGATGAAGTTGTCGGCGCTCTGCTCAACCTGGAACCCGTCCTCGTGAACCGTCGACAGCACGCCCCCCAGACGGCCTGCCCGGTCGAAGAGAGAAATCCGGCACGTTGGATCCAGTTCGGCCAGCCGGTGCGCAGCCGCCAGCCCGGAAATACCGCCGCCAACCACGGCCACTCGACGTGCGATGCTCTGCTGCAAGTTCACGGGGGTATTCTAGCGTTGGGGGGCGTGTGGGTCCAGGGATTGCCGATCGCCGCTGACAAGTCGATTCCATTTCCCGCAGACCTGACACTGGCGCAATAAGCCGCATTTCAGTTGCAGATGCCTGCGCGAAGTCCCTCAGCTCGTCCAAGTGATATCTGAGCGCGCCCTTACGCCGACTCACCCCCCAAACAGCCAGCCAAGTATTTGGCCAAGAAGACCTCCACCAGGGTTGCCGTTCCCACCGGCGTTGCTGTTGCCGTTCCCGCCGGCGTTGCTGTTGCCGTTCCCGCCAGCGTTGCTGTTGCCGTTCCCACCGGCGTTGCTGTTGCCGTTCCCACCGGCGTTGCTGTTGCCGTTCCCGCCGGCGTTGCTGTTGCCGCTCCCGCCGGCGTTGCTGTTGCCGCTCCCACCGGCGTTGCTATTGCCGTTCCCGCCAGCGTTGCTGTTGCCGTTCCCACCAGCGTTGCTATTAGCGTTGCCGCTTCCACCACCTCCTGTGCTACCGCCGTTGCTCTCTCCTGCGTTGCCACCAGCCCCTGATCCAGGTTGAGCGGGGGCTGGCAATTGGGGGGCAATTCCCGAGCCGCCCAGCCGGGAATGGTTGGCAAGCTGCGCAGGATCGCCGACGCCAACGGCAGTCGAGGCCAGATCGCTGGATGCATTGCGCCCGAGGTCTACCACGGCAACAATAATGAGTACGGCCAGCACTCCGAGCACCACGGCAAGTTCCACTTGTCCGATTCCGCTCCGGCTGCGAGATTTCCGCGCGATTGCGTTGGTCATGGGTGGCCTCCGGTCTTGATGAGTGTCTCGAATCGGATAAGAGACGTCTTTCAAGCATAGCTTATTCCAGCAGGTGGTGAGATTGCGACCATTGCGGGGGCCTGCGCTCGTTGCTGTACATGAGTTGTGGCCGCCATTGACCGACATCTTCACCTCCTCTTCGGGGAGATCGGACGCAGTAGCGGCCGGGTGGGACGCACTGTGTGCCCAGCCCTTGCTTCTGATAGCCTGGTATGGCAGTTGCCCTCCCGGGGCCTGTGAGCCCGACCCTCCCGCAAGCGGGAGCGTGAAGGACATGGCCCAAACATGACATGTCGATGGCCAAATCCCCCCTTGCCCGATTTCGCCCGGTCGGGCATACTGGAACTTTTGTATCCCGGGAACGGGGGGTTGCCCAATGCCGATTCATTCGTTTCAGGAAGAAACTCGCACATCGGAAACTCCCTCTTCCGAGGCCCCGGTCTGGTCTGTCGTTGTGGCGGTAGCCATCGTGGTAGCGGCGTGGATTGCCGCCGGTTCGACTGGTGTGCTGGCCGATCCGCTACGGCGAGTGCTGACCTGGGTCGCCCTGACCGTGGCCCTGGGTGCCGGAGCGCCTCGCCCCAGCGCCGGATGGCAGAAGGGGATTGCCCTGGCGGCTGCGGTTCTCGTAGGACTCCTGATGACGGCCGCCCCGCAGCCGGAGGCCCAGGTGCTGGCCGTGGCACTGGTCGGAGCGGCCATCGCGTGGTGTCACCGCGACTTGCCGCGCCGCGTGGTCCTGCTGGGCGCTTTGGCCGCGGCGGTCCTGGCTATCGCACGGATTGCCATCGGTGCCGTTCCGGTGCTTTGGCTCGCGGCAGACGGTCTGGCCGACGGGATAGGGCGACTGGCCGGCGCCCTGGCCGGCGAGCCGCTCACGGTGGGCAGCACCTACGCCGGCCTCGATTTCCTGCTGGTCGTGGCCGTCATGTATGCCGGTTGGCTGCTGGGCACTCCGGCGCCGCGACTTCGGCGCGGCCTGCTGGCGGCGGTCGCCGTTGTGCTGGGGCATTTGGCGTACCTTGTGGTGCTCGCCCATACGGAAACGATCGTGGCCATGCTGCCCGAGCGCACCCTGCCGGCTACTGCGGACGATTCCTTGCGAGATCTCCTGGGTGTTTGGACCTGGGGCAACGCGGCGCGCAGGCTGCTGCCCTGGAACGTGCCCCTGCTGGCCGCGGCCATCCACGGCACAATCCTTGTGCTGATGTTCCGCTGGTCCTGGTGGCTGCCGGTGGTCGATCCCGAGCCCGAGCCCGACGAAAAGGAAAAGCGAAGGCGCGACGAGGAACTGGCCGGGACCGCCTTGCTGGCCGATATGGCGCTGCGCTTCGGGCCTGTGATGCTCGCGCTTCTACTCCCGGCGACAGGCTGGCTGGCCACGTGTAGCTCGGACCTGAAGGGCAAGACCATTGTGGCGTACGAGGAAGGCTACCTCGATTGGCTCAAGCCCACGCACGACAACCCCAGCTTCCTGGCCGACGGCTCCTTTGGACTCCTGCCGGTTCTGGTGGAGAGCCTTGGCGGGACGTTCGTCCGGAGTGCCGAATTGTCGGCGGCCGATCTCCAACGGGCCGACGTCGTCGTGCTCCTGCACCCCGACCAGCCGTGGCAGCCGGAGCAGCTCGACCGTCTCTGGGACTACGTGCGAGGCGGCGGTTCGCTGCTGTTGGCCGCGGAGCCGCGGGTGGCGCAGCGCGATTCGGTGAGCAGCTTCGACGAGGTACTTCAGCCGGCGGCTATCCGCGTGCATGATGACACGGCGATTGGGCATCAGCCCAATTGCCAGGATAGCTTCCAGCCGCTCTCGCACCCGGCGACGCCGGGCATCGACACCCGATGGGGCGGATTCGGATTCCGCTATGGCTCGTCGCTTCACGCCGGGTGGCGGGCGAGGCCGGTCCTGGTGGGCCGGTACGGCTATGGCAATCCCGGCAGTGATGCGGCCATCACGTCGGTCTACCGGTACCAGTCAGGACATCGGCTGGGCGACCTGGTGGTGGCGGCGGAACAACCCTTCGGAGCCGGCCGAATCTTCGTGCTCGGCGATACGTCGAGCCTTGCCAACCAGATGCTGGTCCAGTCTTACGAGTTCACCGGGCGGCTCCTCGGATATCTGGCCGGTCGAGGGGGCACGCCGCAGGCCGGCTGGCGGCAACTGATCACCTTCCTGATTGCCGCCTCGCTGATTGTCCTGCTGTGCTGGCGCCCGGCGGCGCCTCAGATCGGTCTGTCTGCCGCAGTGCTCGCGGCGACTCTTGCCGCCACGGTGGCCACCAGCCATCAGACGTCGCGCGTGCTGCCCGACGGCCGGGGGCAGAAGCCGCGGAACAACGTCGCTTACATCACCGCAACGCACGCCGAGTTCTTCGGCCGCGAGCCGTTCGCACCCGCCGGGCTGGGATCGCTGAATCGCTCCTTGATGCGAAACGGTTACTTACCCCTCTTGATGCCGGACTTCACCAACGACCGGCTCGAAAGGGCCGGCCTGCTGATTACCATTGCCCCGGCGCGCCCGTTCAGCCGGGCGGAAATCGCAAAGATCGAGCGTTTCGTGCAGCAGGGCGGGCACTTCATCTGCATGGTGGGCGCCGAGGAGGCGAGGCCCAGCGCGCCGCTGCTCGATGCGTTGGGCTTCCGGGTAGCGCCGTCACCCGTTCATCCCGGCGAGGATATCCGGGAACCGATCCCGCTCGGCTCGTATCTGCAACCGTACCACCAGGAAGGCGCGTTTATCGCCAGCCTGCAAGTCTGGAACGGCTGGCCCGTCGAAAGCGATGAATCGGATGCGCGAACGTTGCCCTTCAAACTCGTTGACGGTCCGGACGTCGAAGTCGTGCTTTACCGGCACTTGGGGGCCGGCACGGCAACGGTTATCGGCGATTCGTATTTCGCGCTGAACCGGAATTACGAGTCGCTTGCCGAACCGACGACCAACGATCAGTTCTGGCGGTGGTTGATCGCCCGCCTGGCCGGTCCGAAACCGTGGTATCCGAGACCGCCGGAGGCCGCCGCCGGCCAGGCCGAAATGCCCGATGATACCGAAATGCCGGATGATGAAACGGAATCGCCCGATGACGAGGACGCGTCCGAGCCGGCCGTCATGGAGGAGTCGCCGCTGGCCGTGCCGGACCTCATGGAGCCCGACGCCGGATTGCGAGAACCGGACGCCGGATTGAGGGAGCCCGACGCCGCATTGAGGATGCCCGACGATGATGCCGCCGACGAGGGCATGCCGCAGCCGCCTGGCCTCGAACCACCCGCCGAAACGGACGAACTGAAGATTCCCGAACGGTTCGAGCGGCTGCTCCCGCCCGAAGATGAACCGCTCTCCTTGCCGTAGAGGTGTCATCGTTGACGGGGACTGCACCCTTCCCGCCCACCAAAGGTGAACCATGATGCGAACCTGGATTGCCGTAGCGCTACTGGCCGGCTCTTGGCTGATCGGGCTGCGGTATTACTATACGTGCCATCCGGTGTCCTGGCTGGCGGTCGTCGCGGCGGGAACATTGATGATGATCGGGACGGTCCCGCGTCTTCCCGGGCGCCGGGAGCTGTGGATTGCCTTGGCATTGTTCGCCGTGCCGGCCCTGCTGGCGCCCTGGCCGGTCCGAACCGCGGCCATTCTGCTGCTGGCCGGACTGCTCGTGGAATTGCTGCCGCCGCCGCACGCGTGGCCGCGGCTGCTTGGGCGCGCGGCCGCAACGGCGGGCCTCGTGCTGCTGGCCCAGTGGCCGGCAATGGCGCTGTTCACCCATCACACCGCTCGCAGCCATGAGTTGCCCGGCCCGTTCCCCGAACTGCTGGCCGGCGTCATGCGACTGTTCGGCGCAGACGTGACGGCCGACGGCTCCACGCTGGTCATCGTTGGGGCGCGGCAAGTGCATCGGCTGGGCGCCACGTATGCCCTGCTGCTGGATCCCGCGATGCTGTGCTTCCTTGCCGGCGGACTGGCCCTGCTGGGACTGGCGGCCTGGTCGACTCTCCCGCGGGGCAAACAATGGGCCGGCTGGCTCCGCGCCGCCCGAGCACTGGTGTTGGTGGTGCTGGTGTGGATGGCGGTCCGCACTCCGCTGATGATCGGCATCTACCTTCACCGCGCAATGCGGGCCGATTGGGACCAGCCGCTGAATGTGATGGATCAATTCCTCAACCCGTGGGTGCTCATGCTGCTGCTTGCCGGGCCGGTGCTGCTTGCGTGGCGTTTTGTAAGGGTGAGCGTGGTCGAGGCCGCCGTTGACGGGGAACTTTCTCCTTCCGATGCCCCGCCCGCGGCGGAGCCGGAGCCGACCGCGTCTCTTGCTGAGCCTTCCGCCTGGGCCTATGCAGGCGCACTGGTCCTGGTCGCCCTTTCCGCGGCGCTGGCTACGGTCGCGTTCCGCTGGGCGCCGTCCGGCTCGGCCAAAGGTGGCCGCGTCATGGTCGTCGAGCGGCACTCCGAATGGGAGCCTACGGTGCATCCGTACGATACGGAGTGGTACGGGCACGACTCGGGTTACAACTACGGGGCCATCTACCGGTACTGCAAGCAGTTCTTCGAGATGTCGCAGCTTCTCGAAGAAGACTCCATCGATGATGCCAAACTGGCCGAGTGCGACGTGCTGGTCATCAAGACCCCGACCGCGCACTACCTGCCCGACGAGGTGGCCGCTGTCCAGCGATTCGTCGAAAACGGCGGCGGATTGCTGCTGGTCGGCGAGCACACCAACTTCGAGCGAGGGAGCACGTACTTCAACGACATCTGCCGCCCGATGGGTTTCACCTTCCGCCACGACCTGCTCTTCGGCATGGACAACCCGTACGACCACCTGTACGTTCCGCCCTGGGTGCCCCACCCGGTTGTCAGCCACATGCCGCCCATGGAGTTTGCCATTGCGTGCTCGATCGATCCGGGCCGCAGTTCGGGCTGGCCGGTCATCGAGGCGGCTTCGCTGTGGAGCATGCCGCCGGACTACCGCCCCGACAACTTCTTTCCCATGCCGCAGCACACGCCCACCATCCGCTACGGCGCGTTCATCGAGTTGTGGGGCACGACGTTCGGCAAGGGCCGCGTGTTGGCCTTCGGCGATTCGACCATCTTCTCGAACTTCTGCACGTTCCAGCCGGGCAAGGCCGAACTGATGCGCGACATGCTGGCCTGGCTGAACTACACCAGCCCGTTCGACGTCAAGGTGTACTCGTTCTTCCTGCGCGCAGCCCTGTCGGTGCTGGCCGCCGCGGCGCTGTTTGCGGGTGTTGTGCTCGCCCTCGGCCGGCCCGAAGCGTGGCTGGCCCTGTTGGGCGCCGCCGTGGCCGGATGGGTGCTGGCGGGGCTGGCCGTGGCGACAACGCACCGGACAGCCTTTCCTGAACCAAAGGCCCTCCGCCCGCAAACGCGGGTTGTCATTGACCGTACCGTATCCGAAGTGTTGCTCTGCAAGGGTGCGTTTATTGAAGGTGACGGCGACGGGTACGGTCTGTTGGAACAATGGATTCCGCGGTTGGGCTACTACATCCGCCGCGAATCGGGACCGGCGGCCTTCTCCGGCGACGCGCTGGTGGTCATCACGCCCACCCGCGCCGTCAGCCGCCAGTATCAAGAACAACTGGTCCGCTACGTCGAAGAGGGCGGCAACCTGCTGGTCATCGAGACGCCGGAGAACACCGGTTCAACCGCCAACAGCCTGCTCTGGCCGTTCGGCCTGTCGGTGCATCCCGGGCAGGCATGGCGCGGCACGCTGGCGATGGCCGGCGATTGGCCGGGCATTCCGGTTTCCCGGGCACTGGAGGTCAGCGGCGGCGAGCCGATTGCCCGGCTGGGCACTAGGCCCATCGGCGCCATGACACAGCATGGCAAGGGCCGCGTGGTGGCCGTCGGATTCGGCTCCCTGCTGAACGACGCCGGCATGGGCTACCAATGGACCGTCGAGCCCGACGACGCCCTGCTGAACCGCTTCGAAACCCTCTACAGCCTGGTCCGGCTCACCGTCGAAGGCACCCCCATCGCCCCGCCCGAGGAACCGGACGAGGAGCCGTAGTTGTAGTTGCAGGGTGGGACAAGGTCGCGGTTTCTTGCACGGCACGTTGCGGCGCATCCACACGATAATCCAAACCGCCACGTTACGCCACGGCGACGCCAGGGGGCGGATCACCGCATCAGCCGCACTTCCCACGGCTCAAGCGTGATGGTATGCGCGGAGCCGCGCCAGTGGAGCCGGCCGGTTTGGGGCGAGTCGGTGGCGTTCACCAGGACGACCGCTTGCGAGCCGTCGATCGCCTCGAAGGCATTGTGCAAAATGGCGGCGAACTGCCGGCCCTGGGACTCCTGCGTCGCAACGTCCAGCCGCGGCGGATGGAGCATCTTGCCCAGCAGCAAGTACGGCCGCCCTTCGCCATGGAACAGGGTGACCCACTGGCGCATCAGGTCATGGTCGGCCGGCTTGTCAGGGCGCGCGACGGGCGTGGCGCCGCCGTCGGGGTCAATCTCGTCGAGCGCGACGTCGTCTATCCAGACCGTGCCCGGGCCGTTCACGTGGAGCATGATGCGAAGGAACCGCGTGCCTTCGGCAACCGTAAACGCGGCCTCGCCGCGCTGCCAATCGCCGGCCGCTTGCGGCATGGGAATCCGCCACGAACCGGTCGCCTGCATCTCTTCGGTGAACGTCGCCAGTAGGATGCCGTTGGGCTGCGCGAGCCCGTGGCTTTTCATCCACGCGCTGAGCCGGTAGGTGCCTCCCACCTGGAACCCGCCGCCGATGCGGACGTTCTGCGAAACCTGGACCATCTCATCGGCCTCGCCGTTCGACAGCCGCAGCGACGCCTCGCCGCCGTGGCGGACGTCGCGGTCGTGGTCCGCCCGGCCAGGGTAAGCGCGGTCTCGATAGCCGGACACCTTGTCCCAGCCGGTCGGCGCGTCTTGGCTCCACGTTTCCATGGAACCGTTCACCAGCGCCGGGCCCGGCCCCAGCGCCCGCGAGGGAACGAAGTGCGGAATCTGGCCGTTGACCAGGCAGTAGGCCGCTTGCAGCCGGTTGCCGGGCTGCGGATTGCTCTGGAACGTTGGCAGATATTCGTGATAGACGTAGTTGAAGACCGAGGCCGGTTCAGCCCCGTCGCGGCGCATTACTTCCCAGTCGCGGTAATCCTGGATGCCCACTTGCTGGATGAACCATTCGTTCGGCTCTTCGAAACAGACCACGGCTTCCGGGTTCACCTCGCGGCACGCCTCGAGCATCGTTTCAAGCTGCTCGCGGAACACGTCGGTGCACCAGGGGCCCGGCCCCGGCTCGTGGCCGTGGTCCGCGGCGTAGCAGACCGGGAAGTTGCCGCCCACCACCTGGTCCACCTGCACGAGGTCCACCCCGCGGCGGACAATCTCCACGGCAATCCGGTTGAGCCAGTCGATGGTCCACGGATCGCCGGGGCACATGGTCACGCACTGCCCGCCCTGAAGCCACGACGGCGTGCGGACGAGCACCTCGCCGTTGCGCCCGCGGATGGCGTGGGGCCGGGCGGTCGCGTCGAAGCGTTCCCGGTCGTCCCAGAAGAAGCTGCCATCGGGCTGCTTGCGGTGCGTGAGCGTGTAATGGTAGCCCGAGGGCCACAGGAATGCATGCCCGCCCACGCTCTTTCCAACCTGGGTGAGCCGCTCGAACACCTCATCGGACGGGAACACGGGGAAATAGTCGGGCGTGATCCACGTATCGACCTTCTCCCAGCCCCAATAGGCGATGACCAGCGGCGTCTCCGCCGGGAAGTGCTTCTTCCAGTACGTCTTCAGCCACTGTTCAATCAGTTCCGGCTCGGCCAGCCACGAGCGGTTGAACCGCACCATGGCCGGCCCCTCTTTCAGCCACGCAGGCAGGTCGTCGCGATCTGCGAACTTGCGCGCGCACCACGGCTGCTCAATCGCCCACGCCTTGTACAGGTCGGCCGCGTCGCGCCAGTCGGCCGGCCGGTCGGCGTCGGGGCTGGCGAAGACGGTCTGAACCACGTCGAAATCGAGCGCGAACCTGCCCGCATGGAAGCACGGATGCAACCACTGAAGCGACATTCCGTTGGGTGTTCGCGCTGCGCGGACCGACTTCCGATACCCGCGAGCGTCCAAGGCGGCTGTGACAAGCCCGCCGCCGTTGTCGTAATAGCAGGCGAACTGCGCGGCGAGGCTCCCCGGCTGCGACGCACTGACCGCTTGGCCTGCTTTCCACGCGGAGGGCCGCCGGTAGACGCCCCCTTTTGTCGCCCCGAGGACCAGGGCATCGTCCGGCTCTCCTTCCTCCGGCGTTCGCAGCGCAACCATCGGAAACTGCACCTGTTCCAGCACCAGCCCGTCCGGCACGTTCACCTCGATGCGCCATCGCAGCCACGGGTCGCCCTTGGCGGCCTTGACCGTGCAGACAGCATCGATCGCCCTTCCCGCCAGATTCCTGAACTCCACCCTTGCCCCGCTGCCCGGCTTATCGTTTTCCCCCGTCAGCACGACCTCCTTCGCCTCCCGGCTGGAGACGTAGAATCGCTTGGCGTCCGGGTCGCCTTGCTCCGAAAGCTCCAGGGTGAACAACTGGGCCGACTCTGCCATCAATTCCCGCTGCCGCACGACGTCCTGCAGCGACGCCACCGCAGCCTGCGCATCGGCCGTGAGCGTTACGGCTATGCGCTCGTTTTCGACCGTTACGCGATCCGCGCCCTTTGCGCCGAACGTGATGAGTTGTAGAAGCAGTCCGACAAGCACGTATCGGCAGAGGTTTCCCATTGTCGGCATTCACGGCAGCAGGGTCAGGGTAATGGATCGCAGGTCCATGACCTGCTTGCCCGGGATGTCGAGGGCGCGCAGCACCAGCGGGCCGCGCCCGGCCGGCAGGTCGATCGTGCCGAGGTCGAGCGAGCGGAACTCCTTCATCTGCGATTCGGCCGGCGGGCGAGGAAGCGTGTCCTGGTTCGTGTACAACGGCGGATCCCAGCCGGGCAGGACCTTGCCCGTCGCCCGGCTGCCGCGGAAGCTCAATTCCACGGTCGAGCCGGCATCGGCCGGCGGGCATGTATACTGTGCCTCGACGGCATACGTTCCGGCGGTCGCCACCTCAATCTCCCAGACCATTGAGTCTTCCGTACTCGTCCAGTGGACGAAGTAGGAGCAGTTCGGCGCCCGGGCGCTCCGCTCGACCGTGCCGCGCGGCTTGCCATCGCGGGCAGGCAGCCACGTGCGGGGAAACTCGCGGTAGCCGACCGGGATCGGGCGAGGATCGACGCTGTCGCGGGCCGTTGCACCGCCGGCCGGGGCGAGCACGTCGAATAGTTCCTCGCGCCAGGCGCCGGCCTCCGTGGTCAGTTGCTTAGCAAGCGCCGGCTGGGCTGCGGTCACCGGTTGGGTCTGGCCCGGATCGGCCGTCATGTCGTAGAGCTGGCCCCGGGCGTCGAGCCGGTGCGTTTGCGTCCGGAGGCTCAGGTTCCGGCCCCAAGTGGAAACGATCGTCCGCGCCGGCCAATCCTTGGCGTTGCCCAACAGAAGCGGCGAAAGGTCGCGGCCGTCCACCCGCTTGTCGCCCACCCGCGACACGCCTGCCAGGGCCGTGAGCGTGGGCAGCAGGTCGATCGCGCCGGCAATCTCCGCAACGGTGCGGTCGGCAGGCAGCCGGGCCGGCCAGCGGATGAACAGCGGCGAACGCACGCCGCCTTCATCGGTGCTCCCCTTGCGCCCTTTCATCCCGCCGTTGAAACGCCAACTGTTCGGGCCGTTGTCCGAGAAGTACACGACGATGGTATTCGCCGCCAGTCCCAGTTCGTCCAACTTGTCCAGAACCCGGCCGACGTTCCAGTCCTGGTTCTCCATCATGGCCAGGGCGCATCGCGTATAATCGATTTCTTCCTGATCGGGCCGGGTCGCCGGCTGATCGATCGGCTTGTTCTTGAACCGTTGCCAGTATTTGTCCGGCACGGCCCACGGCGAGTGCGGCGTGGTGAACGGCACGTAGCAGAAGAAGGGCCTCGCTCGATGCCGCTCGATGAACGCCAGGGCCCGGTCGGTGCAAGCATCCACAATGTACCCCTCGGCTCGCACCGGCTGCCCGTTGTGGTCCAGCGGCGGATCGAAGTACTCGCCCCAGTGCCCCGCCGTGTGGCCGTAGTACTCCTCGAATCCCCGCGCATTCGGGTGATAGGGCCATTGGCTGCCATTGTGCCACTTGCCGAACGCGCCGGTCGCATACCCGGCGGCTCGGAACGCGTCCGCCACGGTCTTCTCGTCCAGGTCCAGCCGCTCCTGCCCCGTCGAGACGCCTCGCACGCCCGTTCGCAGGTAGTAGCGGCCGGTGAGGAACTCGGCGCGCGTGGGAGCGCAGACCGGGCACACGTAGAACCGGTCCAGCGTAACCCCGTCCCGGGCCAGGGAATCGATGCGCAGCGTACTCACGCTCGTATTCCCGTTGCGGCTGAAATCGCCCCAGCCTGCATCGTCGGCCAGAAATACCACGACATTCGGGCGGGAAGCCGCGTCGCCCAAGGCGACGGCCCCGGCATCCATCGCAACCAGGGCAGCCCACACGGCAAGGGCGGTTCGTATCATGGCATCTCGTCTCTCTAGGATTGGAAGCGGTCCCGTACCACCGGCATCCATTACCGTGGCAATACCAACACAATCAGCCTACCAGGAACAGCGATAGAAGACAACATTCAGGCGATTTCACGTAGGGTGGGACAAGGTCGCGGTTTGTTGCACGGCACGTTGCGCTGCATCCACACGATAATCCAAACCGCCACGTTACGCCACGGCGTCGCCAGCGACCGCCGGCCCACCAAGCCGCACCGCTCGGCATTGGTGGGCCTGCGCAAGCCGGGCTTCCGGCACGCATAGCGACGGAGCACACCACAGGCCCCTCCTACTGCCAGCCTGCGGGCAACGAACCGGCTTGCTGGTCCCACCCTGCGTGCAGCGCGTCAATCACAAGCCGGCACGGGTGGCCAACTCCTGGGGTTCGATGCGGGGCGAGTGGGCGCCGCAGCTTTCGGCGGCGGGCTCGACCGGCTGGGGCTCAGGATAGAACCCGAACTGGCGCAACAGCGCGAGTTTCGGCAGTACGTTGGCTTCCAGGTCGATGTGGAAGAAGCCGGGGAAGACGTCGGGATTCGCTAGAATCAGGTCGAAGTAGCCCGCGTAGCGCTCGGGCAGTTCCACCCGCCCGCCGCGGCAGACCTCGTGCCCGGTGAAGACGAACTCGGGCAGCAGGTAGGGGCAGAACTCCAGTGCGGCCTTGGCGACCCACTCGCGGTAGATTTCCGTCTGGGGCAGAAGCGACAGGAGGCTTGGCAGGATGCGCGCGCCGAGCATCCGGAACGAGACCATCTGGAAGAGCGACTGGTGGAAATCGTCGAGCGTTTCGAATGGGAACCCCCAGACGAAAAACGCGTCGACCCGGCGGAAGATATCGACTGCTTTGGGCACGACGTCGAGCGACTGGGCGGTCGTGAAGCCCTTTTTGACGCGTTGCAGTACGCGGTCGGAGCCCGACTCGATGCCGAATCGCAGTTCGACGCAGCCGGCGTCGGCCATCGCCCGCATCATCTCCTCGTCGACCAGGTTGACCCGTCCGAACGCCTTCCAGTAAATGTCGATGCCGCGCGAGGAGAGTTCGCGGCAGAATTCCATCACCTGCCGCTTGCCCGAGACGAAGAACTCGTCCTGGAACAGGAACAGATCGACGCCCGCCTCGCGGTGGAGGAACTCCATCTCGTCGACGATGTTCCGCGGCCCGCGCGAATAGCTTTCGAGGTTCCAGACCGGCGCGACGGAGCAGAACGTGCAGGGATAGGGGCAGCCGCGGCTGGTCATCATCCCGTAGCCGGCATAGCGAGCCAGGTCGATCTTCTCGAATGCCGGGAAGGGAATGGTGTCGAGTTCCGTGATGCGCCGCCGGTCGGGCGCATGCACGGCCGCGCCGTCCGCTGTACGGCATGACACACCGGCCACGCGCGCCGGGTCGCCGCCTTCGAGCAGCGTGCGGACCAACTCCGGCCCGGTCAACTCACCCTCGCCCCGGCAGATCACGTCGACCCACGGGAACCGCGCGAGAATCTTCTCTTCGACGGCCTTGCTGCCCACCCCTCCCAGAATGATCCTGCGGTCGGGATACGTCTCGCGCAACGCGCGAATCGCAAGGATCGTAAACGGCAGCAGGTTGGCCATGCAGCTCAGGCCGATTACCGGGGCCGGGTCCCGGAGAAAATCGAGGAACACCCGCATGTCGAACGGGTCGTCGGAATCGACGCACTGGTAGTCGCGAAAATCGACCCGGAATCCGGCATCCTCGAGCGCCCGCGTCAGGTACAGCGGCCCGAGCGGCACGTGCAGTTCGCGCTCGATCTCCTCGCCGTAGCGCATGAACAGCATGTTCAGGTTGACCAGCGTGATGTCGGCGGGCATGGGTGTTTTCCGATTGTAGTAGGCACACGCCGTGTGCCGTTCGCGAATGTCGGCACACGGCGTGTGCCTGCTACATTGCAGTCAACCAACGAATTCCTCAGCGCGTCTAAGGACGGCTTCCGGCCGACGGGCCGGGCGACTGCTTCTTGGGCCGCACGTCTTGACTCGGCAAGCGTTGCGGCGGCAGGCCAGGCTGGATGCCGAAGCTCATCGGCAGGTCGGGCTGAATGCCGCGCGTGGGCGGCGGCTCCGGCTTGGCCGCGTTCTGCCGCCGACGGCGCACTGCGTCTGCCAGCAGCCTGACGAGATCACCCACGGTCTTCTGCCGCCGGAACGCATCCCAGGACAGATGCACCCGCAACTGTCGCGCAAGATCCTGCCGCAGAGCGGCAAGCTGGGCGACGGTCACTTTCAGGTCGCCCGCCAGGGAACCTCCTGCGGTAATGGCTTCGGCGGGCAACCCCAGCCGCCTGGCCAGCGCGTCGGTCACGGCTTGCTTGACCTGGCGTGTTTCCTCGACGTCGTCGATCACGTCGCCCACGGTCTCCAATTGCCCGAGCGTGTTGCGCGAAAAGGGGAGGGCGAGCCGGGTTTCCAACTCGCTGCAAAGCGCTCCGAGTTGCTCGTCCGTCATCTCCAGGTCGGCCTTCAGCTTCGTTTCGGGGCGGATATCTGCCGGGTCGCGTTTGAGCACCTCGACTAGGATATCACGGACCTGCGCCGCGGTTTGGTCCGCAGGCGCGGCATCGGCTGCACGCTCGGGAACAACGTCGGCCCGGACGCCGCCGGCGGCGCCGAAACCCAACCCCGCGGAGGCGGCGCCGGACGTCATGGCGCCCATGGCCGCCAGCATGGCCGCGGCGGTCTTGCCCAGAAATGCGCGGCGATGCTCTTGCGGCACGGTGGTCCGGTCGATGACCGCTTCGAGTTGGACCTGCGGCACGGCGGCCAGGATCGCAGCCTCGGCCGGTTCCAGTTCCAACTGGAGCTGCGAGGCGGCCTCGGCCCGGCGCTCTACCAGCAGCGTGCGGAACTCGGGATCGACGGCTGCCTTCTTGATGAGCACATCAACGCCAAGCGGAATATGCCAGCTCATGGCGACCTCGGGGTAGACGGTGTTTCATCAGCGGGATCCGGCGGCATATCGGGGGGAATACCCGCCGGCGCAGGCTGCGGCCTGTCGGGGCGCACACCCAATGTCGCCGGGGGACACCCTGCGGTCGAGATGCCCACGGCTGCCAGCATGGCCGCAGCGGCCTTTCCCAGGAACGCACGGCGGTGCTCCTGCGGCACGGTAGTTCGTTCGATAATGGCTTCGAGTTGCGCGGCCGGGGCAGCGGCAAGCATCATCGCTTCGGCCGGATCGAGTTGCAGGCCGATCTCATCGGCCGCAGCGGCCCGGCGCTCTACCAGCAGCGTGCGGAACTCGGGATCGACGGCGGCCTTCTTGATCAGTATCTCGGCACCTCGTGGAACCGGCCCAACGGGCTGCCCGCTGCCCGGCGGCCGGCCTCCGACAATCGTCATGCGGACCGCTTCCTGTTCCTCTGCCCGATCGGCACGGAACTGCGGCCCGGAAACGCGATGCGAATCGCTCATAACCGGCCCTCCCGGCAAAGAAGACGGGGGCATCATCCGAAGGCTCTTACTCTTCGGGCCACCGTATTCCCCCAGCTTGGCACAAGAGGCTACCCCTGTCAAGGCCAGGACTCGGCAGGCACGCAGACGGGTGGATCGCGCTACGTCAGGTCATCTCTTCCAGAGCCGCGGCGTACGCGCCATAGGCGCCCTGGTCGAACAGTACGAAACGGACCAACAGCGGCTCGCCCACTTCCTTAAGGAAGTCGATGACGGTCCCCAACGCAATCCGGGCCGCTTGATCGAGCGGGTACCGGTAGGCGCCGGTCGAGAGCGAGGGAAACGATATCCCCTGGCAGTCGTGGTCGACGGCCAGCTCGAGGCAGCGGCGATAGGCGGCGGCCAGCAACTCGGCCTCGCCGCGATGGCCGCCGCTCCAGACCGGTCCGACGGCGTGAATGACATACCGCGCCTTCAGGTCGCCGGCGCCGGTGACCACCGCGGAGCCGGTTAAGCATCCTTCGGGGTACCGGGCGTCGGTTTCTGCCATAATGGCATGTCCTCCCCGGCGATGGATGGCACCATCGACCCCCCCGCCCCCGGCCAACTGGCTGTTCGCCGCATTGACGATGGCGTCGGTCGTTTCGTCGGTAATATCGCCCTGGTGCAATTCGAGGACGGTTCTACCTATCTTTGCTCGCATGGTCCCCTCCTTTGCTACCAATGTATACTATCAAATAATGGCTGGTTTGCGAAGCCCTGGCAAGCAATAATGAATATACTACTGTTTTTCCCCCGAGGAGCGACTTCCGTGTCCCGCACTTCCCCCCTCCCGCGCCGATGGTCTTTGTGGTTGTTGGCTTGGCTGATTGCGGTAGTTCCGTGCCATTCCGCTGAGCGAGCGAAGAATGTGATTCTGATGATCAGCGACGGCGCGGGGTTCAACGCATTCCACGCGGCCAGCTATTTCGAGCACGGGAAGCTGGGCGAGCAGCCCTACGACCGGTTCCCGGTGCATCTGGCCTGCACGACCTACATGCTCAATTTCGTCGACGCCGAGGGCCGGCTCCTGCCCGCCACGCGCGACGGCTCCGTACCCGAGGGAGCCGTCGGTCCCAGGCCGCAGTTCTACGACCCGCACGCGATGTGGAGCGACTTCACGTATGCCATGGGCGAAACGCCTTACCTGGCATTTACCGATTCGGCCGCCGCCGCTACGGTCTTATATACCGGCCGGAAGACGACCGACGGACGGCTTGGCCTCGACTGGTCCGCCACGCGCGAGTTGACGAGCATCGCCGAGGTCGGCCATGCCCTGGGCAAAGCCACCGGAGTGGTAACCTCGGTGCAAGCGTCGCACGCCACGCCGGCGGCCATGTGGTCGCACGAACCGTCGCGCCGCAACTACCCGGCCATCTTCAACAAGATGCTCTTCAACAGCGGGCTGGACGTCATCATGGGCGCCGGCCACCCGTGGCACGGCGACGACGGGCAGCTTCAACACGACGACGACGGCAAACCGAAACCGCAGAAGGACGGAGCCGACTACGTAGGCGGATGGGATACCTGGAATGCAATGGTCGCCGGCAAGGCGCCGCGCAACTTGAGGTTCATCGAGTCGCGAGCCGACTTCGAACGCCTGGCCCGCGGCGAAGGCGAATTGCCCGGCGGCGTGGTCGGCATCGCCCAGGCGCACACCACGTTGCAGTACAATCGGCCCGGGTCGGCCTGGCAGGCCGAGGACCCGCTGAACGACAATGTGCCTTCGCTGCCCACCATGGCGCTGGCTGCGTTGAACGTGCTCAGTCGGAACCCGGAGGGTTTCGTACTGATGATCGAGGGCGGCGCCGTCGATTGGGCCAATCACGGCAACAACCTCATGCGCATGCTCGACGAGCAGGTCGATTTCAACCGTGCCGTCGGCGCCGTCGTCCAGTGGATCGAGGCCAACGGTGGATGGGAGGAGACGCTTCTGATTGTCACCTCCGACCACGAATGCGGCATGCTGTGGGGCCCCGGCACGTATACCGACGTCGACGGCAACGGCCGATTCGATCCCGAAACGGACAAGTTCCTCGGTTGGAAGCCGGTCGAGAACCGGGGCCGGGGCCAACTGCCCGGCGTTCAGTATGCCTCCCGGAATCACTCCAACGTGCTCGTGCCGCTGTGGGCTCACGGGCGGGGCGCGGCCTTGTTTGAGCAACTGGCTGACGGCGTCGATGCCAAGGCAGGCGAACTGTGGGGCTTCGACGGCCGCTATGTCGACAATACCGACGTGTTCACCGTCATGCGTGCTGCCGTCGCGCCGGTCATCATGCCTTCGGCGGCACGTCCGGCAATGGAACCTTCCGCACAACCCGCAACGGCACCCTAGCCATGTTACACAAAGCAATCTTCTTCTGCCTATCGGTCATCTGCCTCGTGGCCTCGCCCGCGACGGCGCCTGTCGCCGCCCGCGACCTGTTCGTGAGCAATGCCTCGGGCGATAACCGCTTCAACGGCCTGTCGCTTCAGAGTACACCCGACGGAAGCGGACCGGTGCGCACCATCGGCCGCGCCCTGGCTCTGGCCAGGGCCGGCGATCGGATTGTGCTCGAAAAGACGGAAACGCCGTATCGAGAGAGCATCAGCCTGGTGGGCAGCCGGCACAGCGGATACCCCGACCAGCCTTTCACCATTCTGGGCAACGGCGCCACGCTCGACGGGTCGCTGCCGGTGCCGCCGGAGGCATGGGAGCACTATCGCGGCGCCGTGTTCCGCTTCCTGCCGCCGCGCAAGGAGCGGGCGCAACTGTTCCTCGACGGGCGCCCAGCGGCACGCGTGATTCCCGACCTCCATGCCGACGCGCCGCCGGCACTCGAACCGGCCCAGTGGTGTTTCCTCGACGGGTACATTTACTTCTGTGTCGAGAAGACCAGACTGCCCGACGATTACGCCCTCACCTACGCCGACCTGCCGGTGGGCATAACGCTCTACCACGTCGAGCGCGTGGCCATCCTCGATCTGACCGTCCAGGGCTTCCAGCTTGACGGCATCAGCGCCCACAACAGCGCTCGCGACGTCTATCTTGCCGGGCTTACTTGCCGGGGCAACGCGCGGGCGGGCATTTCCGTCGGCGGCGCCTCGTCGGTGGACGTCGATGCCTGCCTCGTAGGCACCAACGGCGAGGCGCAGGTGCTCACGCTGCCCTATTCGCTCACTCGCATCCACAACAGCAACCTGCTGGGCGACACCGCCCCCGCCTGGGTCGACCGCGGCGGCGAGGTATGGATCGACGGCGAAGAAGCCCGCGGCGGCGCCGATGAAGTCACCTCCAAATAGAAATGGGGGTCAGAACTGTTTTGCCCGAGTGGCGCGGTTGGGGCGCGTCCCATCTGCCAAGGGACCCGCTGGGGCACGCCGATAACAGTCCTGACCCTTCTTGCTGTTGATCCGCTCTCGCGGTCGTCATTGCCGCAAGGGCTGCTTGCACGGCAGCCCTTGCTCGCCGATTGGCCGCTGAAGAGACGTCGCCCGGGGCTAGCTAATCCATCCCCCAAAGCCAACGCCAGAACAAGCCGTCGCAATCGTCTGGAACGGGTGGTTCGTCGTCGATCCAGCAGTCGCGGTCGCGCTGCTGAATTTGGACGCCGTCGCAGGTCTGGCCCTGGTCGTCAGCCGGCTCCTGGAGCCTCTGGCGGAGTTGCTCGTACGTTCCGCAACCGTCGAGTGGGCCTTTTCCAGCCATCGCATCGCCGGCAACCAGCACCAGCACCGCGACGGCAACAACCAGCATAGCAAGCACTCGTGTCATACAACACCTCCTGGAACAAAGTGGTAGAATCGTGGTGGCGCTAAGGCCGCGATTCAGTCGCGGGGGTAGAGCGTCTTCGAAGTCCAATGCCCCTGCCCGGAATCGCCGCCCATCGCCTGCCCGAGCGAATAGCCCTTTACCTCGCCGAGCGGCCTGACCCGCTGTCTGCCTGAGCACGTTTCGTGCCGTTGGCCCTGTTTGCAGAGCAAGCAGCCGATGATTCCCGCCTTTGGCCGGGAAAACTGCGTGTACACGAGGCCGGCGGACCTTCAGTCCTCCGGACAATGCGCCTCATGGGCGCCTTGTAGACGGAATCGGCACGTCGCTGGGGCGGCCGCCGTGCAGATGTCTCACGCTGCCCGTCCGGGGCAACCGGACCAAGATACTGACCGCCGTTTGACACGTCCGGTAGTCTGTTGTTTCACCCCGCTTTAGGGCCCGCGAATAAATAACTGGCCGATTTTGAACGGGCTGCGGCGACGGCTGCAGGCGTCAGGCTGCATCGACGTATAAGCAATATGTCTGCTTCGCCTTCCTTCGCAGCCTTGTCCTCGCCGCGCCAAGATCGGCCATTTATTCCTTCGCGAGCCCTTACGCGCGCCAGGGCCGCTGCCGGTTCTGTTCGCGCGCGACGACGCGTTTGATCATGTCGCAGTTCTGCTTCACCTGGAAGTCGAACATGCCGACGGCGATGAAATCGGCGCCGTTGCTGAAGGCGTGGGCGAACGCCTGCCGCGGCCTCAGCGCGCCAGCGGCCAATACTTTGAACGCGACCCAGGGCTTCTCGACCGCCTTGAAGAACTCCACCGTTTCCTCGCAGTCGATGCACCACATATTGTCGTAGAACCCTTCGCCGCCCGTGCTCCACATGAAGTCTTTGCGCAGCTCCTTCGGGGTGGCCGAGGGGTAGTTGTCGG
The DNA here is from genome assembly GCA_034005525.1 of Thermoguttaceae bacterium. Taxonomy (GTDB): domain Bacteria; phylum Planctomycetota; class Planctomycetia; order Pirellulales; family Thermoguttaceae; genus PWXP01. The sequence goes on along the minus strand of JAVEUP010000001.1, from coordinate 62,178 downwards.
TGTGCAGCGTCTTTACGTAGAAGTCGCAAGGGACCTTCTCCCTCTCGCACTGGACGGGCACTTGCAGCGAATGCCCGCCCACGCCCACCGGCACGCCGTAGCGTTTGGCAATTTCGACCGCCCTGGCGATCTTCCCCACTTGCCCGGTGCGAACCAAATCGTCCGATTGCGCGCCCCAGCAATACAGCGCGACCGCGCCGAGGTCGACCTTCAACTTGATGTCCTCCTCAAGCTGGTGCTCCGTTGCGTCGGGACGGATGTGCGGGATGAACCGCATGCTGCCGTTGTACTTCTTGTTGTACGCATCGACCGCCGCGGCTCCCGTTTCGAACACGGTATTGATCCCGTTGTCGGCGGCGATCTTCAGCGTTTCGATGATCTTCTCCTCGGTGGCATAGGCGCGGAACAGTTGGTTCACGTAGCTGAGATCGCGGGCGTGCATGTAGCCGCCAATCAGGTTGCCGCCGAGGAAGACCCGGCTGAGCTTCGCAGTACCGAGCATTCCGCAAGGCATGGAATCGTCTTCGAGCGGCGGGTCGGCATCTGCCGCGTCCTGCGCCGCCGCATGAACCGCGCCGGCCGCTGCCAGCGATGCACCGAGAAACCCGCGTCGTGAAATGCCGTTAAACTCACTCATGGAAAACCTCCGGGGAATACGCCGCACTTGCAGCAAACAACCCACAGAATACACGAACCGTCCGGATACTGTCAACGTGCATGACAAGCAACCTTGACGAGGTGGCTGCGCTTCCTCGATGCGGGCCGCCACTTCGCGAGCTTGTATGAAGGAGAGCTTGCCTAAACAACTCTCCAGGAATCCCGTTCTCGGGCAACGGACGTATATGTCTGCCTATGGGAGGATTTCTGCAAGCAACACGGGCCACTGATCCTTTCGTGCCGACTCGTGGTTTCCGCTCGGGGGGGCATTGGGCTCGAATTCCCACCAACTCTTGCACTAAACGCCGCGCCTGACTATTCTGAAGGTGGAGTGGTCTGCCGTACTCAACCTTGGGGGTGACGCCATGATGCCTTTCTATCGCCAACTCACGAGCGGGGGTCTCGCATCGATCATCGTGACCTCTGCTTTAGTGCCGTGCTTCGCCGCAACAATCACTTGGACGGGAGCCGGCGATGGGGCGAATTGGACCGTCAATGGAAACTGGGACGATGACGTTCCGACAAGTGGCGACGACGTGGTCTTCACCAGTGCCGGTGCCTACACTGGCGATCTGAATCTGGGTGGCGCCACCTTTGAACTGAACAGCATCACGATCGGCCAGCTTGGCGATAGCGCCAAGGATGGCCTGAGCGATTTCGGCGTTTTGAACCGCGTCTTGGCATCGAACGGCTCGATCAAACTCGGCGCCGGCGGCCTCACGGCTACCATGGTGGGCAACGTCGATGAGGTCGTGCATCGAAGTGTCAGCCTTGACGTCAACATTGAACTGACCGGCGACATGACGATCCAGCGATACACGACCTACAACGCAAGCAACCAGAACCGGCACCTGACGTTCAATGGTGTCATCAGCGGCGGGTCGGTTGGCGATCCACTCAACCTGAACGTTCATAACCACGCGGGGACGGCGTCAGACCATGCTGCGATCCACTTCAACAACGCCAACACGTTCGTGGCCAACGTCGATCTCAAAGGCGCAACGGTCGTTAACCACGCTCAAGGCCTGGGGCACGCGGCGAGCACCTACACCTTGCACCCGGGTGTCTACCTGCAAATGCGCAGCAGCGGCGCCTTGGAGACCGATTACGATTTCATTCTGGCCCCATCATCGGGCAGTACACTCCTCGCACGTTTTGCCGCCGGAGCCTGGACGATCAACGGGAATATCACCGGCGGCCATTCGAGCGGTACACTGGATATCCTCGCGGGCAGCAGCACGCGCGAGATCATCTTTGCCGGCGGCGAACAGAGCTTTCTGAACAGGGTGAATCTGCGGGGCGGTGCCAAGGTCATCATTGCGGCGGCTGATTCCTCAGGCATCGCGTGGCCGAACGCCGGTCGTATCTGGTTGAACTCTTCCAACCATGCCGGAAGTACCGTCACCACTGACTTCTTGCTCCGCGGCGACTTCACCCTGAACCAAAGCATTGAAGTCCGCGACATTGCAAACAACAACCAGGTGTATCTCGGGCAGGTCAATCACGGGACCACACCGTTCGACGCGATATTCACCGGACACATCAACGTGCTGAAGAGCACTGCGGGAGTTCTCAACCTTATGGCCGGCGACGGAGGCAGCGCTACGTTCACCGGCGAGATCAATGTCGCCAACGGTTTCGGCTTTCGCAAGATCGGCCAGGGAACCGTCGCGGTCGGGGGCCGGGTTTCTCAGGGCCAAGGCACTACGACGCCAATTGGCACTGTCACGGTTGAACAAGGCACGTTGAAGATCGACAGCCTGGGTGGTACCGATGCTTTCTTCACAACGGGAATCGACGTACTCAGTGGCGCCACGCTGGGCGGTTCCGGCTCAATTATCGGCGGCGTAACGCTTACCGGCACCTCGGCCGCCACGCTTGCTCCCGGCAACGATGCGGGGCCCCTGGTGGTCAGCGGCGACGTCGATTTCGGCGACCATGGCGTGCTGGCCGCGGCATTCGGCACCACCGGCAACAACCGCCTTGAAGTGGGCGGCCTGCTCGACCTCTCCGGCACGAACAATCAGTTGGTCGTCACCGGCTGGTTTCCCGGCGACGTCGGTCTGATTGCCAGCTATGGGTCGCTTGAGGGCACGTTCGACGTGGTTGACCTCTCGGCCCTTGGACCCCGCTTCAGCCTTGTGTACAACTACCAAGGCCAGAACCAAATCGCCATCATCCCCGAGCCGGCAACGGTCCTGTTGCTCTTCCTGGGCGCCCTGGCCCTGCTGCCGCGGCGGTCGCGGCGCAAACGCTGGTTGTAGCTCCCTTCTGACACCGGGGCCCTCGATCCAAGGAGTTCGACCATGACAACTCGCCTTGAAACCCCATTCGTGGGAACCATTGCTCGCCAATGCGACAGGTGTTTGGCCATCGTCTTTGCCGTAGCTGCATTGTTGTCTCACGGCATCCTTCCAACCGCCGCCGACACGGTGACCTGGACTGGCGGCGGGGCCGATACCAACTGGGGTACGGGCGCGAACTGGGACTCCGGCTCCGTCCCCGCGGCCGCCGACACCGCAATGTTCACCTCGACGGCCACAGTAACGCTTGCGGCGAACCACACCATTGAAGTCATCAACTTCGGAGCCAACACACTTACACTCAGCGGGACGAACGCGCTCACGCTGAATCCCGCTGGTGCGGGCAACATCGTCGGCACCAGCGGCGGCGTGCTGCGCATCGCCGCGGGAGCGATGCTCGACGTGAACGGCCGCACCCACTCCGGCAACGAACCCTATATTATCGAGATTGCCGGCTCCGGCGTGGGCGGCGCCGGAGCGATGGTCAACCGGGGCGGCTCGCTGACCAACACCAACGGCTTCTCCATGCTGCGGCTGACGGCCGACGCGGCCATCGGAGGTTCCGGCCGGCTCGACTTCGGCAGCGGCGGCTGGATCGACTCGCAAGGCTACACGTTGACCAAGACGGGGACCAACGACACGTGGCTGTCGTCGTCGGCCTACAATGCGGCCAATCCCTCCGGCACGACGAACCTTCCCGAGGTGATCGTCAACGGGGGCCTGTTCGGGCTTCAAGCGAGCAGCGTACTGGCCAGCAGCTCCAACGTCACGGTGAACGCCGCTGGACGGCTGGGAACCTAGGCCAACGTGTCGCAGCAGAACAACATGATTCTCAACGGGGGCCAGCTTCGAAGCGTGCATTCGAATTTCGCCGCTGACAACTCCACGGCAACCTGGAACGCGGGAAGTGCCGGGATCCTCGACATTCAGGCCGACTCCACGCTGCTGACCTCCCAGGCCAACATGTGTCTGAACGTCCCGCTGAGCGGATCGGGCAACCTGACGCGGACCGCCTCGACCAGGTCTACCGATGCCCAAGGAACCGAGAACCTCATGCTCAATGGGAACACGACGGGCGTATCGACGGCACGGAGATTACCGTGGTGACCAGTCATTCCGGTTTCCGGCTCCACAAGGGAACGGTCAGTGCCGTGCTGGGCGGTACCGGCGATTTATGGAAAGAGTCGGGAGACACGTTCACCCTCAGCCGGGCGAACACGTACACGGGCGATACCCTGGTGAACGCCGGCACCTTGGCGCTCAGCGGCGCGGGATCGATCCACGGCTCACCTGCCGTCCACGTCGCCGGTGGGGCCGCGTTCGACGTCTCGGCCGTGGCTGGCGGTGTTCACAGCCTTGCCAGCGGCCAGACGCTGGCCGGCGGCGGCAGCGTGGTTGGCCAACTGGTTGTCACCGACGGCTCTTCGCTTTCACCGGGAGCCAGCCCGGGCACACTCACGCACTCCGGCAGCCAAACCTGGATGGGAGGCGGGACCTACCTCTGGGAGATCAACAACCCCAACGCCGCAGCCGGCGCCGACCCCGGTTGGGACTTCCTCGACATCAGCGGGACGCTCACACTTGACGCCACAGAGGCCAATCCCTTCGTGATCGACGTCATCTCGCTGACGACGGACAACGTTGCCGGGCCGTTGGCCAGCTTCAGTTCGGCCGTGGAGTATTCCTGGACCCTGGCCACGGCGGGCGACGGCATTGCCGGTTTCGCCCCTGAGTTGTTCGACGTGCGACTGGACCATTTCGCCAACGACTGGGGCGGACGCTGGCAAGTCGGGCTGGCCGGAAACAGCCTTGTGCTTAACTACATCCCGGAGCCGTCCACGTTCGTGCTGGCCGCAATGGGCATGCTGGCAGCGGCTTTCTTCCGGCGCAATCGCCGGTAGCGTGGTTGGGAGGGACTAGCCCGGATGTTTCACAATAGGTACGGTGGGACAAGGTCGCGTAACTCCTTGGTGGGCCTGCGCAAGCCACGCCCGGGTGCGGTTTGCACGCCGTGCGCTGGAAGCAGGCCCGGCCAAGCGACCGACGGCCCACCAGGGTCTTGGCTGGCTTGTCACCACCCCACATATGAATAATCTGGGTGAAAACGGCTACATCCGTTCCGCGAAGTGGCAGCGGGCGACGTGGCCGGGGGCAAGCTCGCGCAGCACGGGCACCTCGTCCCTGCACCGGCATTGGTCGGCCGCGTCGAGCTTCGTGCGCAACGGGCAGCGAGGGTGAAAACGGCAACCGGAAGGCGGGTTCACCGGGCTCGGAACGTCGCCCGGCAGGACAATTCGCGCTCGCCGCGATTTCGGGTCCATCGTCGGAATCGAACTCAACAGCGCCCCGCTGTACGGGTGAAGCGGCTTGCGGTACAGAAGATTGGCCGGGGCCAACTCGACAATCTGGCCCAGGTACATCACCGCAACACGGTCTGAGATGTACTCCACCACCGAAAGATCGTGCGAGATGAACAGGTACGTCAGCTTGAACCTCTCGCGCAGCGCGACCAGCAGGTTGATAATCTGCGACTGGATCGATACGTCCAGCGCCGAAATCGGCTCGTCGAGCACCATGAATCGCGGATTCAGCGCCAGCGCGCGGGCAACGCAAATGCGCTGACGCTGGCCGCCGGAGAACTCGTGCGGATAGCGATTCATGTAGCTCGGGTCGAGCCCCACCAATTCCAGCGTCTCGCGGACCTTTTCAAGCCGCTCTTGCTTGGACCCCAGCCGGTGGACGACAAGACCTTCCTCGACGATGCCCTGGATGGTCATTCGCGGGTTGAGCGAGCCGAAGGGGTCCTGGAAGACGATCTGCATGTCGCGGCGGAGGCGGCGGAGCACGTCGCGGTGCGCCGACGCCACGTCGCGGCCGTCGAAACGGACTGTACCACCGGTCGGGTCCAGCAGCCGGAGGATCGTGCGCCCCGCGGTCGTCTTGCCGCAACCGCTCTCGCCCACCAGGCCGAGCGTCTCCCCTTCGGCAATGTCGAACGTCACGTCGTCGACAGCTTTCACGTTCGCCACAACGCGCGACAGCAGCCCGCGGCGTATGGGGAAATACTTCTCCAGGCGGTTGACGGAAAGCAGGGCGTTGGTCATTGGTCTTCCATCTTCTCCACAAAATGGCACCGCGCCTGGTGGCCCGGACCGATTTCGAGCAACTCGGGCTCCTCCTCGGCGCAACGCTGTTGGTCGGCTGCGCCGAGCGTTTTGCGCAGCGGGCACCGCGGGTGGAACTTACAGCCGGCGGGGAATCGCAGCGGGCTGGGGACCATCCCCTCGATCGTCAGCAGCCGCTCGGAACGGGTCTGCCCGATCTTCGGCCGCGAGCGGAACAGCGCCACCGTATACGGATGCCGCGGGCGGCTGAACAACTCCCCCACCGCCGCATACTCAACCACCTTCGAAGCGTACATGACCGCTACCTGGTCGGCCATTTCGGCAATGATGCCCAGGTCGTGCGTGATCATCAAAATCGACATGCCCAGTTCCGACTGCAAGTCACGCAGCAGGTCGAGTATCTGCGCCTGGATCGTCACGTCCAGCGCGGTGGTCGGCTCGTCGGCAATGAGCAGCTTCGGGTTGCAACTCAGCGCCATGGCAATCATCGCCCGCTGACGCATGCCACCGGAAAACTGGTGCGGGTATTCCTTTGCCCTTTGCTCGGGCTCCGGAATGCGGACCTTGCGGAGCATGTCGACGGCGCGCCGTTGGGCCTCGGCCCGGCCCACTTTCTGGTGCAACTCGACGGCCTCGCTGATTTGGCTCCCGACGGTAAATACCGGGTTCAGCGAGGTCATTGGCTCCTGGAAGATCATCGAGATATCGCGGCCTCGGACCTTTCGCATGCCGTCTTCGCTCAGGGCAGTCAATTCGGTGGGCGCGCCGTTGCTGCGCAAGGTCACACTGCCGCCGGCAATGCGGCCGGGCGGCCCGACCAGCCGGATGATCGACAGGGCGGTGACCGACTTGCCGCAACCCGACTCGCCCACCAATCCCAGCGTACCCCCGCGTGGAATGGCCAGCGACACATCGTCGACGGCCTTCACCACGCCGTCATCGGTGTAGAAGTAGGTCTTCAGCCGGTCAATGGTAACGAGGTTGTCGGACATGTTGGTTCTTACATTCGCAGGCGCGGGTCCATCGCGTCGCGAAGGCCGCTCCCTACAAGATTGAATACGGTTACCGTGAAGAAGATGGCAATCGAAGGGACCACGATCAGCCACCAATAGTTGTAGTTCGAACTGCCCAACCGTAGCAGGATCCCCCAGGTGGGCGTGGGCAGCCGCACGCCGAATCCGAGTACGCTCAGCCCCGCCTCGGTCACAATGGCGCTGGCCACTCCGAATGGCGCGGCCACCAGGGCCGGGGCCATTGCGTTCGGCAGAATGTGGCGGAACAGCACCCGCAGGTGCGAGGCGCCCAGCGCCCGGGCGGCAGCCACATAATCGTTCCCCCGCTGCTTGAGCACCTCGCCACGAATCAGCCGCGCGATGCCGGGCCAGCCGGTCAGCCCGATCACCACCATGATAATGTAGATGCTCGGCCCAATCATGGCCACGAGGATCAGGATCAGGAAGAAGGAGGGGAAAAGCAAGATGACCTCGATAATGCGCGACACAAGAATGTCGGTCGTGCCGCCGAAGTACCCAGCCAGCGAGCCCACCACGATGCCGATGGACAGGTAAATGCCCACGGCAAGGAATCCGATGGTCAGCGAGATGCGCGTGCCGTAGATCATTCGCACCAGCACGTCGCGGCCGATGTCGTCGGTGCCCAGCAGGTGCGGGAACCACTCACTGGCGCGCAGCCGTTCGGCCGCCGGCTTGCGGTACAGCGGCGGCTGGTAGGCCGAGCCGCGTTCCTGGTCTCGCGGGCCGTAAGGAATCAAGGTGTACAGGCCGTACGCGTCGTCCTTGCGGAACTCTTCTTCAACGAAGGCGCGGTGGCTGTGGGGGTTGCCCGGCGCCACGCCGGGAATGGAAAACAGCAGGTTCGCCCCCAGCACGAACAGTACCGACATGCCCGCGATCCGCAGCACGCGCGTGCGGCCCGGCACGTCCAGCCGCCGCCATCGACCGTTGAGCAGCGCGGAGACCGCCACCCACGGCAGGAAGCCGAGCATGGCCATGTTGAAAGCGAAGTCGACCATCTCAGCCGGATTAAACAGTGCGAGGAACCACGGAAACAGCAGTTCGTCGCCGTCAAAGTACACCAGCGGCTGGTCCGAGGCAATCACCGGCGCGAACAGGGCCATCAAGGCAACCGGCGCCAGGGCCCAAAGCGCCGCCACGGCAAAGCGGTTCCTCTTGAACTGCTTCCACACAATATCAAGATAGGCTTCACCCGGCTTGCCCATTAGCTCTGCCCCCTTCCCTGGAAGCTGATGCGCGGATCGGCCACGACGTACAGCAGGTCGGTCAACAAGATGCTGACCATGACCACAATGGCGTTGATGTACACCAGCGCCATCAAGGTCGGAAAGTCGCGCTGAAGGATCGAATCGAAGCTCAGACGGCCCATGCCCGGGATGCCGAACAACACCTCGATGAGCACGCTGCCGCCCAGCATGCCGGGCAGGAAGCCCGCAAACAGAGTGATGATGGGAATCAACGCATTGCGCAGCCCGTGTTTCAGAATGACCGCCCGTTCCGACAGCCCCTTGGCCCGGGCGCTGCGGATGTAGTCCTGCCCGATCACCTCGAGCATGCTCGTGCGGCTGTACATGGCCATGGCCGCCAGGCTGAACAGCGACAGGCAAACGATGGGCAGGAAGGCGTGCCACAAGTAGTCGAGCAGATAGTGCAGCAGCCCGAACTCTTCCGCGCCCGGCGAATGCAGCCCGAGTGACGGGAACCAGTTGAAGAACACTCCGTAACAGAAGAACAGCAGGAACATCATCCCAGCTACGAACGGCGGGATCGAATACAGCACGAACAGCGCCAGTGAAACGCCGCGGTCCACCGGATTCGAACGGTTCACCGCGCACAGGATTCCCAGCGGCACGGCCACTAGGTAGATGATGATCTGCGCAATAATCATCAGCGGCGCCGAAACCATCACGGCGCTGAGGATTCGCGGCCCGACCGGTTCGCGCGTCCGGGTGGCCGAACGCCCGAACTGGAACGTCACCAGCCGCCACACCATATTTGCGTACTGCGTGTCGACGAACAAAAGGCCCAGCTTGCGCGCCAGGCTGGGCTCGTACCGATCCAGGTACAGTTCGTACTGCGCCAGCCAGTTCTCGGCCGCCTCGTCGACTACGTCCGGCGAGGCGTCGGTGGGCACGTCGAGCCGCAACGGATGGGCGATGTACAAGTTCAACGCCGCGGCGGCCAGCACTCTTTCGGCCAAAGTGGAGTCGCCCAACAAGCGGTCGACGAAGAACCGCATGTCGTCGCGGTCGAGCATTTCGAGCATTTCAAGCACGTCGCGCCGCGACTCCTGCTGAAGCATCTCCTGGAACTTGGCAGCCAGGTAGGTGCCCCGGTCGGGATCGAGCGCAGGAAATCGCGGCTCGGCCCGTTGCCACCAGAGCCGCCACGGGGCGGCCACGTAGGGCGTTTCCGCGTCGTCGGCGTCGCGCGAGTAACTGTACTGGAATGGCTCGACCACCATGACCCGGATCGCCCGAATCGCACCGATGCGGTCCTCTAGCCGCGACCCGCCATCGCGAAGAATTGCCACAGCCGCCGGCACGCCGTGCAAACCGGTTTCCTCTAAGTACACCAGAACGCCCGTGGCGACCATGCTGGCAAGCCGCGCATGGTTGGACGGGTCGGCCAATAAACCTTCGAAGCTCGCAATGTCTAGTGAACGGAGGAAGGCTAACCGCGCGGCGTTCTCCGGTGCGTCGGGCGCCGCGGCCAGCCGGCCCAACTCGTTGCGTATGCCCGCCGCCGACATCCCGCGAAAGGCCACCGCCTCGCGAATCGGCGCCGAGTAATCGCGTAAGTAACGAAAGTTCAGCAGAAGCGGCCTGTCCAGCTTCAGGTCGCGCCGCATGATGAGGTACGCCTCGCGCGTCTGGCTCGTCTCGCCGATGGTGCCCGTCGCGCTCAGTTGCGCCTTCAGCGGATCGCCGGGTGCAAGCTGCATGATGCAAAACGCCACCACGGTCACCCCGAACAGCGTCGGAATCATCACCACGAGTCGGCGAATGACGTAAATCCACATGGAGCGTGTCGCGGCTTGCAGGTTCGAGGAACTGGGAGAACTCCGTCTCGTGGGGCCGGCCTGGGAATCCGCGCGGCGCGGCGCAGGGGCGGCTATCGTCCAAGCAACCGCGGCCGGTTGCTGTGCCACTCGCGGGTGTCGATGCAGGGGCGCAGCCGGTAGAACTTGACGTTTTCGATCCGCGTGTCGTACCCGGCCGTCGCCTTCTCCGAGAACAGGAACGTGTACGGCTGATCCTCGAAAATGAGCCGGTGGATCTGGTGATACAGCTCGACTTGCTCGGCGTCGTCCATTGTAACGCGGAGCTGTTCAATAAGCTTGTCCACTTCCGGGTTGCGGTACCCGACGTGGTTCGAGCTTGCCGGCACGTCGGCCAGGCTGCTGTGCCAGAGTTGGTACGGATCGGTCCTGCTCCACCCGGTGGCCCAGCCGAGCATGGCCGCGTCGAACTCCTTCGAGTTGAGCTTGTCGAGGAACAGCGCCCATTCGGCCGGCGTAATCTGTACGCGCACGCCGATCTTCCGGAACTCTTCTTGAATGATCTCGGCAATGGTGCGGAAACTGCGGGAGTCGGAATAAATCATCAAGTCGAATGAAGCCGCCACGCGCACCCCGTCAACCACCTTGTCGCGCACGCCGTCGCCGTCGGTATCGCGCCAGCCGGCCTCGTCCAGCAGGCTCTTGGCCTTCTCGGGATCGAACGGAATCGACTGAATCGAGTCGTCAGCGGCCGAACTGCCGGGCAGGAACGGTCCCGATACCGGAATCGCCAGCCCGTGAAACACCGTGTCGATGATCTGCTTCAGGGGCGTGGCATAGGCCAAGGCCAAGCGGAAATCACGGTCGCGGAAGACCGGCCGGTTCAGGTTGTAGCCGATGTAACGGTAGCCGGGATAGTCGAAATCGACCAGTTTCACCTTGCCGGCCTTCACATTGGCGTTCGTTTCGCTCTGAAGCCACTGGTCCTTCTCGGGAAAGCCAACCCAATCGAGTTCGCCCTGGAGCCCCATTTGCACCATGGTGTTCGTGTTGGGAATGCAGCGCATGCGCAACTGGCTGAAATAGAATGGTTCGCCCCAGTAGCCGGGAAACCGGTCGAGCACCAGCCGTTCGTTGCGGACCCACTCGCGGAATATCATCGGACCCGTGCCGCACATCATCCCGTTGGCCCAGTGCGTGTTGAACCCCTCGGCAAACTCCTTCGACGTGAAATCGAACGAAATCGGCTCCCCGTGCTCATCAACGGAATACACGTGCCGCGGAATCATGGCGATACCGCCGAGGGTGAACTGCCTGGCGAGAAAATACGGCTCGGTCCACCGAATCTTCACCGTGTAGTCGTCGACTACGGTCACCTTGATCTTGTACCGGTCGGCCTCGTCTTTCGGATCAGGGTTCTCGAAGTAGCTTCGAATGTGCGCAGCGTCGATATGCGGGTTCAGCACGCAGTCGAAGCTGAACTTCACGTCGCGCGCGGTGAACTCGCGGTCGGGGAGCGGAGTGCCGTTGGGGAGCTTCATCGGATGCCACTTCACGCCTCGCCGCAGGTGAATGGTGAAGGTAAGCGTCTCCTCGTCAAACTCCCAGCTTTCGGCAAGACCGGGCAGCAAATTGTCCGGGTCGGAGTAGTCGGCCTGCGCGAGGCTCTCATACACTTGCCGCTGGAACGCGCCGCTGACAGTGTCGCTGGAAGTGATAGCATTCAGCGTGTTCGGGTCGTTCCCGTAGGCCAGAAGCAAGTTGTCGCGTTCGGCCGGCATCACACCGCCCAGCGTCTTGCGGTGCGGAACCACCGAAGCGCTCGGGTCAGGAGCCGCCGTGATGCCCGGCCTGGAATCCGGCTCTGGGATCGGAGGTTTGCAGCCGCCCCCGAAAAACGCCAAAAGACCGGCAAACCCCATCGAAACAACTGGTGCAGGGAATCGCATAATAAACTATCCTGATAAATAGGAGGGCAGTCGGAGGGTTAATTTCCCCCCTTACGGGAATCGACAATACCCGAAATAGGGCAAGCGGCGAGAGCAGATCTTCCGTAGCGGCGTCTCTCCGAGACGCCGAAAATCCGAGTCTCGGAGAGACTCGGCTACAAGGTCGTCGGTAAGATTGCCTCTGCCCCTCGCCTACACGGAAGTATTGTCGATGACTCACGTACTTAGGGCATAGTATAGGATGATTTGCGGCCCGTCAACAACGATTCGTGACTCTCGGATACGATAGCAGAAACGCTCCAAATCCCTGCAACCGCGTTCTCTCGGCCAGTGCGACCATGTTGCTGCCCATCCTTCTCATAGCAATTCTCGGGCATGTCCTGCTCTGGGTGGCGATCGTAAACCGGGCCCACGGGTTGAATTTGCCGCGGCAGGCCGGCCACGCGGCCTCCCTTTCGTGCCTGGTTCTGCTGATCACGATTCCCACAATCTACGGCTGGTGGATCCATGTTTCCGGTTGGGCCGTGTTTCTACAAAGCTTTCGCATATGGCCGATTCCGAACACGGGGCAGATCCTGGCCATGCTTTACATGGGGGTATGTGTCGTGATGGCCGTACTGGCCGTCACACGTTGGGGATGGCGGAACGTGCTGAGCAGCCCACCCGGAGTCGTGCGTTCGCAAAGTTCACGGACCCTGTCATTGCGGGGCGTTGGCGAGGCGGTCATCTCGGAGGAACATGCCCACCACTTCCTGGTCCATTTGCCCGGCAACGAGATCCTCCATTTGGACCTCAGCGAGCGGGCGATTGACGTACCGCGCCTTCCCGCCGTGCTGGATGGGTTCTCCATCGTTCATCTGTCCGATTTTCATTTCACCGGCAGGATAGGCAAGGCGTACTTCCGCGAAGTCGTTCGCCTGGCGAACCAGACCCAACCCGACCTGATCGCCATCACCGGTGACCTGATCGACGACCTGCGCTGCCTCGACTGGATCCCCGATACGTTCGGCCAACTTACCGCCCGACACGGCGTCTACTTCATCCTGGGCAATCACGACCTGTGGATCGACTGTGACCGGATTCGAACGGCCATGGTCGAGAGCGGACTCATCGACCTTGGCGGACGATGGCTGACGGTCGAGGCCCGAGGCGAGCAGATTGTCCTGGCCGGTAACGAATTGCCTTGGATGGCCCCGGCGGCCGACATGCGCGACGCGCCCCAGCGTACGGCCAACGACGGACCCATCCGGATCGTCCTGTCACATAGCCCCGACCAACTCGATTGGGCCCGAGTCCAGGATGCCGATCTTCTCCTCGCCGGCCACACGCACGGCGGGCAAATTCGGCTGCCGTTCCTCGGAGCCATGCTTACGCCCAGCCAGAAGGGCGTCCGATACGCATCCGGCATATTCTACGCACCACCGACCGTCATGCATGTTACCCGCGGTGTATCCGGCGAGTTCCCGGTCCGCCTGAACTGTCCACCCGAAATGGCTCACCTGGTCTTGCATGCTCTGGAAAAAGCGCTCCCCCCACTGAAGGCCAACCCCGGCTAGCCGGACTCGTCATCCACGGTCGAAGGGCTTCAGCGGGGCCAACCCTGGGCGCCGACCAGGGGCACGAAGCGGCAGGCCGAGAGGCTTTCGGTGCGGGGTGCGGCGTCGATCTTACGGATGGCCTCAAGCGTTTGAACGCCGCGCCCCCCAATAGGGATGACTAGGACACCCCCTTCGAGCAGTTGTGCGAAGAGTGCCGGGGGACAATGCGAGGCCGCAGCCGTAACGATGATGGCGTCGAACGGGGCCCGCTCCGGACAGCCCAACGTGCCGTCGCTTACCCTGGCGTCGATATTCCGATAGCCGAGTTCATTGAGAACGCCGACGGCCTTCTCCGAAAGCGGGGCGTGACGTTCGATCGTGACGACCTCGCGAGCCAACTCTGCCAGAATGGCAGTCTGATACCCGGTGCCGGTGCCGACTTCCAGAACGAGTTCGTCGCCGGCAAGTCCCATGGCCTCGGTCATCAGCGCCACGATGTACGGCTGGCTGATGGTCTGCCCGCAATCGACCGGCAGGGCCTGGTCGGCATAGGCCCGGTCCCGCTCGCTCAGCGGGACGAATCGCTCGCGGGGGACCTTCCGCATGGCATCCAGTACGCGCCGATCGTGGATGCCGCGGTGCATCAGGTGCCGCAGCACCATTTCTTCGCGGGCCGTTTGCAGTTCGTCAGGCATGGGAAGAGGACGGTTCCGGGCCGGGCTTCCAATCGACCAGCCGGAGTTCGACGCTGCGCCGGCCGCGGAAACTGTTGATCACGGGACGGAAGGCGATGTCCATCGGTGCGGCAAGGTTGGCCAGCGGCTCGGCCCATTCGCCGCCGCCGAACGCGACCGCCCGGAGCGTGACGTCGTGCTGTTTCACCCGGAGCGCCAAATGCCGCCCGCCGCCGATGGCCTGAGGTGGAGCGGCAAGGGTAACGCCGGTGGTACACATCAGAGGTTCACGGTTGCCTTCGCCGAACGGGGCGAGGCGGTCGATCTGTTCGACCGCGCGGAGCGTGAAGGCACTGAGGGGCGCCTCGGCGTCGATGGTCAACTCGGGCGTGCAAAGAGAGCGATCCATCTGCTGGGCAACGACCTCGCAGAAGGCGGCCCGGAACGCATCCAAACGGCCCTCCTCGATCCGCAACCCGGCCGCCGCCGCATGGCCGCCGCTGGACACCAGGTATTCGCTGCATGCTATCAGCGCCGCGTGCAAATTGAAGCCCGGGATGCTCCGCGCGGAACCGATGCCCGGCTTCGCGCCTACCGAGTCCCAGGCGATCAACACGACCGGACGGTGGTACTTCTCGGCCAGCCGGCCGGCCACGATTCCAATCACGCCCGGATGCCAGCCGCGATCGGCCAACACGAGTGCCGGTTCGTTGGGCGGGTCGCTTTCGGCCCGGGCTTGTTTTCCGGCGGCAAGCTGGATGCTCCGCTCGATCGACTGGCGCTGCCCATTCAGGCCATCGAGGTACTGGGCGAGTTCGGCAGCCCGGGCGGGACGGTCCGTAAGCAGCAACTCGACGCCCAACTGAGGCTGGCCCAGCCGGCCGGCAGCGTTCAGCCGCGGGGCCAGCGTAAAGGCGACATCCTCGGCGTCGAGTTGCGGTTTCTTGTCCAGTTCTGCGAGCTTCAGCATCTCGGCAATGCCGAGCGTGGGCTGGTTCGCAAGGCTGTTGAGGCCGTGGCGGACCAGCACGCGGTTCTCGTCGACCAGGGGCACCACGTCGGCCACGGTGCCCAGCGCGGCCAGCCCGACCGCCTGCAAGAGGAAATCCCGCATCCGCTGTCCCACCTTCTTGGCCTGGCTTGCCTGCTGGCATACGGCCCAGGCCAGTTTCAGCGCCACGCCGGAGCCGCTCAGACCGCCGAACGGGTACGACGCTCCCGGAAGCCGGGGATGAACGACGGCGGCAGCGTCGGGCAGAACGGGAGGCGGTTCGTGGTGGTCGGTGATGACCAAGTCAACCCCCAACTCGCGCGCCAGCCGAGCCTCTTCCACGCTGCCGATCCCACAATCGACCGTAACGATCAGCCCGGTCGATTCCGCTGCCAGCTTGCGGACGGCGTCGGCGTGCAGGCCGTAGCCTTCATCGACGCGATGGGGCACGTAGTAGCTCACCTCTGCGCCGAGCATCCGCAGGCAAAGCCAAAGGATGGCAACCGCGGTCATCCCGTCCACGTCGTAATCGCCGTAGACCACAATCCGCCGTTTCGCCGCGATCGCGGCGTGGATCTGCCGGGCAGCCTCGGCGCAGCCGGGCAACTCCTCCGGCGGGCGGAGGGCCGACAGCTTCGGGTCGAGGAACACGCGGGCATCGCGCGGGTCCGTCACGCCGCGGCAGATCAGAAGCTGGGCCACCACTGCCGGAAGCTCGGCCCCCCGAACGAGCCGTGCAATGTGATCCGAATCGTGCGAGTGAATGCGCCAGTGTTTTGCCATGAAGGGCTTCCAAGCACCCTGCGCTACTTCTTCTTCTCGTTGTGGACGGTGTGCTTTCGCAGCCGCGGGCAGTATTTCTTCAGCTTGAGCTTCTCGCCGCCGGGCTTTCGTCGGAGCGTGTAGTTGTAATCGCCCGTTTCTTCGCACACGAGGAATACCGTTTCCGCCTTCTTCTTCTTCTTCCCTTTGGTCGCCGCCATGAAAGTTCTCCGGACTGGGGCACTGCAAACCGAGCATTATAGCCGATCGGCGCAAATGGGGAACCGGGACCAGAGAAGCTTTTCTGAAACCCTCATGGAATAAAGGGTGCCAAACTTGGCGAAATAGCAGTTGGAGCTGGCGCGGAAACGCCGCCGGAAGGATCGTGGACTAATAGGCCCTTCGGGTGGTGCTATATGCTCCCTGTCGTGTTTGCCAGCGGCTGATCCGTCGGTTCCGGGGAGCATACGGGCGGAATTGATCCCCGATATGGGGGGCGGTTCTTGTCTGTCGAGGCAAAACTGGGTAAGCTGTAATTAAGGAAGGTTTGGAAGATCTCGTTGACGGATAACGTCGGTAGTGTCGCTTCCAGGATATGTCAGTTGCCCGGCATCCATTGCAAGGAGGCGAGTTCCCATGGTGAAAGGCCCTTTCCATTGGAGTTAAGAAAGAATGGCAACAACATCGGCCGCTGATAGTGCGGAGACCACTCAGCCCACCACGCAACCCCGACCAACCGGCGGGAATACGGATCAGGTGCACGAGGTGCGCGGCACCCACGCCGTCGGAGTGCGCGAGGAACTGGAGGAACTCAAGGAGGTCGGCGCGCTGGGCATCTGGATGCGCAACGCCATCAAGCAGACCCCGAGTTGGCTGGTCAGCCTGATCTTCCACATGGTCGTCATGCTCGTGCTGGCAATGATCTACGTCGGCGATGGCAGGCCGGACAACATAGGGCTGCTGACGGTTACTCCGGGCGAGGAAGAAACATTCGACGAGCTGGACGACCTGGACGACGAGTTGCTGGACCGGCCCTTGGACCTTTCGACCGAGGTTGTTGCGGTTGACGTCGAGATGGAGACGGAGCACCTGGACCTCTCGCCGAACGAAGACATGGACCCGGCGCAGATGGCGATCGAGTTGAGCGACTTCGGCATCCAGCACGCTCCGCGGAGCGACATGCTGGCGCAGCTCGGGGCGTTGGAGGGCGAAGGTTTGGGCGGGCGTTCCGGTCCGAACCGCGGCCGATTGGTGGCCCAGGCGGGCGGCAGCGGCGCCAGCGAGGCCGCCGTCGCGCTGGCACTACAATGGTTTGCCAACCACCAGTTGCCCGACGGCAGTTGGAGTTTCGATCACACGTTGGCCCCGTCGTGCAAAGGGCAGTGCGGCAATCCGGGCACGCTACGCGATGCCCGCAACGGCGCCACAGCTATGGCCCTGCTACCCTTCTTGGGCGCCGGCCAGACGCATCGGACGGGTAAACACAAGCAGAATGTTCAGGCGGGCCTGTACTTCCTGATCAATAATATGAAGCTGAGCAACCAGGGCGGGTCATTGCACGAAGGCGGCGGGAGCATGTATTCGCACGGGCTGGCCGCGATTGCGCTGACGGAAGCCTACGGCATGACGCAGGACCGTGCCCTGCTTCAGCCGGCCCAGGCCGTGGTCAACTATATCTGCTACGCCCAGGACCCGGTTGGCGGCGGTTGGCGATATTCGCCGCGCCAAGCGGGCGACACGTCGGTGGTCGGCTGGCAACTGATGGCGCTGAAGAGTGCCCACATGTCGTACTTGCAGGTGCCGCCGGAGGTGATCAAGAAGGCGTCGCTGTTCCTCGACAGCGTCCAGGCCAATAGCGGCGCCAACTACGGATACACCGGGCCGGGGTCAGGGCCCGCGACCACGTCCATCGGGCTGTTGTGCCGAATGTACTTGGGATGGAACAAAGACAACCCAGCCCTGCAACGCGGCGTGGAATGGGTCAGCAACAGGGGTGTTTCCACCGGCGGAGCAATGTACTATAACTACTACGCAACCCAAGTGGCTCGCCACTGGGAAGGCGACGTCTGGAAGAAGTGGAATAGCCAGATGCACGACTGGCTGGTCAACTCGCAAGTCAAGCAGGGGCACGAGGCGGGAAGCTGGTACTTCCGAGGCGACGGCCACGGCGAACGCGGCGGCCGCCACTATATTACCGCAATGGCCACAATGATGCTCGAGGTATATTACCGCCACATGCCCATTTATCGCAAGGTCGCTACCGAGGACGACTTTGCCTTGTGATCGAGACCGGGCCAGATATCTGAAGGGGCCTGTCATTGACCGTTCTCCAATAGCGTTCAGCAAGGTGCGGTGGAAAGAGCCCGCCCCACTGGAACTCGAAGCCTTGAGCATGGAGTGATGCAATCATGGCACAGACAGCGCCCGCCGACAGCACCGAATCGGCCAAGCCAGCAGCGAATCCCACACCGGCCGCAACGGGGACCGCCACGGATCAGGTTCACGAGGTGCGCGGCACCCACGCCGTCGGAGTGCGCGAGGAACTGGAGGAACGCAAGGAGGTCGGCGCGCTGGGCATCTGGATGCGCAACGCCATCAAGCAGACCCCGAGTTGGCTGGTCAGCCTGATCTTCCACATGGTCGTCATGCTCGTGCTGGCAATGATCTACGTCGGCGACGGCAGACCGGACGACAACCGGCTGCTGACGATCACGCCGGGCGAGGAAGATACGTTCGACGAGTTGGACGACCTGGACGACGAGTTGCTGGACCAGCCCTTGGACCTTTCGACCGAGGTCGTGGCGGTTGACGTCGAGATGGAGACGGAGCAACTGGACCTTTCGCCGAATGAAGACATGGACCCGGCGCAGATGGCGATCGAGTTGAGCGACTTCGGCATCCAACACGCTCCGCGGAGCGACATGCTGGCGCAGCTCGGGGCGCTGGAGGGCGAGGGTTTGGGCGGGCGTTCCGGTCCCAACCGCGGCAAGCTGGTGGCCCAGGCGGGCGGCAGCGGCGCCAGTGAAGCGGCCGTCGCGCTGGCCTTGCAATGGTTCGCCAACCACCAGTTGCCCGACGGCAGTTGGAGTTTCGACCACACCTTGGCCCCATCGTGCAAAGGGCAGTGCGGCAACCCTGGCAGTTTACGCGACGCCCGCAACGGCGCCACGGCCATGGCGCTGCTGCCCTTCTTGGGCGCGGGCCAAACGCACCGGACGGGCAAGCATAAGCAGAACGTCCAGGCAGGCTTGTACTTCCTGATCAACAACATGAAGCTGAGCAACCAGGGTGGCTCCTTCCACGAAGGCGGCGGGAGCATGTACTCGCACGGGCTGGCCGCAATTGCATTGACGGAAGCCTACGGCATGACGCAGGACCGTGCCCTGCTTCAGCCGGCCCAAGCGGTGGTGAACTTCATTTGCTACGCCCAGGATCCGGTCGGCGGCGGATGGCGGTATTCGCCGCGCCAGGCGGGCGATACGTCGGTGGTGGGCTGGCAATTGATGGCGCTGAAGAGCGCGCACATGTCGTACCTCCAGGTGCCGCCCGAGGTCATTAAGAAGGCGTCGCTGTTTCTCGACAGCGTCCAGGCCAATAGCGGTGCCAACTATGGATACACCGGCCCCGGATCGGGGCCAGCGACCACGTCCATCGGGCTGTTGTGCCGCATGTACCTGGGCTGGAACAAGGACAACCCGGCCCTGCAACGCGGAGTGGAATGGGTCAGCAATAAGGGTGTTTCCACCGCCGGCGCAATGTACTATAACTACTATGCGACCCAGGTCGCCCGGCACTGGGAGGGCGACGTCTGGAAGAAGTGGAACAGCCAGATGCACGATTGGCTGGTCAATTCGCAGGTAAAACAGGGGCACGAGGCGGGAAGCTGGTACTTCAAGGGCGACGGCCACGGCGAACGCGGCGGCCGCCACTATATTACCGCAATGGCCACAATGATGCTCGAGGTGTACTACCGGCACATGCCCATCTACCGCAAAGTCGCTACCGAAGACGACTTCGCCTTGTGATCGTGACCCGGCCGAATATCTGACGGGCCTGGCATTGGCCGCCTTCCAATAACATTCAGCACGGTACAGCGGGAAGAGCCCGCCCTAATACAACCCCAATCGCTTAGTATGGAGTGACGTCATCATGGCACAGGCAGCGTCTGTCGATAGTGCGGAGACCACTCAGCCCAACAAACAGCCGCAAACCGGGGCGCGCACGTACCCGACCGTGAATGGCTTGTCGGCATGTTTCGTCGCGACAGCCAGATCGGCGTTCGTCCTGACCGGATGCTTGTTGATCGACTGAATCAGATCATCCTTCTTCAGGCCCGCCTTCGCCGCGTCCGATCCTTGCGGAACTTCCACGAGGTGAATGCCTCTGTCTTCCCTGGCGACTCCGAATGCTGAGTACTCCTGGCCTTCCAATGCCCTGATGGTGGCGCCCATCCATTCGGCTGTCTTCGGCGGTTCCGCACGAACACCGCCTTTGATGTCATCCGGAATCTCCGGCACCGGCAGCGGGGGAGTCTTGGCGATGGCTTTCAGCGCGGGTCGCCGGACGCCGAACCGGTCCATCGGGAAGTTCTTGAAGCCGAGCTTCAGTGCCGGCGACTGCGGTTCGACCCGGTAATCCCCCGTCGCCGGATCAACGAACACGGGATCTCCGACGATGGAATTCACATCCACCAAGTAGTTCAGGTTCTTCTCCCGGTCCTCTTCGCGGACGAACAGGTTCCGATCGACCTCGATGCCCCATTTGCCAGCGGGCATTCGGATCGGTCTTGCCGCATCCAGCCAAATGTTGTTGTAGACTCGATCGTGACTGTCGGGGTACCAGACGTGCGGGTGCAGGCCGTTGTTGACAGCGATGTTGTTGTAGACCGTGCGGTGGAAGCCCTCTCGCAGCTTCAGCCCCCCGTTGAGCATGAGATTATTGTAGATCTCGTAGTTGGACGACCCGTCATCCAGATCGATATCCCACCCGCGATCGCAGCGCCACCGGCTGTTGCGTATGACGGTCTTCTCGGTATCGAGCAAGGCGAGATCGGGCAGCTTCTCAGCCGGGGCTCCTTGAAGATTCCAGAAGCGGTCGCGTCCCCAGGAGTTGAAGCTGCCGTGGTCGCCGGTTTCGCGGACGGTGTCGAACACGTCGCAGAACTCGATGAGATGGCCGCCGAACGTGCCCTCGCTGATGTTGATGCCGGCGCGGCCGGTGTCGTAGACGGAGCAGTGACGAATAGTAATCCGCTTCGACATGGAGACCTGTACGCCGGCAGCCTGCTTTTCGACCACGCTGACGGTGTGAATCAGGCAGTCCTCGACAATGCAGTCGGACGGGTAGTCATCGGTTTTGGGCCCGGGCTGTGTGTCGGTGTCCTTGTAGTGCTGGGTCTGGCTGTATTCGAAGAGGGGGTTGCGGACGGAATCCGGGTCGCCAACGAAACAAACGGCGCTGGCGCCGATTCCGTGGAAATAGCAACCCTTGACGGCAATACGTCGATTGTGTTTGTTGACGAACACGCCGTTGCCGCCGAGCTGATCGAACTCGCAATCGAGAAGGGAGCAGTCCTCAGCGTTCTGGATGAGGACTGCGCCGCCTCGGTAGATGGTCCAGTCGCTGCGCAGCAGGGGCTCCATCGTCTTCATGAACGTCCGATTGGCGTGGCGAAAGACGATGTTCTTCAGGACGATCTCCCGGGCCGGCATCTCTTTCGTGCCCTTGATTTCGACCAGGTGATCCAGTCGCGCGATTTCGTACCTGGCCGACTTTGCATCGAGCCCCTCGGGTGGAAAGAAGTAGAGCGTCTGCGTTGTGGCGTCGTGGTACCACTCGCTGGGCGCGTCGAGTTCCTCGAGAATGTTCTCCACCATGCGGTCATGTTGGTGCATGCCCATCCGGCGGTTGTTCTGCCATCCTCCCTCGTAGATAACCTCGTTGTTCTCCTTCTTGCCGGTGATGCGGTAGTGGAAGCCGCCCCAGTGCGCGGAGTGCAACGCGTGGATGTAGCCGCCGGCGGGATCGGCCCAACGCGCGGCGCGTTCGGGACTGAACGCATCGGCAGCGCAGCCGCTGTAGGGCTTGTTGCTGTCGGGATCGCGGTTCGGGTAGCGCGCCATGTGCTGGCGCTGGCCGTTGACGAATAACTGGTCAAAGGCCGTTCCGGCCGGCGTCTTGGCCTTCAGGACGCCTTCTTTGCTGGGCGTCCAGTTCAAGGACAGCTCCAGACCGCCGCTGAGGACCACTTTCGCATCTTCCTCTGCCGCAAGCGTGGTTCCCGAGTCTTCGGCTGACAGTACCAGGGTTTCGTGCAGATAGTGGATGCCGGCTCGCAGGATGACGTTTCCCGGCCTCCCGTCTGCACGAACAGCGTCGCGGGCCCTTGCGATGCTTCTGAACGGTTCCGATCTGGATCCGGAGTTTGTATCGCTTCCGCTGGGAGCAACGTAGTAGGTCTCGGCGGACGCTGCCAGGGTCCACAGGGCCAGCGCCGCCGGCAATACTCCGGACAACCTTCCTGACCGCATCATTACCTTTTTCCTTGTTTTCCGGGGCTGTTAGGGTCTTTCATTGTGTTCGCAGAGGAGCACGACGGCCTGTATGCGAAAATGTCTTCCCGTGAAGTCTGCCGGGCGAGACTCCGGCGACCGGACTCCCGGAATCTGCCTCCGTCGCCAGGCACCCGGTCGCGGTTCAACCCGTCCCTGCGAAAAGGCCGTCTTTGGCCGCTTCGGAGATCGCCTTTACCGCGGGATGACGCAGCTTCCGTTCCGTCGATATGGCGTAGAACTGGGTCCTGGCCGACTCGATGCGGCCGGCAATGCGAACGCGGTATTGCCGCTGAACCTCGTCTTCAATAGCCGTGGGCACGGGAAACAGACCGAGCCCTGCCTGGCCAAACACCTTCAGCAGCGAACTGTCCTCGAACTCCGCCACGGCCGCTGGCCGGATCGCTTCCGCGTGGAACCACTGCTCCAGCACCTGCCGAAGCGTCGTATTCTCCGCGGGCAGGAGCATTGGGGCGCCGTCAAGCGACTGCGGGAAATTGCGGCGGTAGCGTTTGGCAAGCACAGCCGTCCCGCAGATCGAGATGCCGCACTCGCCCAGCAGGTGGTTGAACGCGCGCACGTGAATCGTAGGCGTGACCGGCGCATCCGACAGCACCAGATCCAGCCGGTGGACGGCCAGATCGGCCAGCAAATCCTCGGCTCTTCCGTCGCGGCAGATGAAGTAGACCGGCTCGGAAAGGCGGAGCGCCGGTTCCAGCAGCCGGTACGCGATCAGTTTCGAGAGCACGTCGGCCACGCCAACCACCAGCTTAAGCTCGTGCAGCGACGACTTCCCGCGTATCGCATCGGGAATCTGCTGGCCCAGTGCGAAAATCTCGTCCGCATAGCGATAGACGGTCCGGCCGGCGTCGGTAAGCACCAGGTTCCGTCCGACGCGGGCGAAGAGCTTCTCGCCCAGCGATTTCTCAAGCTGGCGCATCTGCGTGCTTACCGTGGGTTGACTCACCAGCAGCTTCTCGCACGCCCGCCGGATACTTCCCTCGCGCGCCACGGTCCAGAAGTAGCGCAGGTGGTGGAAGTTGAGGCATTCCATACCGCCAGTATAGTTAACTTTGTCGTATATATCAACCACAGTTATTCAAATTGTCAATTGTCCGGCCGGAGGCTATAAATGGAAGATCCGAGTCGCAGCCGCATGGACGGCAATCCGAATCCATCGGTTACACGCCCACGCGCATCACCTTGGGGGAGGCACTGTGAACGACACGAAGATCAAACAACACAGCGCCCCCATCACCGAGGCGAGCGACCTTGCAGCCACCTGTGACACATCGCCGGCGGCCGAGGCGCACCTGGTTCCCGGCATCCTCGGAAGTCCGCCCGGCTTGTGGCAAACCCCATGTGAGGGGGTCTCGGCTCATCAGGCCGCCACCCTCGTGGTCGAGGTAATCCAGGACCTGGCCGCCAAGGGTTTCCGGATCCTCGACATCAAACCGGCGCACATCATCCTCCGGCAACGTCGCGACGGGCGGCTTCTCACGCGTCATGGCCGCCTCGTCTACGCCCTGGTCGACTTCGAGTTGCTGCAGCGAGCCGAGGACTCACGGCACCGGAGCGGGACAGTCTCCACGCTCTCCGAACCCCGTTTGCCCCGCCAGTCGCAGGCAGCGGGGGCAGCGCCACCTTGACGTGGAGGTTCTGCACTGCTCTGAATCGACGGGCCCTGAAGAATGGCCTAGGTCGGGCAATAGCCGGACGGGTGGGTTGCTCGGGAGCGAAAATGGCTTAGTATTAGAATGTTTCTGTTTGAAAAGAACCGGCATACACAATGAAGAAACTGCTCGTTGCGAATCGGAGTGAGATCGCCATCCGCGTCATCCGCGCGGCCAGTGAACTCGGGCTGAATACTGTTGCGGTGTACAGCTACGAGGACCGCTTTTCGCTGCATCGCTTAAAGGCCGACGAAGCGTACCTCGTCGGGCCCAGGCAGGGCGGTGAACCGGTTCGCTCCTATCTCAATATCCCGGCCTTGATGGACATCGCAGTTCAGCACGGGGTGGACGCAATTCATCCCGGCTATGGGTTCCTGTCCGAGAACCCCGATTTCGCTCGTGCGTGCGCGGACCACGGCATCGCCTTCGTTGGTCCCCGACCCGAGCATCTCGACATGCTGGGCGACAAGACCGCTGCCAAGCGGATCGCGACGAAGGCCCGCGTCCCGACGGTCCCCGGTTCAACCAAGGCCCTTTCCGACCCGAACGAAGTGCGCGCAGAAGCGGAGAAGGTGGGATATCCGTTCATCCTGAAGGCCAGCTTCGGCGGCGGCGGCCGCGGCATGCGGGTGGTCCGCAAGCCCGGCGAGTTGAAGGAGAAGCTGGCCGAAGCGCAGCGGGAGGCCGGCGCGGCGTTCGGGAAGGCCGACGTCTTCATCGAGCGCTATATCGAGCGGGCCAAGCACATCGAGGTGCAGGTCCTCGGCGATCATCACGGCCACCTCGTCCACCTGTGGGAGCGGGATTGCTCCGTGCAGCGCCGCCACCAGAAGGTGGTCGAGGTCGCCCCGAGCATTAACCTGCCGTATGAGTTGCGGAAAGCCATCTGTGACGCAGCCGTCCGGCTCTGCCGCGAGATCGGCTACGTGTGCGCGGGAACGGTTGAATTCCTCGTAGACCTGGATACGCAGGAGTTCTTCTTCATCGAAGTGAATCCGCGGGTCCAGGTGGAACACACCGTCACCGAAATGGTGACCGAGATCGACATCGTGCGCAGCCAGATCCTGATCACCCAGGGATTCGACATGCACGAGGAGCCGGCTGCGGTGCCGCTCCAGGAGGATATCCGCAGCAACGGCTATGCCCTCCAATGCCGCATCACCACCGAAGACCCGGAGAACCACTTCATCCCGGACTATGGCCGGTTGTCGAACTATCGCTCGCCGGGTGGATTCGCGATCCGCCTGGATGCCGGCACGGCGTACAGCGGAGCGGTGATCACGCCGTATTTCGACTCCCTGCTGGTCAAGCTGACGACCTGGGGCAGCTCCCTGGAAAAGGCCGTCCGCCGCATGGACCGGGCCCTCCGCGAGTTCCGCGTCCGCGGGGTGAAGACCAACATACCGTTCCTCGACAACCTGGTCCTGCATCCGACATTCCTCTCCGGGGATGCCACAACCACGTTCATTGATTCCACGCCGGAGCTGTTTCACTTCAAACCTCGACCCGACCGCTCGGCCGGAATCCTGTCCTATTTGGGAGAGGTGATCGTCAACGGACGGCCGGACGTGAAGGGCAAGGTCGATCCCGGGAAGACGCTGCCCGAGCCAACCGTGCCCGATTACGCCAGAACGGTGCCCCCGCCGGCCGGCCTGCGCGACAAGCTGCTCGAACTCGGGCCCGAGAAGTTCGCCGAGTGGACCCGCGGTCAGAAGAAGCTTCTGTTGACCGACACGACCATGCGCGATGCGCACCAGTCGCTGCTGGCGACCCGGTTCCGCTCGTTCGACCTGCTCCAGGTCGCCGACTGCGTCGCGCATCTGCTTCCGGACCTGTTCAGCCTCGAAATGTGGGGCGGAGCGACGTTCGACACCTCGATGCGCTTTCTTCAAGAGTGCCCCTGGCAGCGGCTGGCGCAACTCCGAAAGAGGATTCCGAACATCCCGTTCCAGATGCTCCTGCGGGCCAGCAACGCGGTTGGATACACCAACTACCCGGACAACGTGGTGCGAGAGTTTATCCGGACCAGTGCGGCCGAGGGTATCGACGTCTTCCGCATCTTCGACTCGCTCAATTGGGTCGAGAACATGAAGATCGCCATGCAGGCGGTGCGGGAAGAGACCTCATCGATCTGTGAAGCCGCCATCTGCTACACCGGCGACATGCTCGATCCCCGGCGCAGCAAGTTCAATCTCGACTACTACCTCAAGATGGCCAGAGAGCTTGAGGCGCTCGGCGCGCACATCATTGCTATCAAGGACATGGCCGGGCTGTGCAAACCGCCTGCCGCGTATGAACTGGTCAAGGCTTTGCGCCAGGAAGTGGGAGTACCCATCCACTTCCACACCCACGACACCAGCGGCTTGAACGCAGCCAGCATTCTGCGAGCAGCGGATGCCGGTGTGGACGTGGCCGACGGGGCCGTAGCGTCCATGAGCGGCATGACCAGCCAGCCGTGCATCAACTCGGTCGTGGCGGCCCTGATGCACACGGAACGCGAAACGGGAGTCTCCCTCGAGAGCCTCGACCGGCTCAGCAACTACTGGGCAGACGTCCGCGAGAGCTACTATCCCTTTGAAGAGAATATCAAGTCGCCCAGCAGCGAAGTCTATCAGCACGAGATGCCCGGCGGGCAGATCACCAACCTCCAGCAGCAGGCCGCCAGCCTCGGGCTGCGCGACCGTTGGCGCGACGTTTGCGAGGCCTATGCCGCCGCCAACCAACTCTTCGGCGACATCGTGAAGGTGACCCCTTCCAGCAAAGTGGTCGGCGATATGGCCATGTTCATGGTCCACAACAATCTGACGGCCGACGATGTGCTCAATTCCAAGCTTCCGTTGAGTTTCCCAAAGAGCGTGGTGGAGATGATGCAGGGGATGCTCGGGCGCCCGGGGGAAGGATGGCCTGAGAAGATCCGCAAAATCGTGCTGGACTCGGCGGGCCTGAAGGGATTCGACCATCGGCCCGGAGCCAGACTCGAGCCGGCCGACTTCACCAAGACCCGCCGGGAACTGCAACTGAAGATCGGAGATGAACCTTCCGACCGTGACGTGCTCTCCTATCTGCTCTATCCGCAAGTCTTCCTCGACTTCGCCGGGCACCGCGAGAAGTTCAGCGACACTTCCGTGATTCCCACACACGCCTTCTTCTACGGGCTTCAGAGTAATGAGGAAGTCACCATCGAGGTCGAGCCGGGGAGATCGCTGATCGTCAGTTACCTCACCTCGGGCGACATTCACGAAGACGGCACCCGCACGGTGTTCTTCGAAATCAACGGCCAGCCGCGGTCGGTGCGGGTGCCCGATCATTCGGTCGAGGGCGATCTGCACGTGCATCCCAAGGCCGAGTCCGACAATCCTCATCACGTGGCCGCATCCATGCCGGGCAAAGTGAGCCGGGTCAATGTGCGCAAGGGAGACGAAGTGAAGCAGGGGCACGGACTCCTGTCGCTCGAGGCGATGAAGATGGAGGCGGCAGTCTATGCGCCGCGGGATGCGACCGTTGCCGAGGTGCTGGTCGAAACGGGAAGCGTCGTCGCTGCCGGTGATCTGCTTGTCGTGCTGGAAGATTAGAACCCGGTATGGTCGAAGACCGCGGCAATCCGTACGACTTCAGTGATCTCGAGGATCTCCTCCGGCCGCTGAGACTGCGCGCCACGCCCATGACCACCAGCACGAACGATTGGGCGAAACAGGAGGCGCAGTCCGGGGCGGTCCAGACCCCGGCATTGTTCGTGGCCGGTTCCCAATCGGCCGGTAGGGGCCGCGGAGCCAACACCTGGTGGTCCCCCCCCGGCAACATCGCCGCCACCTTCGTCTTGGCGCAGAATGCTCACATTGCCTTCGGCCTGGTGCCCTTGCTGGCCGGCCTCGCCGTCCGGCGTGCGCTCGTGCGGCTGACAGCCTGCGAAGAAATCCGCTTGAAGTGGCCGAATGATCTTGTCGTCGGCCACCGCAAGGCGGCCGGACTGCTGTGCGAACGTTTGCAGCGGGTTGACCTGATCGGTGTGGGGGTCAACGTCAACGCCGGCAGCAGCGAGGGGCCTGCGGAGCTTCGGGAGCGGATTACGTCGCTGCGGGAACTCACCGGCAATGCTTGGGATCTCGGCAAGGTCCTGTGCGAAATCAGCCGGGAGGTACGCCAAATGTTTGCCCTGGAATCCGGCAGTGCCGCCCACCGGATGCTCCAGGAATACTCGCAGCACCATTGGCCGACAGGCAAGAAGATCGAGTTGATTGATGCGGATCGGGCGCCGCGGGTGCGGGGCCGTTGTCTCGGGATTGACTCGGAGGGGCGGCTGATTGTGGCCACAGGACAGACAAGCTGCTCATTCCTGACGGGAACCATCGCATCGGTCGCTTCTGCGACAGAGTAGGACCGCGAACGACGGCTTTTTCCCGGATGATTCACGTAGGGTGCAAGGTCGCGTAAGTCGGTGGTGGGCGTGCGTAAGCCAAGCCCAGGCTGGTTTGCACGTCGTGCGCCGGAAGCAAACCCTGCCGAGCGACCGAAGTTCCACCGGGGTCTTGGCTTGCTTGTCACCACCCTACATCGTCATGACCAATCCGGGTTAACGCCGCCCTTCGCCCGTTCCGCGCCACCAACGGAGGCAAGCGGCTTGCCGCGGCAACGGGCATTTATCGAGCCAGGCTGTTCTTCGCTTCATCGTTGGGGTAGACTGTTGGCGCTGATGCGTGGATAGATTCACCTATGCCGAAGACCGAGGGCAACGCTATGGCCGCATTGAAACGGATTCTCGTAACCGGGGGCGCCGGGTTTCTGGGCTCGTACTTGTGCGAGCGCCTGGTCGCGGCCGGGCACGACGTGATCTGCCTGGACAACTTCTTCACCAGCCAGAAGTCGAACGTCGCCGGGCTGCTCGCGCGGCCCAATTTCGAGCTGATCCGGCACGACATCACCCTGCCGGTCTTCCTGGAGGTCGACGAAATCTACAACCTGGCCTGCCCCGCAGCGCCCGGACACTATCAATATAACCCCATCAAGACGATGAAGACCTCGGTCATGGGAGCCATCAACGTACTGGGCATGGCCAAGCGGTGCCGGGCCAAGGTACTGCAAGCCTCGACCAGCGAGGTGTATGGCGATCCGGAGGTCCACCCCCAGCCGGAAACCTACCGCGGCGCGGTCAACCCGATCGGTCCCCGCGCCTGCTACGACGAGGGCAAGCGCGCGGCCGAAACCTTGTTCATGGACTACCATCGCCGGAACGGTGTGAACATACGGCTGGTCCGGATATTCAACACCTACGGTCCGCGCATGCACCCGTTCGACGGCCGGGTCGTTTCAAACTTCATCCGGCAGGCCCTGGCGGGCGAGCCGATCACCGTTTTTGGCGACGGTTCGCAAACGCGTAGTTTCTGTTACCGCGACGACCTGATTGAAGGCCTGATCCGGATGATGGACGGACCGGACGAGTTCATTGGCCCGGTGAACTTGGGCAACCCGGTAGAGTTCACCATCCGCGAGTTGGCCGGCGAGGTACTCGAGCAAACCGGCTCGGCGTCGAAACTGAAATACGAGTCCCTTCCCCAAGACGACCCCACGCAGCGCCAGCCCGACATCTCCCTGGCCAAGAGCCGGCTGGGCTGGGAGCCCGTGGTACCACTACGCGAGGGGCTGCAGAAGACCATCGCATGGTTCCGCTCGATTGACCTGGGCCACTACCGGCCGCCGACACCCCACTATTGAACTGTCCCAGAAAACCTTCCTGCACAGGAAGCCCTTGGCGGTCGCCGGAGGACAAGGTAAGATAGCGGAAGTCGGCAGAGGAGGTCGTATCTCCCGTTTCCCGTTCGACAAAATCAGATTGTCCGGCCGCCGGCGGTCCCCGACCACGGCAGAACTCGGCCCTTTGGGGCGGGGTGACACGAGTTCGGCATGTGTGAATATGGATACTAACCTGCTACGGAATATCCTGGTTCTCATGGCCAGGTTCCTCAGTGGAACAAGTATTCGGTGGATCGACTCGCAGCCGGACACTTGCCAGCGGGTCTATTTCGCCAACCATACCAGCCACCTCGACGGCATTGTGCTCTGGTCGGCCTTGCCGCAGGACGTCCGGATGCTTACACGGCCCGTTGCCGCCAAGGACTACTGGACTGCCGGCCCCGTGCGGCGATACTTATCCAGCAGGGTGTTCAATGCAATTCTAATCGACCGTAAGGAGATCAAGGTCCATCGGAGCCCGGTTCAGATGATGGTCCGCGAGATGGGCGACCAGTATTCGTTAATCGTGTTTCCGGAGGGCAGCCGCAGCGACGGCAGTGAAATTCGCGAATTCAAGAGCGGACTCTATTACCTCTGCAAGAAACGGCCGGATCTGGAACTGATTCCCGTGCACATCGACAACATGAACCGCATCCTCCCCCGCGGCGAGGTATTGCCTGTGCCACTTTTGAGCTGCATCACCTTTGGGCCGCCGCTTTGGCTGGAAGCGAACGAAACCAAGGCTCAGTTCCTCGAACGCGCCCGCAGTGCAGTTCGGCGACTCAAAGAAATCTGAGCTTCCCGTGAGATACCAACATGCCTGACGCACGAACACTGGCACTGCTTGGCGGAGTGCTGCTGCTCTTGGCGGCAGCAGCCGGAGCCGTGCGCTTTCTTAGAAGCCGCACCGACAGCGGATTGGATGCTGCTGTCCTTCAGACACTCGGCCACCGGGTACGTTTCTGGTTCCTGCTGTTCCTCGTGTTGGCCGGGGCCTTCTTGTTGGGCCGGACGGCCACGACTGTCATGTTCGGTCTGCTGGCGTTCTGGGCGTTGCGCGAGTTCATTACGCTGACGCCTACGCGCCCGGGCGACCACCGCACGCTGTTTTGGGTGTTCTTCCTCATCCCGCTGCTGCAGTTTGTATTGGTGGGATTGGACTGCTATGAACTCTACAGCATTCTCATTCCGGTGTTTGCGTTTCTACTGCTGCCGGCGCACATTGCCCTGGCAGGCGACTACAAGCGGTTCCTCGAGCGCACGGCGAAGATCGAGGCCGGCCTGCTCATTTGCGTGTACTCCTTGAGCTTCGCCCCGGCCATGCTCACATTGTCGTTGCCCGGCGAAGACCCGTATGCCGGTACCCGCCTACTGCTGTTCTTCCTGCTCATCGCGCAGCTCGGCGACGCAATGCAGTACGCATGGGCGCAGTTGCCGAGCAAGCACGTGATCGTGCCCACGATCAACCCCCACCGCACCTGGGAAGGACTGCTCGGCGGTGCCGGCACCGTTACCCTGCTGGGCGCCGCCCTTTGGTGGGCCACGCCGTTCAGTGGGCACTGGTGGTGGATGGCCGGGGTCATGGCGCTGGTCACGGCGCTGATGGGCTTCGCCGGCGCCATCACCATGTCGGCCATCAAACGCGACCGCGGCGTGAAAGACTACGGCACGCTGGTCGAGGGCCACGGCGGCCTGCTCGACCGCATCGACTCCATCTGCTTCGCCGCGCCGGTCTTCTTCTTCCTGACCAAGTTCTGGCTCGCGTGGTTCGGCGCAGGCCAGACGGGATAATTCATTGCGGGTGGGCAGGCCACAGCGGGCAACCAAAACTGGAACCAACCTTTGAAGGCTGACCACACGGGGAATCACACCGTTTTCCCTCTTGAATGCCCTTGAACTGCCCAACTCTTCCTGGTTAACCTGGATTATGCATATACGTAGGGTGGGTCAAGGTCGCGTGGATCGTTGGTGGGCCCGCACAAGCCGCAACCAAGCTGATTTGCAGCCCGCCGCCTGGATGCACACCGGCAGTAGCGACCGATGGCCCACCAAAGAAGCGGCTTGTTTGACCCACCCTACCTGTCGTGAATAACCCGGACTAGCCCGCCCCGACGAAAGGACATCAATAGTGTACGCACTCGGCATCATCACGGCGATTTGCCTGGCCTCCGTGTTTGTCAGCTATGCGGCGTTTCGCCGCGGATTCACGCGGGGCGCCGACGATTACTTCGTGGCCGGGTCAAGCCTCGGCTACTTCGTGCTCATATCGAGCCTGCTGGCCTCGTTCATCAGCGCGTTTGCCATGTTCGGCATGTCCGGCCTCGGATACCGGACCGGTTTCGGCTCGATGTTCGTCCTTACGGTGAACCTCGTCCCGCTCGGCTTTCTTTGGTACTTCATCCACCGGAAGACGCTCCTGCTGGGCAGGGCGCGAAAGTGGATGTCGATGGGCGGCCCCTTCGGCGACCGTTACGGGAACGGCATGCGGGTGATGATCCCCCTGGTTGTGCTGGTGGCCTCCATTCCCTACCTCGTGGCCCAGATCCAGGGCATCGGCGTAATGATCGAAGTCATGACCGAGGATACGGTCTCCTACCAGGCGGGGTTGTTCTTCGTGCCCGCGTTCATCGCCTTGTACCTGATCCTGGGCGGCATGAAAGGCGTGGCCTGGGTGAACACCGTGCAGGGGGTCTTCTTCACGTTGATGGTGTTCGTGCTCTTCTACGCGGTGATGTCGAAGAACGGCGGGTTTGTGCCCACGATGGATCTGGTCTTCGAAAAGCACCCCGAGCTTTTTCAACTCGGCACCGGCGAGGGAGCGGTCTGGAGCTACCCGATGCTGTTCGGGTTCGCGTCCGCCATGTGTCTGGGGTCGGTCTGTTTTCCCCAACCGTACATGCACGCCTATTCCAGCCGGACGATCAAGGGGTTCAAGGCGATGATCGTGGCTTTCGGGGCCGTCTGTGTGGTCGTGATCTCCATGACGACCTTGATCGGCATCGGTTCCAGGGCGCTGGACCTGGCCCAGGACCCGGCGCTTTCCAGTTCGATCTCACCAGTCGACGCAGACAAGGTCTACGGCCTTGCTGCTTCCGAGACGCTCCCCTACTGGCTGGCCGCGCTGGCGGTTGCGGGCGGATTCACGGCCGCGATGACGACCGTCAACGGCATGGTGTTCGGCCACGCAACCAACATCGCCAACGACCTCTACCGGCTGATCAAACCGGATGCCAGCTCGGCAGAACTGGTCCGCTTCGGCCGGCTGTGCATCGCGGGCATCCTGACGGTTTGCGTGGCAATCGCCTGGAACCCGAATACACCGGTGGCGGAATTGGCCGTGATCGCCTTCGGCATCAGCGCCGTGACGATCTTCCCGCTGTGGGGCGCCTATTTCTGGAAGCGGCCCATGCAAGATGCCCGAAGGTGCTCTTCGTCGATGCGTCCACGGGCTTCTAGAAGACCAAGAGGTACGCGCTGGGCGACTATTTCGGCCCGGTCGACCTTGGCTTGCATGTGACGGGCCGCTACCGGAGCCTGAATGTCGAGTTCGTCCGCACCTTCCGCGAGCGCGCCCTCGAGGTCGATCAGGCAATGTGCATACCCCCCCCACGGGAATTTCTTCCGGCCAAAATCCCTCAACCGGTGCTTGACTGGCTAGCCGTCTTATGGAGAATGGAAGGCAGCCATCCGTTTCCTCCCAGCAACGTGCAGCGAATGTCATGTCCATTTCGGTCACTTGCCCCGGATGTTCGCGCAAGTACCTTGCGAAAGAGGAGCTTGCCGGCCGGACCCTTCGCTGCAAGCTTTGCGGCCAATCGCTGAGGGTCCCCGTCCCGGAATTGACGTTTCCCGGCCCGGAATGGGAGCCACTTCCCGGCCTTCACAACGACGACGACTTCTGGGCCGAGAACCTCGGCACCGCGGCAGACGCCAAGGCGATCGGTTCAAATACCCCTTCTGATTCGGCGAGGACGCCGCTGCTGTTGCGCCCGCCAAGGAGAATAGACGGGAAACGCGCCACGGACACCGTATTCGGGTCGCGACAGTTGATTCGGGGGCTATGCGTGGCGTACGTGCTGTTCTTGCTGGCGGGATGGTTCGTCCCTAGCGTGGGGTTCATCTTGATGCTGGCATGGTGCTTTTTCGGCATTGTGGCGGCCGGCATGGGGATAATCTGGCACATGAGCAACCTGTTCCGCAGCAACCCGATCGACGCGTTGTTGACTATCTTGCTACCGTTTGCGGGATGGATCTATGTCAGCACCGGCGACTTATCCGTACCGCAAAACGAGCGTTCCTGGCAGTTCCTGTGCGGCGGTATCGTGGCAGTGCTGTTCGGATTGCTCGGCGTCGGCTTCCAGTTTGCCGTGCACGGGCTTCCTCCCGCCCCAAACGTCGTTACCGCCCCACCCACGCCATCTCCCCCGCCGCCGCCCTTCTCCCACAGAGTTCCCGAGGCGATGCCCGAGGGATGGGCGACTGCTGCAGAACGGCCTCGTCCGATCGACTTCGACCAGACCTTTCCCGAGAGGCCGCCTCGACGGGTATCTGCGCGAAGACCTTTCGAGATGGACCACGGTAGCCCCTTTTCTGAGAGGTCCCATCTGGAAGAGCCGCCGCAATCCGAGGAGGATGCTCCGTCCGGCAGCTTTCCGTTCACCGCCTCCTACTCGAGGACGATTGGGCCCTTCGAGCGAGCCCGCGAGGACCTCGAACGGTTGCTGCGCGACCGTGTTGCCGGCTACATTCCTGACTCGTTGACAATCGACGTCAACTTGGCCGAGATCACCGTTCAGTTGAGCGGATCGCCCCAGCCGGCGCACGCCCACGAGATCACCCGGTGTATGCGATTAGCCGGCTTCATGACCCCGTCCGCGGGGTGGCGGTGAGCAAGTCTTCTCCGGTTCGTCTACCCTTGACACCGGAGCTGCGCAGCAATAGTCTCAGAATCCTGTGGCAAGATGGGAAGAGATACCGGTTCAGGGCATCAGGAAGCTGCCGTGGTGAACCGGGTCTGGGCCTCCTAAGCAAAGGAACATCGCATTATGTTTCGTCAAAGACCGTGGATTTCAGCACTGGCAGCGTTCGGGTTGCTTGTGGTATGGCCGGCGGGTGCCGGGATCGCTGCGGCCGGACGGCTGCCGAACGTCGTGATCGTCTTCGCCGACGATTTGGGCTATGCCGACCTGGGCGTGTACGGTGCGGAGGACATTACCACGCCACATTTGGATCGGATGGCGGCTGAGGGTGTGAGGTTCACCGATTTCTACGTTCCCGTATCAATCTGCACGCCAAGCCGTGCGGCCCTTCTGACCGGCTGCTATCCGCCGCGCGTCTCGGCCGTTCGCGTCTTGTTTCCCCGCGACCATACGGGGCTCAATCCCGGAGAGTATACCATGTCTCGCATGTTCAAAGACCGGGGCTATGCGACCGCCTGCGTGGGCAAGTGGCACCTCGGGCACTTGCCCGAGTTTCTACCGATGAAGCACGGATTCGATACCTACTACGGTATCCCCTATTCCAACGACATGGACAACGTTTCGGGCAAGTCGCACCGCGACGCGAACTACCCGGACCCGAAGGTCGAGTATTTCAACGTGCCGCTGATGCGGAATGAGGAGATCATCGAGCGGCCCGCCGACCAGACTACGATCACACGGCGCTACACCGAGGAGGCCGTGCGATTCATCCGGGAGAACAAGGAAACGCCATTCTTCCTGTACGTGGCGCACACGATGCCGCACGTGCCGCTGTTTGCCGGCGAGCGGTTCCGCGGCAAGAGCCGCGGCGGGCTGTACGGCGACGTCATCGAGGAGATCGACTGGAGCGTTGGCGAGGTGCTCGCGGCCTTGAAGGAACTTGGCCTGGACGACCGGACGTTGGTCATTTTCACTTCCGACAACGGTCCCTGGCGGGCATTCGGCGATCATGGCGGCTCCGCGAAGCCGCTGCGGGGCGGCAAGTTCACCACATACGAGGGCGGGGTACGCATGCCCGCCATCGCCCGCTGGCCGGGCGTGGTCCCGGCCGGCACGGTATGTCGCGAGCCGGCCATGACAATCGATTTGCTGCCGACGTTGGCGAGCCTGATATCGGTCGAATTGCCCGCGGACCGTTCGGTCGACGGCCGCGATATTTGGCCGCTGATCGTGGGCGAGCCGGAGGCTCGGTCGCCGCACGAGGCCTATTTCTTCACCCAGGGCGAGCACGTCCAGGCCGTGCGCCGCGGTCCGTGGAAGATGCGATTGGAGCCGCTTGAGCTTTACAACCTGGCCGACGACCTCAGCGAGAGCCGCAATGTGGCCGGCGACCATCCTGAAATCGTTGAATCCCTTCGCGCCCTCGCCGCACAGTTGCAGGACGATTTGCGCGAGAATGCACGACCCATGGGCCGCGCTGCACGGTAAGGAAGGCAATGGCATCCGTGCAAGGAGCTGCGCGGGCGCTCTGCGAACATTCCATCGAGCAAGCGGCGAAAGCGTTCAACCCTTCCGGCAAGCCACGTACAGGTCCACGCCGGTCGCTTCTGAGCCAACGGTTATGTGCGGCAATGTGCCGACGGCCTCGCGAGCCAGGCTTGCCATGGCCTGTCCGTCGCGATAGGTTAGATACCAGTTGCCGATCCACTCCATGTACGCGCGGCTTGGATTCGAGGGACTGAAGTTGAAGGCGATCAACTCGCCGCCGGGCGCAAGGTGCCGCCAGAAGCAATTCAGCATGGCGACGGCGTCGGAATCGGCAAGGTAATCGAACAATCCGGTGCAGGAAACAAAGTCGGCGCCGCCAAGCAGTCCTTCAGTCCGTGACAGCCTGGGAAGCCGGAAGAGATTCTCGCGATGGACCCGCAACTGACTGCGATGCAGCACGCGGCTCAAACGATGCTCGGCATGCGCCAGTGCATCCGGATCGAGATCGACGAGCGTCACGGCGAGCTTGTTCAGCTCTTGCGGCATGAGTTCCCGGCACGCCCATTCGACGTCGATCGCGGGCCCCGAGCCGACGCTACAAACACGCACGGTCGGATTCGCCGACTCTCGCACCAGGCCGGCGATCCGTTCGGCGATCAGGCGGGTCCGGGCGCGGACGGCCCCGGGCGCCGCTTGCTCCTGAAAGAAGTGGTCGAACGCCCGGCCCAGAGGATGCGAACAGAGTGTCTTATCGATGATCTTCCCGAGCATCTCGAAGTCGCCGGCGTAACCCCGCGGCTTGCTCCGGGCATGTTGCTGCAACCATCCGACCGACAGCACCGTGCCGGCAACCTGCCACAGGGAGGCCGACGGGAGCCGGTTTGCCTCGCCCCAACACTGCGTGGCGGCAAGCTCCGCCATGGTCGCCGACATGATGCGCCCGACTTCGGAGATTGCGAGATCCGCATCGGACCACGCACGGGTTTCCTGTTCCGCGCCGCGCAGTTCAGCAAGCAGCGTTTGGCCGATGCGCCGGACATCTCGGCATAACGCATCCTCATTCATCGAACCTGCCGCCTGCTCGAGGTGCTAACCGGGAATATTGACCACACGCAGGGTGGGTCAAACAAGCCGCTTCTTTGGTGGGCCATCGGTCGCTGCTGCCGGCGTGCATCCAGGCGGCGGGCTGTGAATCAGTTCGGTTGCGGCTTGTGCGGACCCGCCAACGATCCACGCGACCTTGACCTACCCTACGTATCTGCGCTAACCGGCCACTTCCCGCCGCACGCGCGCCAGGTCGGCGTCGACCATCATGCGCACCAGGCCGGCGAAGTCGACCTCGGGCCGCCAGCCAAGCACCCGGCGGGCCTTGGCGGCATCGCCGCGCAACGTGTTCACTTCGGCCGGGCGGAACAGGGCGGGGTCGGTCTCGACGTGCTCCTGCCAGTCGAGGCCGACGTGCTCAAACGCCAACTCCACTAATTGGCGAACCGAGTGCTTCTCGCCTGTCGCGACCACGTAGTCGTCGGGCGCCTCCTGCTGAAGCATCATCCACATGGCCTTCACGTAGTCGCCGGCGAAGCCCCAGTCGCGCATCGCCTCCATATTGCCCAGCTTGAGTTTTGTCTGAAGGCCCAACTTGATTCGGGCTACGCCGTCGCTGACCTTGCGGGTAACGAACTCCTTGCCTCGCAGGGGCGACTCGTGGTTGAACAAGATGCCCGAACATGCGAAGATGCCGTAACTTTCCCGGTAGTTCACGGTAATCCAATGGCCGTACACCTTGGCCACCCCGTACGGGCTGCGCGGCCAGAATGACGTGCTTTCGTTCTGAGGCTCCTCGCGCACCTTGCCGAACATTTCGCTGGAGCTTGCCTGGTAGAAACGGATCCCCTTGTCGACCAGTCGCACGGCTTCGAGCATGCGGGCAACACCCAAGGCGGTGAACTCGCCGGTCAGGAGCGGCTGAAGCCAGCTTGTCGGCACAAAGCTCTGGGCGGCGAGATTGTACACTTCATGCGGCCGGACGTCGCTCATCAAATTGACGATGGAGAGTTGGTCCAGCAGGTCGGCCTGGTGCAGGCTCACGCGGTCGCGCAGGTGGGCGATCCGTTCGAAGTTCTCCGTGCTGGCCCGGCGGACCATCCCGTGGACCTCGTAACCCTTGCCCAAAAGGAATTCGGCCAGGTAGGCACCGTCTTGACCGGTTATGCCGGTAATCAGCGCGCGGCGGGTCATGGGGAAACTCCTGGACCATCATGCAACAGGGTGCAGCAGTGCATCCGTGAAAACACACAGCATGATCGAACGCGTCCTTCCTGTCAACGCCCCTGGAGAACAGTGAGGCACCCTGTCCTTAGCTCGCCTTATCCCGTCAGCCGCCAAGGGGCCCGATAAGGCCGCTTGAGCATGGCGCCGGCCTCCGGGTCGTTTGGGCATGTTTGGGTTTCCGGATCCCACGGAACCTTGCGCCCCAGGAGCATGGCAATGTTGCCCAGGTGGCAAATCGTCGTGGTCCGATGGCCGACCTCGACCGGCTCGATGGGGTCCTCTCGCGACTTCACCGCGTCGACGAAGTTGCGGTAATGGTTGTCGCTTACGGGAAGGTGGATTTCGTCCGGCCCGAGGACCGAATCCTTCAGCGACTCGGGTTCGCTGGTAACCTCCCTCGCCGTGTATTGAAGCCAGCCCTCCGTACCTTCGAAACGCGCCCCGAAACCGGGATCATCGGTCTTGCAGACCAATTCGATCCCGTCGGCGTAGCGGGCGCGAAAGTGGGTCTTGGTGGCCGTATTGTACAGATGCCCTTCCGGCGGCCACTCGGAACGCTGGTCTTCAAACTCGACCGGGCCGGTGTCATCCATGCCTAGTGCCCATTGAACAATGTCGAGCGCATGGGCTCCCGTATTGGTCACCTGCCCGCCCGAGTAGTCGAGAATGAACCGGAATCGGTACAGGCAGCGCTCCTTGTGGTACGGCGCATCGGGTGCAGGGCCGAGCCACAGGTTGTAGTCGAAGCCGTCATGGACCGGCGTAGGCTCCCAGCCGGGTCCGGGCCCCACGGGTGCCCCCGGCACATACGCGACGACTCGCCGCAGTTCGCCCACGCGCCCGTTGCGCACCAATTCGCACACGCGGCGCACGGCGCCCCGCGAGCGGTACTGGCTGCCAGTTTGAAACACGCGCTTGTGCCGGCGCACCGCGTCGATCATCGCGTGGCCCTCATCGACAGTGAGCGTCATCGGCTTCTGGCAGTAGATGTCCTTACCCGCTTCGGCGGCCATGACCGTCATCAGCGCATGCCAATGGTCCGGCGTGACCAGCATGACGGCATCGACGTCGTCGCGTGCGAGCACTTCGCGGAAGTCGGCGTAGATATCGCAGCCCTTGTAGTCCGAGACCCCCGTCTTCTTGGCGTAGAACGCGTTGACCTGGTCGCGGATCGGCTCGCGGCCCAGGAAATGCTCTGGCCGCGCGTAGCCGTGGCTCCCCTTATTCACGTCGCAGACGGCCACCACCTGAACGTCGTCCAGCCGCAACATGCTGGGCACGTCCACGCGGGTTTGATTGCCTGCGCCGATAAACGCCACATTGACGCGGCTGCCCGGCGCATTGTCACCGAACACGGAGGCCGGCACAATGCATGGTGCCCCCATGGCCGCAACGGCGGTCTTCAAGAAGGTGCGCCGCTTGACGGCAGTTGTGGAGGCCTTCGCATTACGGACGTTCATGGGTCTTCCTTTCTGAAAGATCGATCACAAACGCGACCTGGCAACAACGAACCTCGAAAGAAGTCGGTTGCACAACCGCATTGAGTGTACCAGCCCTGAGTGGTCGCGTCAAAGCAATTCCACGCGCGGCCGCGGCGACGATGCGCCGGCGTTCGGAGTTTTTCGGCGACAACATGCCCCTCGGCAGGTGTAGTATGCGTTCCACCCAATGGCCACCGAGCATGTTCCCGGTAGGAATTGTGTCGCGAGAATGCGAACCGTCTACTCTGGACGACCGCTGAGAATGAAAGGCTCTTCCGTTTCTGGGTGCAGACTGCTTTGCCCGGGGACGGCACAACGGCGTGTGCCTACTACATTGGAGCGGCCTGTACCTAAGAACTGAAGAGCCGCATGGAACCCTCGGCTACTCCGCACCCGGTTCCGATGGAGGATCCGATGCCGGCTGCGATTGCTGCTCCGACTGGCGAATGGCGTCGTACACTTCGCGCCGATGGACCTTGACCTCTTTCGGGGCCTCGATGCCAAGCCGAACTTTGTCGCCACGCACCTCGACCACTGTCACCACGACATCCTCGCGGATGACAATGCTTTCGTTCTTTTTGCGGGCTAAAACGAGCATGGCTTCACCAGGGCACCAACTTCCGGGAACGTTCGCTCCCTATTACCCTATATCCCTGATGATACCACAGTCGGGACCGAAAATCCCGCGCAAACACCCCGCAAAAAGAAAAAAGAGCGATTTGGGGGCCGATTATACGGAACAGGCAAACTCTAGCGTATGGCACAAGCCCCCTCACGTAGAGTATCCCCGGGAATCCCATGTCCGGGAATACTTGTTCTCTTCGCGAGAAATAATGCCGGATATTGATGCAATCAATGCGGCTGGGCGACGCCTGCGAGCGACTGGAGCACCTCGCGTCGCTCAACGGTGATCTCGGGGGGGTGCTCGATGCTGATACGGACTTCGTCGCCCCGAATCTCGACGATGGTTACGATGATGTTATCCCCAATGACTATGCTTTCACCCTTCTTACGTGGAATGACAATCACGGCCATTATTCCTCTTTGAGTTGCTGGTGGCGATAAGAGCACCCGCCCTGGCTGCCGATAAGGCCGCCTCCGTTCAGCCAATCTCGATTATCTTAGCGTCTTGCCCGGCGGTGTCAACCCGAGGTAGACGGAAGTCGATGGAAAACCGAAATCGGGGCCCGCTGCGGCCTCGTCCCATGGCCTTGCCGGCAGGTGGCGATGATAGCTGGAGGATTGACGCAGCCAAGGTGATCGAACACTGGAACCATCTTCGGTGAACGGTTACCGCCAAGTGTTCACGCCCGCGCACCGGCCTCGCGCACGGCCGCGACGAGTGCTCGCATGTTCTCCACCGGGACGTCGCGGGGATTCATCTCGCCGGTTGAGAAGAGGTAGCCGCCGGCGGGGTAGCAGACGGCGATGAGCCGCTCGGCTTCGGCGGCTACTTGCCCGGGCGTGCCTCGCATGAGCACCTCGATCGGGTCGAGATTGCCGCTGAAACAGTTCCGGCCGGTGAACGCCTCGCGCACTTCTGCCATGTTGGCATTCGGGCCGCAGTTGATGATGTCGGCCCCAAGCTCGGCTTCGGCCAGCAGGTAGGGAGTCGCGACCTCGCTGTTGTGAAGATGAACGATCGCTCCGTACCGGTGCGCCCGCTCGATCAACGCCCGGCAGGCGGGGAACGCGAGCCGGCGATACTGTGCCAGCGAGAGCATGCCGGAGAAGGCGTTGCAGTCGCCCATCCAAATGGCGTGGGCTCCCGCTTCGATCTGCGCCTCGATGTAACGCGACTGCAACTCGACGAAGAAGTCGCAGGCCAGGGCCAGCAGCTCGGGGTCACTCAGTCCGAGAACCATCGTCTCCTCCAGACCGAACAGCAGGCCCACCGAACTGAACGGCGCTGCGCAACTTCCCTCGACGAGCACGCGGTCGCCGAAGTGCTCGCGGATCAGCCGGATTGCCTTGAGCTTCTCGGGCATCCGGCCGGCGGTTGCCGGATCGGGAATGCGGAGCCGGTCGAGGGTTTCGCGGGTTGGCGGCAGGTAGTCGCGAGTGGCTCGCAGGATGCTCCCTTCACCGTGTGTGCCCACTCCCAGCGGTTCGAACTCGAAGCAGTCGTCAACTTGCAGCCATGCCCAGTCGTAGTCGAACTCCTCGATGGCGGCAATCCACACTTCGGCCATCTTCCGGCCGTCCTGGCAAACCTCCTCGTAGGTGTACTTCCCGTACCACTTGACGTCGAACTCCTCGCTGCACGCAAACACGGGCAGGCGCCGAGGCTTTTCCAGGGCAATCGCCCTGCGCACGTCGTCCATCACACCGTCGTAAGCCATCGGGAATCTCCTTCTGCAGCGACGAAACCATCACCAATGCCGGCCGGCGTCACTTTCGACTGCGCTCCCGAATGATCGGGGCCAGAAACTTCGCCGTTTCGTCGGCAATGACCCGATACCCGGCGAGGTTCGGGTGGCGGTCGCCGAACCAGCCGTCCAAATGGCCGAAGTGGGCGTCGAGACGGTTGTCGAGCACCTCAACGGTCGGGCCGTTCTTGCCTCCCTCCCTGACGTACGGCGCGGCGAGCCTGTGAAGATTCTCCGGAATCTTCGCCAGCGGGTAGCGGCGGTAGTTGAGCATGTTCGGGCCTTTGGCCTGCTCGGCCGCATAGCGCGGGTAGATGTCGAAGCAGATCAGCTTCTCTTCGACGGCGACCTGCCGAACCAGATCGTTGATGCGCGCCGCATGCGGTGCATGCGACTGAAGATCGGCAGCGTAGGGGATGACCGTCATTGGAATGAGCATGGCCGCGGGATGGTCCTTGCGCAGGCGTGCGATCAGCTCGCTGAAGTCTTTTGGAAAGGCTGCGTCGAAATCCTCGATTCTTGCCACGTCGTTCAGCCCGTACCGGATGAAGATGTAGTCGAGCCCGGGAAGTCCCGCCACCAGCTTGTCGTAACGCCCGGAGTCCAGCAGGCGGCGGATGAACTCGCCGCTCAGCCCGAGATTGATCACGTTCGCGGGCGGCAAATCTCCCTCGGCTTCCAGCAAGACGCGAATCACGTCCTCCAATTGCGGTTCCTCGGGCGCCAGCTT
Organism: Thermoguttaceae bacterium; assembly: GCA_034005525.1. Lineage (GTDB taxonomy): Bacteria > Planctomycetota > Planctomycetia > Pirellulales > Thermoguttaceae > PWXP01. The sequence goes on along the minus strand of JAVEUP010000001.1, from coordinate 18,935 downwards.
GCGCGGAATGCTGCCCTCCGTCGTGCTGTCGCCCAGCAGCAGGATTTGGAGCTTGCCGTCGTGCTCGGCATGCACCGTGCAGGGCGTCAAGAGTGTCAGCGTCAAGAGGAACAGCGCCACAATCATCCGTCTGGTGTTCATCAGGTTACCTCGACCTTAATGCTGAAGCATGTGTTGCAGAATCGCGGGAATCGCGGTTTCTTCGTGCCCATGATTCTGGCATCGCCAAGGAACATTTTCAAGCCCCCGGAGCGAGTCTCGGAGCGAGTCTCGCCGCCGGGACGCCAGCCGAACCGTCAGGGCGCGATTCCAAGAAAGCGCAACAGTACCGGCCCAAAACCGGCGACAATCACCAGAAGGGGAACGATGCCATACCGTTTGGCGATTCGTAGGGATTGACGGTGGTGTCATCCTGCTTCATGATTCGCCTTTCCCTCTCCGTTTCCCTCTCCATTTCCGTTTCACAATCAGCGGCGGCCGACCGGCACGGCGGCGAAGCCAGTTGATCGACCGCAGGACAGGCCGGCGGCTGACCACCCAATACTCAAGCCGGTACTTGCCCGGGAAGTCGAGCAGCACGATGCCGGCAAGGATAGTCAGCAATCCTTGCCCGGGCAGCACGAGCATGGCCAGCCCGACCACGACAAAGACCGCGCCCAAGAGATTCTTCCCGGCAATCAATACGCCGCGGAGGGCCGGGTGCTGATTGGCCCAGGGCGCCGGACGGCGTTTCTGGTGAGCAAAATAGTCATGGGGGATTCTCGCGGCCAGCCAGGGCACCGCAATCAGCGTGGCCACGAACACGAACGTCGAAGTGCCGGCAAGCCAGAGCAAAATCGCTTCGTTTGCCTTTGTCCACTCAACAATGCGGCCGAGGGGCAATCCCTGGATCATTCTTCCGGATCCCTGAGTCTGCTGCGAAGCTCGCGGCTGAGTTCGCTTGTTGGTCGCCCGCGGTCGCCGTTGCGGACCTCACGCTGTGTGAATGAGAACTGGTTCGCCGATAGGGGCATGAAGCCACCACCTGCATTATTGTAGCATCAATGGTTGTCGTCTTCAAGGCCCTTCTCGAGGCTTACCTTGCCGAAAAACTTGCCGCACCAAGCTACCGAACCAATCGAGCGTATTGCAGGACGAATTGGCCTGGGTTACACTGATGATTTTTGGGAGTCCTGGTGGAGCTTGCCGACTCTCCCACCCCGACCCTCCCTCCATGTCAATGAGTGCTCCACACACCCAACGCGTCGACCAGCTCCTGGTGGATCGGCAGTCCTCGCTCGACGGCCTCTCAGCCGGGGAGGTTGCTGCCCGCCTCCAAATCCACGGTCCCAATGAATTGCAGGAGACCATCTCGCGCCCTGCGTGGAGGATGCTCCTGGCTCAGTTCGTCGAACCGCTGATCCTTATTCTTCTTGCCGCCGCAGTCCTTTCGTTCCTTCTCGGTGACCTTACCGAGGGCATCGCCATTCTGGCCATTGTGATCCTTTTCGGGGTGCTGGGCTTTGTCCAGGAATACAGGGCGGAAAAGGCTATGGCCGCTCTCAAACAACTGTCTTGTCCAATCGTTCGCGTTCGCCGCGACGGCGAACTGCGCGAAATCCCTGCCCGCGAATTGGTCCCCGGCGACATCGTATTGATCGGAGCCGGCAACGTCGTGCCTGCCGACCTTCGCCTCGTCAACTGCGTCAACCTTGGCGTGATGGAAGGCGCACTGACCGGCGAATCGGAGGCGGTTCGCAAGCAGACGGACGTTCTGCCCGGCGAGGCGCTGCCGCTCGGCGATCGCACCAATCTGGCCTACATGGGCACCGTTGTCACTCATGGGCGGGGCTCGGGTGTCGTGGTGGACACAGGCATGCGTACGGAATTGGGCAAGATTGCCGGCATGCTGCAAGGCATTGAAGTGGGTCGCACCCCGCTGCAGCGCAAGATGGCGCAGGTAGGGAAGCACCTGTCCCTCGCCGGTCTCGGCGCCGCCCTGGCCCTTCTTGCGATGGGCCTGCTCCGGGGGGAACCCTTCACGGTCATGCTGCTGACCGCTGTCAGCCTCCTTGTCGCCGTGGTACCCGAAGGTCTCCCGGCGGTCATTACCGCCACACTGGCCTTCGGCGCACGCCGCATGCTCAATCGCCATGGCCTCATCCGCAAACTGCCCGCCGTCGAAACCCTCGGCGCCGTGACGGTCGTTTGCGCCGACAAGACGGGCACTCTGACCGAGAATCGGATGACCGTTACCTGCCTGCATACCCTCCACCACGACCTGTCGCTGGTTGACAGTCCTCCCCCGTTTTCCGCCGATACCGGATCTGAGACGGCGCCTCTTCTGCTGGCGGCTGCGCTGTGCAACGATGCGCATCTGGTTTGCGACGATGCCGGCGGGCCGGTACGTTCGATTGGCGACCCTACCGAAGTCGCCTTGCTTGTTGCGGCGGAACGCGCCGGCATTGCCACACAATCCCTCGCCCGGGAACTGCCGCGCCTGGCCGAGTTCCCGTTCGATTCCGGCCGGAAGCGCATGGCCACTCTTCACCGTGGCAGCCCGAGCGATTATCCGCTGCCTCCCGCGTTATCCGCGCCTGTGTTTGCCGCTGTGAAAGGTTCGCCGGACAGTCTCCTCGCGTTGTCGACGCACGTAGTGGACGACGGCCGCATCGTGTCGCTGACCGACGATGCCCGCCACCGGTTCCTTGCCGGCAACGAGCGTATGGCCAACGACGGAATTCGAGTTCTCGGCATTGCCATTCGCCGTTTCGACGCGGCGCCCTCCCCGGATGCCGTCGCCGGCGACATCGAGACCGAGTTCGTTTTTTGCGGCCTTATTGGCATGATGGATCCTCCGCGAGAAGCGGTCCGTTCCGCCGTTGCGAAGAGTCATGCGGCGGGCATTCGCACCATCATGATCACCGGCGACCACCCGCTGACTGCCGCTGCCATCGCCCGCAACCTGCACCTTTCACCGGAAGGTGAAGAGGCTCGCGTTCTGACCGGCGTTGAACTTGCCGCGCTGGCCGATCCCGATCTGGAGAAGGAAGTTGAGCACATTACCGTTTACGCCCGCGTTTCGCCCGAGGACAAGCTGCGCATCGTGGTTGCTTTGCAGAAGCGAGGCCATATCGTCGCCATGACGGGGGACGGCGTCAACGACTCGCCTGCCCTGCGGCGTGCCGAGATCGGCGTGGCCATGGGCATCACGGGTACCGACGTCGCCAAGGAGGCCTCCGAGATGGTCCTGCTCGACGACAACTTCGCAACCATCGTCGCCGCGGTCGAGGAGGGCCGCACGATCTACGACAATCTTGTGCGGTTCATCAAGTTCTCTTTTGGGGGGAATTTGGGCAAGGTGCTGATCATGCTGCTCGCGCCGCTGGCCGGCATCGGCGTCATGGCCCTGCGGCCCTTGCACCTGCTTTGGCTGAACCTGCTGACCGACGGCCTGATGGGCCTGGGCCTCGGCCTCGAGTCGCCCGAAAGCGATGTGATGACCCGCCCGCCGCGCAAGCCCGACGCCGCGATTCTCGACCGCACGGCCATTCTGCACGTGAGTTGGATGGGCGCGTTCATTTGCCTCTCCGCCCTGCTGCTGGCCGGCGTATGGCATCACTTCGGCCTGGGCGGAGGCGAGTGGCAGACCGTGCTGTTCGCCGCCATCGGTTTTGCACAGATCGGCCAGGCCTGGGGGCTGCGGTCGCTCACTGATAAGCCCTTCCGTTTCGGCCGCAATCCGGCGCTGATCCTGTTGACCTTTCTGACCCTGATCCTGCAGCTCGGTGTGATTTACCTCCCCGCCTTGGCCCGGCCATTCGCGTTGCAGCCCCTCTCGGCCGCCGGACTCGCTGCCACCGCCGCCCTCGGCGCACTGACTTTTGTGGTCGTCCATTTCGAACGCCGCATGAAGCAGACGAGTTGGCTGCCGTAACACAAACGGGCAGCCTTTCCACGTGGTCGCGGTCAACGCATCGAACCGGCGGAAGATTGTCGCTTGAGTGCGCGCCCTTCGGCAGTATGGGCTGCGTGAACTTGGTCGGGCAGCCCATTGGGTGTGCATCTACTGCCGCTCCATTGCAGCGTTCAGTCGCTGGCTCAAAGCCTGTTCGAGAAGCGGACGGGCTGAAAGATCGAAGTCGCGTGCCTCGATTGCCAGGAGGGCCTTGGCTGTCTGGCCTACCTTTCCACCGCCAATCTGAAGCAGCATTTCGCGGCACGGTTCATGCGTGACGGACAGCCCCAGGGCGAAGGACAGCTCCTTCAGGACGTCGAGCAGCTTGCCGAAGTCGCGGGGTAGGCACTTGGGGTCGCCTTGCAGGGCCCGCTGCAACGCTCGCTGGACCACCAGCGTGTGCACCGGGGAGACGCGGGCCACTTCGGACAGCGTCTTCTGCCATCGCCCCGGCTTGATTAATCCGGTGGGCAAGAGCTGGGCCAGCATGTCCCCGAGGTTGTCGGAGCCGAGCCGACCGTCCTCGATGGCCACAATTGCGATGTCGGTGGCCAGGCCCGATTCGCCCGGCTCCTTGGCTGCCAGGCCCAATGCCAGCAGCAAGAGCCCCATCGTGCCCAGCGGCGTGCCGGAGTCGAGCAGCGGTTCCAGCAGGGCCTTGTTCTGCCACATGGCTTCCCACCAGTCGAGGTTATCGGCGATCTCCTCGGCAGCCCGGGCGAAGAACGATTCCCTCGCCAAGGGCCAGAGGGAGGCCGTCCAGCGGACTGCCCCGACCGTTCGCCCCGCCATTCCTCCAAGTTCCCAACTGAGGTCCCGATCGAGACGCGATTGGCAAAGGAGGATCGTCGGACAATCGGGATTGATCGCCTTCGGCGGCGCCGGCTTGCACTGGATTCTCAGTTTCGCATTTTCCTGTTGCTCGGTCTTGACGTGGAACGAAAACGTGGCAACCAAGCCCGCGTTCGGGCCAAGGTTGGGAAAGGACTTCGCCACCTTGGCGTCGTCGGTGCGGGGCGACCGAGCCCGCGCTGCCGCGACCCACAGCGGCGCGTTCTTGCCGATCTTGATGCCCGTGCCGCCAAGGGCGTAGCGGATCGCCCGCTCCCATTCCGCGGTGCCCTCCCGCAGTCGCGCCAGCGCCTGCTCGCGCCGCTCGGGGGCCAGCCGCAGCATGGCCAGGCAGACGTCGGCGATGGGTGGATCGCCCGCTTTCCAATCGTTCACGCGATCGACCAGTGCGACCGGGTCGATCCATCCACCCGCATGGGTCGGCGCGCTGAGTAGCGCGGCAGCCTTCCCCGATGCGACGCGTTCCGCAACGGCCAGCGACCGCCGCGAGAGGAACCCCAGCGGCTTCTTCATGCCCTGCGGCCACCAGGTCCGCGGCTCGCCTTCCACCTCCACCGCATACATCGGGCCGTGCTCACCCTGCTGAACTCTGCCGCGAAGCACGATCTCCTTGCCCCAGGCGTAGACCAGTCCGCAGAGATCGTCGCCCGGGCTGTAGCCGACAAAGGCTATCGCGGTCGTCTTCAGCTTCTGGGTGGCCCGTTTGAGCACCGGGCCGATCCGCTGCGGGAAGTCGTCAGGCCTCTTGTGGCACAGCCGCGATAGCCCGTCGATAGCCCGTTCGACCTCGTCTACCTCGGAATCGTCCTCGATGACCCGCGAACAGATCTCGATCAATTCTTCGAGGTCTTCGATGGGGCGCAGTGCCTGCCGCGGATCGAGACGCGGGATGTCGCAGCCGTCGAACGTGGCGGCCGGCACCTCAACCCGCCCGGCCTGGAGGCAATCGAGCAAGTCATCGATCCCCAGCAGCCTGCGGAGGGTCGGATCGACCGACTCGAGCTGCGAACGATCGGCTTCCGTCTCCGGTGCGGCGGGCGACCCTCCCGTATCGGGCGTCGACGGCATCCAACGCTTCATGCGACTGCCCAGCGAAGGCGCCACCGATTGGGCGTAAAGGGCAATCCTCGCGGCAAGCTCTTCGTCGTCGGGCACCGCCAGCGCATCGATCGCATCGAGCGCCGCCTGCTGCACCTCTGCTGCCTCGTGCCCCAAGGCGCCGGCCACTGCGTGGGCCGCGGCCGCTGCCGAACCGGGCGAGCCTTCGGCAGTCTGGCGAAGCAGCTTGATCGCTTTGAGTGCGATTCCCTTCTGCCGTGCCAGAAATGACGGCTGCACGCCGGCAATGACGGCTTCCGGCTCATAGGCACCGCGGTGGGCAATCTCCCGCACCTTCTGGAACGCCCAGGACGCGATGTTCGGGGCTGAGGCTCCCAGCAGCGCTAGCAATCGACCGGCGTGCTGCGTTCGCTCCTCGGCTGTCGGTTCCAACGCGTCGTAGAAGCTGGCGAACCACCTGGCCCGATAGGCGTTGAAATCGCGTTCCAGCGCCTCCAGCGAGCATTCGAGCAGCCGCGTTCGCGAGAGACGCCCCTCGCGCGCAAACGCCAGCAGCACGTCGGACCATTTGCTGCCGCGGGCGTACCGATCCCAGTTTGCCAGGCTGTTCTCTCCGCCGCCCTCGTACTCGAAGAGCCGCCAAACCTCGTCGTCGAGCAGTCCCGGGTCGTCGAGCAGGCGCTGACGCAGGGTATCGTCGTCGTCGAAGCGGCTCTGGCAGCCGCTGATCATCCCCAGGTAATAATTCAGGTGGTCCGGCTTCTCCATCAGGCCCGCATTGATCAGCCTTCGAACCAACCCCCACCTGTGCCAGTAGTGCTGCCCTTCGAGCAAGTCGAGCGCCCACCTCCCAACCCAGTCGGGCCGGCGGTCCACCAGCAGTTCGTAGGCCGTTTGGTACGGCGGCAGCGCGGACAGCTTCTTGAGCTGTGTATAGGTGGCCGTCGCCAGCCACGCCGCCTCGGCCGCTGCCCACAGATGATCAGTGTAGAACCCGCCTGGCGATACCTGAGCGAATTGGTGCTTCCGGACCCACTTGAGCCATTGCATACAGTACGGTGCCAGCCGGCGACGCTCTTCCTCCGGCATTCCGCGGAAGAAGTCTGCACAGGCATTTTCATCGCCTTGTTCGAGTAGCCGGGCCAGTTGCTCTTCACTCATCAGGCGTCTCCTCGATCTTCGCCAGCAAGATTCTTGCCGCCAGGATATGTTTACACGGACCTCGGGCCGTGCCGTGTTTGGCGAACCAGGGACAGGTGCAACGGGCATCGTCGGCCAACAGTCGCACGCGGTGCTCCACTCCGCTGCCGGCCACAAACACCTCGATTTCCTCGGCCGTCCGCGCGCCGGCCCGCACCTTGCCCCCGGCAATCAGCTTTCGGGCGTTGGCCAGGCGCGGCTGGAGCTTCTCCACCAACGCCATGTCGAAGGGCAGTTCGCGATGGAAGTAGGCCCCTTCGCTCAGGTCGAACCCCACCAGCCCGCGTGCCCCAAGGGCCGCCAGCGCCCGCCGGACCGCCTCGGCCGAGGCGCCGGTCTTCGCCGTCAGTTGGTCCAGGTCGATCACAGCCTCCCATTTCAGGGCTGCCCGGATCTTGGGCACCCACTGCCGCCACTCCTCGGAGGCCAATGCCCCTAGCGCTTGCCCCTCGCCGGAGAAGCCCCGCCAGACTTCCGGGCTGATGACTAGGTGAAAACGGCAGTCGTCGAAATCCAGTTGCCACGCAGAGGCCCCAGTCGATGGGTCGGAGAAGACTCGAAGCGTGCGGGCTTGAGGCGCCAGGTTCTCCAGCACTCGGAGCCGCTCCAACCCGCCGACGCGGACCGCGCCGGGGCTCTCCCGTTGGCTCAGCCGCAGTCCGCGTCCGATTGGAGCGACCCAGGTTTCCCGTCGTCCGGTTTTCATCCTGGGCAACGAGCGGAGGAACCGCATGGCCTCCACGCCGGGCACTTCAAGCACGTGCTGCATCCGCCCCTGGCACGCCTGGACCTCGACGAAACCCTTCAGCCAGCGGACCGGCAGCTTGACCTTCTTCTCGACGACCGTGGACCGGTTTCTCGACAGGGCCAGTTCGTCGGCGCCCACGCACAGCGACACCGCGTCCGTGCCGCGCACCATGGCCAGTGCGGAGAGCATCGCCTGGTTGAAATCGACATTGGTCGTTCCCCGGCCGAAGGTCTCGCCCGACACCGCCGACGGCAGAAGGTCGATCCGTGCGTAGACGCCGCAGCAGCCGGAGAAGGCCTCGAAGCGAACGCGGTCGTCGCTGCAGGTGACTACTGGGTCGGCCATCGCCAGGATCCGCCCCAGCATGGCTGGCGGGACGTGGAACCGCGTCTGTACCACCCGCATCAGGCCCCGCAGCAGATCGGCCGTCCGGCGCGGCCGGACCAGATCACCGCGGAAGAAATATGGATGGGCCTCCTCGGCATCCGAAAAGGTCGCCAGCCGCAAGCACCCCTCGGGCCGGTCCAGCACCGACTCGTGCAGGTATCGATAAACATAGTCCAGCGCCAGTGTGGTCATAGCTCAGGCCGGTGTCATATTCTTGCCTTGAATTCGGGCGGGATTGGTTTGTCAGGCCGCACCCCGCATTTCCGCGGCCTGGCCTCCTTGCAGACTGGCCACTTGCTCTCGAAGAAATCGAAGACCACGATGACGGGCGCCGTCCTCTGCCGGGGTCTGGTGGGTCTATGCCTCATACGATGCGATCCTCATTCCAGGACGGATCAGAACCAGATCGCGTTAGGGACGCAAGACCTCCATGCGTCGCTGCCAGTCGCGCAGGTAGGCCTCGCGCCAGCGGTTGACCGTGCGCGCGCCGGGATGGTTCTTCTCGTGAAGCGCGGGATCGGGATTGTCGGTCCAATGATTCGGCCCGGTGCGGCGGCGCACGAACGCGCCGCCCCAGTGGTCGCCCGCGGGATCCTCCGGGTCGCCTCGCAGCAGGTAGAGCACCGAAGGGGTGTCGCCCATCTTGATGTCTTTCTTCTTCGCGAAGAAGAGGTCGCCCAGCGCGCCGCGGCCCCGCACGTGCTTCTCGATGAAAGCCAGGTTGCCGAGGTCGCCCGCCTGCGGCCCGCCGATGTACATGCCGCGGAAGGTCGTGTCCGCTTCGATCAGCCACAGGTCCGGGTGGCTCTTGACCACGTATTCGCGCGCGGCCGGATCCATTCGCGTGTTCCACCAGCCGATCGAGTAGACGCGCAGCCGGGGTGCGATCTCCGGCGCGTCGTGCAACGCCTGCGCCACGTCCGTGATCGATCCCCACACCAGCACCCAGAGCGGCCGCGGGTCCGGGGCGCGGGCGCGTTCGATAATCCAGCGCGAGCCCTCGGTCGGCTCGGACCAGCCCTGGGCCGGCGCGGCGTCGGTTGCCCCTTGCTTCGTCACGGCGCGCAGCGCGTCGGGCGTCGGGTGGCGCGGAGACCGCGCGACGAGCTTCGGGTAATCCCGGGCATACGCATCCAGCACCTCATGGATGTGCGCCGCGCGGCCCGCGTGCGGCGGCGAGGCGATCAGGCCCTCGGTGTCGAAAAGATCAGCGTAAACGAGGTAATGCACCATGGACTGAAAATCGTCGGGGTCGGAGCCGCCGATGTCGGTCGACACGAGCACGCGGAAGCGCTCGCCCGCAAGTGCGCCGCCGGCGGGCTGTTCGGCCGGGCTGGGTTGTGCCGCCTTGGGAGATGCGGGCGGCGCGGTCATTCGGCTGAGCAGGTCGAAGAAGCCGCGTTTACGAGCGGAGCTGATGGACCAGTTCACCGGCACGCTCTGGAAGCCTTCATCGAAGCCCTCGCCCTTCATGCGGAAGTCGAAATACCCCCAGCTCGCATAGCGGCTGACGGCGGCCAGCATGTTGTTGTCAGGTTTGTCGAAGTCGAAGTGGTCGTCCTCGTTGAACAGGATCGGCTGTCCGCGGTAGGTTGGCAATGCGCGGGTATCGTCCACCATCTTGCGGATTCGGTCGGGCTGATGCACGCCGTTGCCGTGCAGCAGCAGGAAATCCGAGACGCGGACGACGTTGTCCTTTGGCACCGTCCCGCCGCCGTAGCTTGTGCCGGCGAGCAGACATCTGCCGTCGCGCTGGCGCGCCTTGACGCGTTCGATCAGCTCGTGGACGCGGTCGGGCTGCAGAATGGGGTGGTCGTAGCGGACGTTGCACTCGTTGTTGATCTCGATCAGCACGTTGCGGTAGCCGCGATCGAAGATCCAGTCCACGGCGTTGTCCACGCCGCGCGTCACGGCGGCCTCGTCGGCGAGGCGCTCGTCCTGCCCGAAATAGAAGAGGCCGAGGATGACGGCCATGCCGAGTTCGTCGGCGCGGTCGAGTACCCTTTCCAGCCGGGCCATGTAGTCGGGGCGCAGGCCGCCGTCGGCCGTAAAGGCGGAGTTGTGCCACGGATGGGCCTTGCTGTAGCCTTCGGGGCTGCCGCCCTGGAGGTTCAGGGTGAACGCCAGCAGTCCGTGCTCGCGCCATGCAGGCATGGCGGCAATGAACTCGCGCGTGTTGCGTTCGGGGTCCCACGGCCCGTCGGGGTAGGCCCAGCGGCCGCGCGTCTCGGGGTTGAGGTCGTCGAAGGTGGCCTGCACCAGCCGCGCGTTCATTAGCAGGCCTTCGAGTTTCATGCCGTTGTAGGAGCAGCCCTCGTAGGTCGGGCGGCCGTTGATGTGGAACGCCTCGCCGCGTATGGTGACCTCGGTGTGGCGGACGGGGGCAGTTGGGCGGTTCGGCGCGGCGCTGAGCAGCGAGGGAGAGGCGCCAGCGTTGTCGGCGCGGCTGCCGAAGAGGGTCAGGCCGCGGATCTCGCCGCGGAACTGGCGGTCGAGGCCGGCGCCGCGCAAGGTGGCGTTGAAGTTGCCGGCGGCCAGCGCCCCAATGTCGCCGCCGACCGGGCCTTGTGTCTCGGTTTCCCACACCCCCCAGCGTTCGGTGGCGGCAGAGGCTGCCGCGGTCATGACCAGCGCAGCGGCGCTGACGGCGGAGACAAGTCGTCGTGTCCGGCCCATAACTGGCTCCCTTGGATGTCGTTTGCGCTCCGTCGCGTTCATCCGAAGATTAGCATTCCATCCCGGGATGTTCTGCTTGATCTGTAGCGAGGGAGAGGAAGACTGATTGTCCGCAGAACTGGGCTCAAGTGTGGACGGGAGGAAATGGAAAGTCAAGGGCGTGCAGGCATCCACAGTCGCAACGCCTGCCCCCGGTACGGTGGCCCTGGCCGGGCAGCCGAATGTTGGTAGAATGACGAGCTTATTTCGCGTCCAAGGGAGTTCGGCAATGGATGGTCAACAATCTACGATTTTTCGCACCCCCCTATTCGAGTGGCATGCCGCGCACGGCGCCCGCATGGTTGATTTTGCCGGCTGGTCCATGCCGGTGCAGTACACGTCGATTGTCGACGAGCACTTGGCGACGCGCAGCGCGATAGGTATTACCGATGTGTCGCACATGGGCCGGTTGCGGTTCGAGGGGCCGGGTGCAGCCGTGTTCCTGGCGGAGTTACTCACCCGCCGCGTGAGCGATATGCGGGAGGGCCAGATTCGCTACTCGTTGGTTACCAACGAGCAAGGAGGCATTCAGGACGACGTGCTCGTGGGCTACTACCACAATGCAAACGGGCAGCCCTTCTACGTGGTCGTGGTCAACGCGTCGAACCGGCAGAAGATAGTCGATTGGGTCCACGCTCACCTGCCGCCGGAACGCGCTGAGCGGCCCGGGCAAGAGGTGATATTCACGGACGTCACGCGTCTTTGGGCGATGTTCGCCATTCAGGGACCCCGGTCCGTGGAACTGTTACAGCCGCTGGTCGACGTGGACCTGCGCTGGATGCGGTACTATCACGGCGCCCAAGCGAGCATCCTGCATCCGGCGGCACATCGGCAGGGCGGCATTATTTCCCGCACCGGGTACACCGGCGAGGACGGCTTCGAGTTGAGCGTCGGCGCGTCCATCGCGGCCGACGTTTGGGACGTCATCGTAGAATTGGGCAAGCCGCTCGGCCTCGTACCCGCCGGCCTCGGCGCCCGCGATACGCTGCGGCTCGAAGCCGGCATGCCCCTGTACGGCCATGAGTTGGACGAGCACATCGACCCCTTCCAGGCCGGGCTTGGATTCGCCTGCCATCTGACCGGCTACGATTTTCCTGGCCGCGACGCTTTGCGGGAAATCGAGCAGCGCCCGCCGCGCCGGGTGCGAGTGGGTCTGGAGATGGTCGGCCGCCGCGTGGCCAGGCAGGGCTCGCGAATTCTGGCCGGAACCGACGACATCGGCGAGGTGACCAGCGGCACGTTCTCGCCCACTCTGAAAAAGCCGATTGCTATGGCCTATATCCGCCGGGAATATGCGGAGCCGGGTACGGTGGTCTCGGTCGATGTGCGCGGGCGCATGGAGCCCGCCCGGCTGGTTCCGCTTCCCTTCTACCGCCGCAACAACAAAGGAGCCTGAAAGTGAATCCCAACGACTTGCGTTATTCCGAAACCCACGAATGGGCCCGCGTCGAAGAGACGCCGAACGGAAAGGTGGCGACCGTGGGCATTACGGCCTTTGCCGTGGAGCTGCTGACCGACCTGGTGCATATCGAACTGCCCAACGTGGGCACCGCGGTGCAGGCCGGGCAGCCCTTCGGCGAGGTTGAATCGGTCAAGTCGGTCAGCGACCTGAACAGCCCCGTCGACGGCGAGGTGATCGAAGTGAACGACGCGATTGTCGACCATCTCGAAACGCTCTCAAACGATCCCTTTGGCGAGGGGTGGCTCGTCAAGGTCAAAATTGCCGACGAGGCCGGTCTCGCGCAACTGATGGACCACGCGGCATACGAGGCCCAGTGCCGCGAGCACGAATAAGCCGACAGGAATCATGCCGTACCTTCCCAATACGATTTCCGACCAGCAGGCGATGCTCGACGCGATCGGCGTGAGTTCGACGGACGAGTTGTTCGCCATGATCCCCGATGCGTTGCGACTGAAACGTCCGCTGGACCTGCCGCCCGGCATGGGTGAACTGGAACTCACCCGGCACATGACGGCGTTGGCGGCGCGAAACCTGCCCGCCGGGCAGTCGGCCGGCTTCCTCGGCGGCGGCAGTTACGACCACTTCATTCCGGCCGTGGTCGACGTCATCGCCTCGCGGAGCGAGTTCTACACGGCCTATACCCCGTACCAGCCTGAGGCCAGCCAGGGCACGCTCCAGGCGATGTTCGAGTACCAGACGCTCATCACGCAGCTTACGGGCATGGACGTCTCAAACGCCAGCATGTACGACGGCGCCAGCGCCGCCGTCGAGGCCGTGCTCATGGCGCTAAGCGCCACGCGCCGGAAGCGGGTAGCCGTTGCGCGAAGCGTGCACCCGGAAACGCGGCAGGTGCTCGAAACCTATCTGACCAACCTGGACGTGGCAATCGACCTCGTCGACGTCCCCGAGGGCGCGGTCGTGCCGGACGATGCCCAGCGGGCCGTAACTGAACAGACGGCGTGTCTGTTGGTACAGCAGCCGAATTTCTTCGGCTGCCTCGAACCCATGGACGAACTGAGCCGAATTGCCCACGCACAAGGCGCGTTGCTGGTGACCGTGGTCGATCCGATCAGCCTCGGGCTGCTGAAGCGGCCCGGCGAGTACGGGGCCGACCTCGTCGCGGCCGAGGGGCAGTCGTTGGGGTGTCCCATGGGGTTCGGCGGTCCGTACCTGGGTATTCTGGCGTGCAGCGAGAAGTTCGTTCGCCGGATGCCCGGCCGTCTGGTAGGCGAGACGACCGACCGCCGCGGAAAGCGATGTTATGTTCTGACGCTCCAAACCCGCGAACAGCACATCCGCCGCGAAAAGGCCACGAGCAACATCTGCACCAACCAGGGTTTGCTCGCCCTGCGGGCAAGCGTGTACCTGGCGCTGATGGGGCCGCAGGGCATGCGCCAAGTGGCCGAGTTGTGCCTTCAGAAGACCCGCTACGCTCTGGAGCAACTCACGGCCGGCGGGGTACTCAAACCCGCGTTCAACCGGCCAGTGCTGAAAGAGTTCACCCTGCGGGCAGCCGGGGAAAATGCTGCGAAGGTCGTGGAAAAGGCCCTGGCGGAAGGCATGCTCGTCGGGCCGTCCCTGGGCCGATGGTATCCCGAACTGGACGGCTGCCTGCTCGTAGCGGTCACGGAAAAGCGCACCCGCGACGATATCGACCGATTGGCGTCCCTACTCGCGTAGGGACAACCAGACATGCATGGGGACTGTCCCAGTTTTCGAAGCTGTACTGCTGGAGTTCACGCTTCAGCGTGCCAGGCAAGTATGTGTGATGTCCGGCACGCTGAAGCGTGAACTCCAACAGCTCGCGTCAAGGAGAGGTAGCAGAACGTGCGAAACCAACAAGCAACTCAACTCTTGTTTGAACTCTCCCGACCCGGTTCCGCCGCCCCGCGGCTGCCTGCGTGCGACGTTCCACAACGGCCCGTCGGCGAACTGCTGCCGGCATGGGCGCTGAGTGAAGATGTACCGCCGCTGCCGGAGCTTTCCGAGCCCGACGTGGTACGGCATTACGTGAACCTGTCGCAGTTGAACATGTCGGTCGATACGCATTTCTACCCGCTCGGTTCGTGTACCATGAAGTACAACCCGAAGCGGAACGAGCGGCTGGCCTCGCTGCCCGGGTTGGCCGACCTGCATCCGTATCAGCCCGAGTCGTCCATCCAGGGAATGCTTGAACTGCTGTATGAATGCCAGGCGTTCCTGGCGGAGATATCGGGGCTGCCAGGCGTATCGCTGCAACCGGCGGCCGGCGCGCACGGCGAACTGACCGCGCTCCTGGTGGCCGCGGCGTACTATCGCAACCGTGGTGAGCAGCGCAGCGTTGTTCTGCTACCCGACAGTGCCCACGGGACGAACCCGGCCAGTGCGGCCATGGCCGGCTTCCGGGTGGTCTCGGTCGGCAGTACGGCCGAGGGAATGGTGGACCTCGACGACCTTGCCGCGAACCTCGACGGGCAGGTAGCCGTGCTGATGATCACCAACCCGAACACGCTTGGGCTGTTCGAGGGCCAAATTGCCGAAATTACCCGCATGGTGCACGACGTTGGCGGGCTGGTCTATCTGGACGGGGCCAACATGAACGCCATCATGGGCATCACCCGGCCGGGCGATTTCGGGGCCGACCTGATGCACTTCAACCCGCACAAGACCTTCAGCGGCCCGCACGGCGGCGGCGGGCCCGGCGCGGGTCCCATCGCGGTCACCGGGGCGCTTGAGCCGTTCCTGCCCTCGCCGGTCGTGGTCAAAGACGGCGACCGCTTCCGGCTCGACGAAGACCGGCCGAAGTCGATTGGGCGAGTGCGCGGCTTCTTCGGCAACACGGGCGTACTGGTCCGCATGTTCTGCTACATCCTCACGCACGGGCCCGACGGCCTGCGCCGGGCTTCGGAGAACGCGGTCCTCAACGCGAACTACCTGCTCAGCCGGGTGAAGCCGTTCCTTTCCGTGCCGCGGGGGACTCGTTGCATGCACGAGTTCGTGGCCTCGGCGTCGGAGTTGAAGGCGCAGCGCGGCGTATCGGCCATGGACGTTGCCAAGGGCCTGCTCGACCGCGGTTTCCACGCGCCGACGGTATACTTCCCGCTCATCGTGCGCGAAGCCCTGATGATCGAGCCGACCGAAACCGAGAGCAAGGCTACCCTCGACGCATTCGTCGAGGCCCTGTTCCGCATCACCGAGGAAGACCCTCAGGTGCTCCACGACGCTCCCCACACAACTCCCGTAAGCCGTCCCAATGAAGTCCAAGCCGCCCGGCAGCCCGTGCTGAAGGCCGGGAAGAATTAGTTGCCGCTAGTTGTTCGTTGTTCGTTGTTCGTTGTTGGTTGTTCGTTGTTCGTTGTTGGTTGCTGGTTGCTGGTTGCTGATGAAGAACGACGATCCCGGCTGACATATCGAATCTCAAATCTCAGATTTGAAATCCCAAATTTGAAATCTCACATCCCTGCCGCCTGCCGCCTGCCGCCTGACACCTGACACCTGACACCTAGCCATGGTTCACGTTCTGATCGATCCGCCGCTTTCGGGACCGTGGAATATGGCGGTTGACGAGGCGCTGCTGGACGATACGGCGGAGAGCGGGCGCACGTACTGGCGGTTCTACCAGTGGCAGGAGCCAACGCTTTCATTGGGCTACTTTCAGCCGTACGACGACGACGCGCGGCGGTACCGGCAGCGCGGCCTGACGATGGTCCGGCGGCTGACCGGCGGCGGCGCGATTCTGCACGATCACGAACTGACCTACAGTGTGATCCTGCCCCGCGATCATGCCCTTGCCCGCAATCGCGACGACTTGTACCAGGTTGTGCATCGGAGCCTGGTTGCCGTTCTGGAGCAGTGGCGGTTGGAGCCGCAACTGTTTGTGGCAGGCGCGGCGCGTCCGGCAAGCGAGCCGTTTCTATGTTTCGAGCGTCGCGCACCGGGCGATGTCCTGGCCGGGCGAGCGAAGGTGGCCGGCAGCGCCCAGCGGCGGCGGCGCGGGGCCGTCTTGCAGCATGGAAGCGTTCTGCTCGGGGTTTCCGATGCCGCGAGGCACCTGCCGGGCGTCGGCGAGCTTGCCGATTGCAGCGTCGGCCCCGACGAGTTTGCACGTCGATGGCTGCCCAATCTGTCCGAGTCGTTCGGCGGCCAGTGGCAGCCGTCGAGCTTGTCCGAGTCGGTCCGTTCTCGCGCCGCCGACCTGCTTGCCGGTAAGTACATGACCGAATCGTGGCTGCGCGACCGGCGCGCACCCCAGTAGTAGCAAGCTGCCCGCGCCACCGACTCGCGAATGGCTGCATTGGTTATGAAAGCCCGATTCCTTGGCCAACCGTGAACGAACGTGGCTACCTCGGATTATTCATATACGTAGGGTGGGTCAAGGTCGCGTGAGTCATTGGTGGGTCTGCACAAGCCGCAACCAAGCTAATTCACAGCCCGCGACCTGGAAGCACACCGGAGGCAGCGACCGATGACCCACCAAAAGATAGGCCACTTCCCGCGAAAACCGCGAAAAGTGCCGTTTTCTAAGTGGTTTCTTGCGTTTTCTTGGTGTTCGGCGGCGATGCCGGATATGCTCGTTTATGCTTGTTTTTGCTCTCAAAGGGTGTCACTGACACCCGGGCCGGCGTAGCGGCCTCCAGGGAGTGCCTCCGGATTGGGCGACGCTGCAGGCGGTAGCGCGGCGGCCTGGTACCGCGCCGGTCGATTCGGCGGCCTCGGCCGAAACCTGGTCGCGCCGATGTTTTCGGCGGGGGGGCAGGCGGCCGTCGCGGAACACAAGCGGGAAACGATGCACACCGAGTACGCGGCCGAGGTGGAGAAGATGAAGGCGGAAGCGAAGGAACGCAAACGTGGCGGGCAGGGCGGAAAGTTGCTTCCCCAAACATTTGGGGAAGCAAACGACCCGCACGAACGCGAAACCGACGCCCAGCGCGCCAAGGCGGCCGGCACGAACCGGCGGCGCTAGCGCTCGCCCAGGCAGCGCGAACACAGAATGTCACCAGGCCGTGCTGGCCTGGTCTGGCAGCGATAGCACATTCCCGGCGGGATGCCCAGCCGGCGGCGGACTATCTCTTCGCGGCGGTGCGCTTCGCGCTGACAACGCCGGCACAACTGCCAGCGGAACGGGCCAGCGGGAATGGATCGGCCGCAGCAGCAGGTGGTAGTCTCTGGCATGATCGTCCACGAAAAGAAAGGCGGCGCGGTGGCGGCCCCGCACCGACCACCGCGCCTCGCCAATCATGGTTCAAAACGCCGCGCCGAGGATCAACCCGACGCGGCGCGGACAACGTGACTTCCTGACGCCCCTTCCCAAGGCTTCAGGAAGTCGTAACTCCCGTGATCAAGTGACCAGCGTCGGCCAAGATGATCTTGGCATCCCAGTATGTGCGGGCGCGAATGATCGAACCGCGCTGGGCCTCCTCGCGGTACTCCTCGACGGCGACGGCGATTTCCTCGCCCCGCGTGCCGGCGGGGCCGTCGCCGTCGAACATGAACGTCCTGCCGATGCACGGCTCGGCCATGTCCTCGCTGGTCGCGGTACGGCAGACCATCGCGTAAGCATCCGACCAAACCGGCTCAATGTCGGCGTCCTGCCCCTCGGTCGCGTCATTGTAGGCGCTGTCGGCAACGAGAACCTGGTCGACGCTGAAGATGGCTGCGAGGGCCTTGGCTGTGACAACCGCAGGCTTGCCAGGTGCACCCCCGTACACGATCCGGTCCAGAACTTGTGCACACTGGCTGATGTTTTGGAAGACCGTCCTGTTGCATGCGAAAGTGTTTGGCCACAAGCCGGTGCGACCATGCACTGCGCGGCACGCGGCGAGAACGTCGTCGATGGGGGTGGCGTTCTCGTAATCATCCCAAGCCGCGGCGCCGACGGTATCGGTCAGGGGGCCAGTCCAAACCGCGGCGTCGAACACCGCAGCCG
The DNA here is from genome assembly GCA_034005525.1 of Thermoguttaceae bacterium. Lineage (GTDB taxonomy): Bacteria > Planctomycetota > Planctomycetia > Pirellulales > Thermoguttaceae > PWXP01. Next base: position 670 of record JAVEUP010000001.1, on the reverse strand, counting down.
CTACGGCGCGCTCATAATTGCGGAGAACCACGTCGACGGCGCGGCCCACGTGGACGGACTCGCAGTCGAGGATATCCGAGTAGATGGCCAACTCGGCGTCGGCCAGCGGCTCCTCCGCGCCGTGCTCGACACAGGAATAGGAAAACTTGCCGAAGGTGAAGTCGGACCGGGCGTAGCCGCTGCGAGGTGCGCGGGCGGTCTCACGGTTGGCCAACAGTTGCTCAAGTGGTACGGACGCGATGTCGGCGGCCTGTTTACCAACGGCGAGGGGAACGAGAACGCGCGGGCCGATGAACCCGCGGCGGGAAGCCTCAAGATCGAACTCACGAAAGCCGGTGCTGTACTCAGTCCGGCTGATGGCGCTGGAAGGGGCTGCCATGGTAGTTTTCTCCGATAGGGATGAATGGTCGGTGGTGTCGCCGGCGGTCTACAAGCTGAACCGCTCGGCGATAAGGTTTTGGACGGATGGCCGGCTCGGGTTGGCGTCGGCAACATACTGCGCGTGCAGGTCGGGATACCGTCGCCCGACGCGGCGAACCGCCTCACAGCGCGGGGTGCCCTCGTCAACCAGGGCCTGCACCATGCCGGCAAAGTCGCCGTCGCCGGTCTCGGCGGGGGGGCCACTCTTGCCGGCCGCGGAAAGCGGCTGCACACCCGACGGCTGCTTGGC
>JAVEUP010000182.1:0-16024 GCA_034005525.1 Thermoguttaceae bacterium | reverse complement strand
CCAGCCGGTTCGTAGCCCCCAGCAAGAACGCCAGGTTGTTGAGATCTCTGGCGATGTAGGGGTGTTCGGGACCGAACGACTGCTCGTCGATCGCCAGCGTGCGACGCATGAGCGGCTCGGCCTCCGTTGGCCGGTTCGTGCCCTTAAGCAACAACGCCAGGTTGGCAAGGTCAATGGCAACCGTTTGATCTTCCGGCCCGAACGACTGCTCGTCGATCGCCAGCGCGCGGCGCATGAGCTGCTCGGCCTCCGCCAGCCGGTTCGTGTCGTGGAGCAACGACGCCAGGTTGTTGAGGCCAATGGCAACCTTGGGGTGTTCGGGCCCGAATGACTGCTCGTCGATCGCCAGCGCGCGGCGCATGAGCGGCTCGGCCTCCGCCAGCCGGTTCGTGCCGTGGAGCAACTGAGCCAGGTTGTTGAGAACAATAGCAACCGTCGGGTGTTCGGGCCCGAACGACTGGCCGGCAATCGCCAGCGAGCGACGCATGAACTGCTCGGCCTCCGCCAGCCGGTTCGTGTCGTGAAGCAACGACGCCAGGTTGTTCACCGTCGAGGCCTGCAACTCCGTGTCGTCCAAAGAAGCTGCCTCGTCCATGGCCGCACGAAGTTGTTCCTCCGCCTCGGCCCAGCGTGCCAAGTCGTGCAGGTGATTACCAATTTGCAGCCTGGTCTCCACGCGGTCGCGCCCCGCGGGCAACAGGGCGAGGTGCTCGCGCAGGAAGTCGAGCTTCGTTTCCGACCACGACTTGTACGAAAGCCCGGCGCCTAACGCTTTCAGTTTCTCCGCGAATCGTTCAAGGTCGCCGGCCCGGTGCGATTCCCAACAGGCGATCAGGTCTTCAATCTCGCTCAGGTAGTTGTCGGCTGGAGCCTGCTCGGAGTGCCTGACGATCCAGGTGCCGACCGGGTCGAGAGGCAACAGCCGGGCCTCGTGCAGGTAATCGCCGGCCCGGCTCGCGTCGCCCGCGCCGGCGTGGATCGCCGCCAGGCGAAGCTTCTCCGCCGCGCGTTCCGCTTCCGTACCGACCTCCGAGAGGAAGTCGAGCCCCTCGCGAGAGTCCTCGGCGCGTCCGGTCCCTTCCGGTACGTCGAACTCACCGCTCGCCAGACGCCGGCGATACTCCTCCCGCTTCCGGTTGCGCAATTCGATGGACGGATAGAACTGCGCGAAGAAGTCGACCAGAAACGGCAATCGCCGCCGGGCGCCGCGGCTGACGTTCATCGCCAGCCAGATGTCGAAGAACCCTTCCCGAATCGTGTAGAACCGCGACCTCTTGTCCGCAGGGTTCTCGACCGCGCGGAGGTAGTGGGCCTTTTGCAGGCGGTTCAACAGCGACGACAACTGGGCCGATTTCATGCGCATCCTTGCGGCGATGGCGGTCGGGGTCTTCGGCTCGTCGCGCATCACGGCCATCGTTTCCAGCACGGCCCGCTCCTGCGGCCCCAGGTCGCGCATCCGGTCCTGATAGAAGGGCGTGATCCGGTCCAACAGCATTTCAAACTGCCGCTTCACCTCCGAAACCGCCTCGTGGGCGATCAACTCGTACAGCATCAGCGTCAAGCGCGGGTTTCCTCCCGTCATGCGGTACAGCGCCAGCAGCCGGGGGCGCAGGTTGTCGAACTCTGCCAGCAGATCGGCCCGTCCTTCCCATTGCAGATTCCTGCGAACCAGTTCGATCGTCTGCTCGTCGGTCAATTGGTCGAGAATCTGGACGTCGAAGAAGTCGTAGAACGGCTCCTTGTGGTCGGTGATGGCGCCGAAATGCAGCGGCGCCGTGGCTACGAGCAGGCAGCCGTTGTCCTGCATCAGAAAACCGCGAACGGCCGCGATGGACAGCGGGTCCTTGATTTGCGACCCGAACACTTCGTGCAAGTTCTCCAGCATGACGACCAGCGCCTGGCGGCGGCTTCGCCATCGCTGCCGGATGGCGGGAACCAGCGTATCGACGATGACCTCGGCTTGCTGTTCGGTGCACAGCCGTTCGTGGAGGTCGTGCCACTCGCGTTCTTCCGGCAGTGTGTCGCGCAGGATTTCACAAATCCCCAGCAGAACGTCGGCGAACGACAGGAGCCGATGCGGCTCTTCCGGAAAGCGGACCACGTGGTAACCGGCCGACAGGCCGGCGTCGCGGCCGATTTCGTCCTTGATCAGCGCCAGCAGATGCGTCTTGCCGATCCCCCGCGGGCCGATGAACAGCAGATGGTGCTTGGGCCGCTTGCCGAGGCCCTCCTTGAGGATGTCGAGGGTGTCTGCCAGGATCGCGTCGCGTCCGACCGTAATATGGCGCCGCTGCTCCGGGTCGGTCACCCGGCTGCGATAGAGCCCGACGGGAGACGCTGTGGCGGACGGCACGGTGAACGTGTCAAGCATAATACTTCCTCCACCACGCCTTCAGCAGTCCGCTGGCAAAGTCGTACCGTCCGGCGGCGACCTCCTCTACGTAGAAGTCGTTTTCAAGATCGCGGAGCAGTTCATTGAAAACCTGCTTGCGTTCGTATTCGGGCATGGCGGTTCCCTGGTCGCTGACGATCCGCTCGAAGATGCCGCGCAAGGCTTCGCGCGCGAGGCCGTCACCGGTCACGCTCAATTGGTCCAACAGAGCATGCGCCGCCGAACGTTTGGGCTCGTCGTAGTAGTGGGCGATGCGGGAATAGTAGTGTTGCAGCTTGTCGCGCGCCGAGCTGCTGCCGATCAAGTCGTCGAATGCGGATTCGACGTCGGAGACGGTCAGCCGGGTTTCCGTTCGTTTCCAGATCCGGTACAGGTCTTGCGTGATCATCTGCATGAACATCGGAATGGGGCGTCCCAGTCGCCGGGCGACCTCGGCAGGCAAGTCCTCGCTCAGTTCCACGTTCCGGTCCGTCAGCATCCGGCGTACGAAGTGCATCACTTCCTCAGGAGTCAAGACGGGCAGCCGGTGCTCGTCGAGCGCATTGATCAGGTCGATCATGCCCAGCGAGTCGAGCGTGCTGGCCAGGTTGACCGACCCGCCAAGTAACCAGCGAATGGAATCGTCGCGCGGGCGCGGCTTGGTGCAGTGGCCCCGAAACCACGCGAGAAACGGACGCAGCAGTTCCGGGTGATTCCGGTGCATGTTCAGCACGAGGTCGGGGAACTCGTCGACGATGAACAGAACCCTTTCGGCCGGGTCCTGCTTCTTGCGGACCAGTGCAAAGAAGTCGTCATCGCCGTGACTCTTCCAATCCTCCCGCCACTTGGGGCTGGCGTCCTTCAGGGCCACTTTGAATCCGCCGGCCTCGAATGCGCCCACACGATCGAGCACGCCGCCGATCCACCTCGAACCCACCTGAAAGAGGGAGCGGAACCGGCTGGGGTGCTTGTCGTGAAACGCGTCGAGCAGGCATAGCAGGAAGTCGCCGGGGTGGTCCAGGTCCTGGACGAACACCGGCACGGTGACGACTCCCTGGCAAGGTCGGTCGGCCAAGTGGTCCATGACACTGGTCTTGCCCGTCCGCCGTGGAGCCGTAATGAGTACATGTTCAGTTTGCAGGGTGGCCCAGAGCCCCTTAATAAAGGCGTCCCTGAACCACAATTCGTCGGGGTGAATGGGTGATCCGGTGTAGAATTCGGCCATCGGCATACCTCGCAAACAAATGCACTAGACAACGCTATTGTATGGTAATTATATTACAGACAAAACCGTTGTCAAGCCTATTTGTTTACGATAGCACCTGGTGAGCCGTTACGCGATGCCGAACGAAGTTGCAAAATCGACCTGGACTCAGGACACCGTGGCCGGCTCCCGCCAAATGAGCTGTTTCTCGACGTCGTCGTGCAGCTTGTACTTGCGGATGTGTCGGGCGACGGGCTCGCCGATGACCTCGATTTGCTCCAGGTCGGCCTGGCCCATGTTCGCGCCGGCGCAGTAGTTCAAGTAACCGACCTTGGCAAAGTCGAGCCCCATCAATTCGACGCTTACCCGGTCGGCGGCGAGCCAGTCGGGCGAAACGACGGCGACTCGATGCTCAACGGGCGTGCCCCAGATCGGGCCGTTGCCCTCCATGCCGGTGTAGCCGTCGATTACCGCCAGATGCGGGCGCAGCTTCTGTGCGAGGGCGAACAGGTTGTAGTTGATCCCGCGCGTGCCGCCGCCGTGACAGATCGGTTTGTCGCTCTTGGTCCCCGGCACGTGGCGCTTGCCGAATCGGAAATCCCGATCCTTCAGCGGCGCGCCGAATACGATGTTCTTAAGCGACATCGTAGCCACGACCAAATCGTGCGTCTTGATCATGGCCGCCGAGATGATGTAGTTGTCGCGGTCCAACAGCAGGGGCGACATGCGAACCGCGTGCGGCCGGAAGTCCTGCTGGCTGAACACGTGGACCGTCTGAAACGACTCATGATCGATGTCAATCAACTTGGCGCCATACTTGTCGGCGACGCGCGGATAGCCGAAGTTGGTGAACGCTTCCATGGCCGGCCCCGTGGCGGCCGACTCGGCAATGACCACGTTGTCCAACTTGCCGATCGACTTGAGGAACTCAAGAATCGCTTCCAGGCACTCGGCGTGTGTGGAGGCGAGTTGCATTTCGGTCGAAACGTTATTGGGCTTGACGACCACCCGGCGGTCGCCGATCTCGCGGGCGATCTGGCCCGCAAACGGCTTCAGGGCACGGAAGATGTTGTCGGCCCGGTCTTCGCCGGTGGTGAGCGCTACATGGCTGGGTCCGGTGGCCGCCCGCTGTACGTCGCTTCGGGGCGGCGCGGCCGGTGCAGCGACAAGATGTCCGGCAGCCAGCGAGGCTGCGCCAGTGAACAAGGACCTCTTGAGAAACTCACGTCGGCAGGTACCTTTCGACATCTTCATCGGAAAACCTCCGTTGTCCGAGTGTTGGCGCGCTTCCTCGATTCCAGGCAGGGAAGACAACGATCGCGGGACAGGCTGGAAATCTATCTCACGCTAGCATACCGTTTTCCCGTTTGTATGGCAAATATCCCAAACAGGGGGGCTAGGCTTTTCGCCTTTTGAGATCGCGGAGGAAAGAGCGGCTAGTCCGAACCGGCGTGCTGGGCATTGACAAAAAGAATCCTGTAGTCCTACACTTGCAGGATGCCGTTCGTGGCGAGTTGCCTGGAGTGTTTTCGAGGTTCTGCCAAGACCCACGGGAGGACGAAGATGGTGTTTCCCTCGGCGATGTGGGGGCTGGTGTTGCTGATCGGGCTGGCCGGTGCGGCCGAAACAGCCGAGCGGCCATCGGAAGATGCATCATATGTCGCCGCGGTCGAGGCCGATTGGGCGGCCCAGGAGGCGCGTGCCGGACGTGACGTGCACGACGCGGCGGCCATCTCGGCAACTATTGAGCGAGGCACGCGGCTGCTGGAATACCTCACGCGCCAGCCGCAATCTGTCGACGTTGCAGCGGAGATCGGGACCCTTGATCGGCTCGCTCGCGAGGCAGCGGTTGCTAAGGCGTTGTCCCAGGCGGCTCGCGGTGAGCTGTACCGGCAGATCCGTTGGACGATCCGGGAAGCGGCCATGAAGAACCCGCAGGTGACCGGCCGGCCAATCGTCTTCTTGCAGCGGCGCCGCTTCCTTTGCCAGATGCTGCACGAGTACCTGGGCTATTACAGCGACTACGGCGATATCAGCGGCGGCGGCGTCTACTGCCTGGAAGCGCCGGGACGGTCGGCGGCCGTGCGCGACCTGATCGGCGGGCGGCTGCCGCAGGGGAACTACACCACGCTGGCCCTGTCTTACGACGGTCGTACGTTATACTTCGCTTTCGCAGAGCGAGCGTCGGAGAAGCCCTCGTATGGTTCGCCGCAGCAACGGTGCTTCGACATCTATGCTGTGGGGATCGACGGCAAGGGCTTGCGGCGGCTGACCTCGGGCGGGTACGACGATTTCGACCCATGCCCTCTTCCGGACGGCCGTCTTGCCTTTATGTCTTCCCGCCGCGACGGTTTCGGCCGGTGCCACAATCCCTGGGAACCGCTTCCCACGTATACGTTGCACCGCATGGATGCCGACGGCGGCAACGTGGCCACGCTCTCCTTCCACGAAACGAACGAGTGGCATCCTTCAGTGCTGAACGACGGGCGGATCGTGTACAGCCGCTGGGATTATGTCGACCGCTCCGCCGCCCATCACCACGGCCTGTGGGTGAGCCGTCCCGACGGCACCGGCGCCGACATCCTGTTCGGCAACTACACCGGCCTTGCGCAGGGCCCCAACGCCTGCTTCCAGCCGCGGGCGGTGCCCGGTTCGCGGAAGATACTATTCGTTGCCGGTGCTCATCACGCCGTCGTGGGCGGGTCGCTGGTGCTGCTCGACCCCGCCCGCGTCAGCTTCGATCCGGCCAGCGGCGAGGACTGCCTCGACGCCCTCGAAAAACTCACTCCGGAAGTGTGCTTCCCCGAGGTGCCGTACCGAAGCCCCTGCTGGCCGTCGAGTTACTTTCACAGTCCGTGGCCGCTTTCCGAGGACTGTTACCTGGTGGCCTTCAGTTTCCATCCCCTTCCCGGAATGGGGCCGAGGGTCGACCGGGAGCCGGCGACCGGGATCTACTACTTCGACCGCTTTGGGAACCTGGAGCTGCTGCACCGAAACGACGACACGCCTTCCATGTATCCCATCCCCGTGGCGCCGCGGCCGGTCCCGCCAGTGCTTCCTTCCAGCATCGACCCCGCATTGGGCAATGAGGGTGAGTTGATCCTCTCGGACGTTTATCGCAGCCTCATGCCGTTGCCCGCGGGTCGCAGGGTAGTCGGCCTGCGCGTCTTCCAGATTCTTCCCAAGACAGGATCGCACGTCATGGACGATCCACGGATCGGGTACGCTCGCGGCGAGAACGCCCGGATGCTCCTCGGGACCGTGCCGGTCGAAGAGGACGGCTCGGCCCGATTCCGCGTCCCGGCGCGGAAACCCCTCTATTTCCAGGCAGTCGACGCGGGCGGCCGGGCCGTGCAGACCATGCGGAGTGCGGTTTACCTGCAAGCGGGCGAGCGCCGCGGCTGCGTCGGTTGCCACGAACCGGTTGAGACCGCCACGCCGCCGGCCCCCGCGCTGGCAATGCAGCGGGCGCCTTCCAGCATCGAGCCCGGCCCGCCGGGAACGCGGCCCATGAGTTTCGCGCGACTTGTGCAGCCGATTCTCGACCGGCACTGCATCGAGTGTCACGACGGCCGCGAAGGCCGGATACGCGAAGGGCTCGACCGTTCGCCGCTGGTGCTCACGGGCGAGCGGGCCGGAACGTTCACGCAAAGCTACCAGAACCTGCGCCCGTTCGTCCGCTGGTACGAATGGGGGTCGGCCTCGATCGGTGAGATCGTCACGCGCCCCGGCCAGTGCGGCGCCGACGTCAGCCCGCTAACTGCCATCCTCGCCAGGCACGTCGCTGACGGCCGGTTCGAGCTTTCCGACGAGGAGCGGCGCCGGCTGTACATCTGGCTTGACGGCAACGCCCCCTTCTACGGCAGCTACGATCCCGTGGAGCAGCAGGCCCAGTTCGACGGCCGGTTGGTACCGCCGCCAGCGCTTCAATAAAGCGGTACTTCCGTTTCTGGGTGCAGGATTTCCTGACGCGTGGGTGAACCCGGATGCTGAGACATCCGGAACCACCCACCCTGCGCCTCTCCACGAGTTTGCGCTGGGAAACAGAAGGGCCAGAAAAGCCCGTCCGATCGCCGGAAATCATTCGTATTCCCACTTCACTCGCCACGGATCGCCGGTGTCTTCCTGGAATGACCGCAGCTTGCCCTTCAGTTCTTCGAGCACCGCCGCATGTTGCGGGTCGTCGGCGAGGTTCTTCACTTCGTGCGGGTCGTCTTCCAGGTCGTACAGCTCAAACTCCGGCCTGTGCAAGTACGCCTCGATGCTGCGCTGGCCATACTTGGAGAGGCCCCGTTCGAGCACGCCCTGCCACGTGGCCGAAACGTAGAGATCGGAGGCAAAGGGGTATTGCAGCGGGTGGGCGATGTTATAAACGAGCTTCCACCTGCGCCCGCGCACCACGCGCATCGGGTAGTACATCGTGATTTCGTGGAACGTGTGCGAGGCGTACACTTCGTCCCAGCCCTTCGGCTGTTCCTCCTCCAGCACGCTTAGGAAGGAGCGGCCGTGGAACCAAGGTTTTTTGGGCATGGCGCCCGCGAAGTCGAGGATGGTCGGCGCGATATCGGCCCACGTGACCATCCCGTCGGTCACTACGCCGTGCCTCGTCGCATATGGATTGCGCACCACGCAAGGCAACCGCAACCCGGGTTCGTAGCACGTGGTCTTGGCGCCGGGAAACGCGATGCCGTTGTCCGAAATGTACAGCACCAGGGTATCGGACCAGCGGCCCGTCTCTTTGAGAATCTCGATGAGCCGCGCCAATCCGGCGTCGGCCCGTTCGACGGAACCATAGTATTGCGCCAACTCCTCGCGGCACTCGGGCGTATCCGGCAGGTAAGGCGGTACGATCACCTTGTCCGGGTCGACGGGGGCCGAACCCTCGCGGCGGAACGGGCGGTGCGGCTCCGTCGTGCAGAAATACAGGAAGAAGGGGCGAGCATCGTCGTCGGCAATCAGGTCGCGGCAGGCCTCGGCCATTTCCACTGGACTGCCGCGCCGAAGGAACTCGTCGAACGGATACACCTCGCGCGGCGCCACGTGGTACTTGCCCGCGCACCGCGTCCGGTAGCCCGCTGCCGACAGGAGCGCCGGCATGCTCTTCACAGTGTCGAACGAACGAAAATGGTGGAAGCTATGCTCGTGCCCATACTGCCCGTTGGCATGGTTGTGCATCCCGCTGAGAATGACCGACCGGCTGGCGGCGCAACTGGAACTGGTGCAGAACGCGTGAGTGAACCGCGTTCCGGCGGCAGCCAGCGCATCGAGCCCGGGCGTTCGGATGACCGGGTTGCCGTAGCAGCCCGCATCGTCGGTCCCCTGGTCGTCAACCACGTACAGGAGCACGTTCCGCCGAGGTCGGCCTTCCGGCTCGGCGGCAGGTAACGAACCGGCCGATGCCACGGCCAGGATCACGGCAAAGGACGTCAGTAGTCTCGCAAGGCGCTGCATTTGGAGTCTCCCTGGTATGTGCATTCCGGTTTGAACGGCAGGCCGGTTCGTACGTCATAGTACCCCGAGAGTTTTTGCCGGTCAATGACCCAAGACGATCGGTGTGCGGCAAGATTTTCTGGCAACTGCAAGGGCATGGTGCTGAGCGGCTTACGGCGCCTGTGGCCTGCACTTCTCCGCCGGGCCTGCCCCGGCGGGTTCATGACTGGCCAGCTACAAGCGGACCTATCACACACCTTGCATTCGGCCGCTGCTCTGCCGCCAAGGCGGCAGAGCAGCGGCCGAATGCAAGAGACTCTTCCCGAAGCTCGGTTGTAGCCGATCAGTCATCGCTCCCCCGGGACGAGCCCGGGGGTGACCATTCCATGCCCAGCGGTCGTGTCAACCAGCTCGTGCGCAACCTGGAAGGCATGAGCCAGCCGTGCCAGAAAACCTTGCCGCACGCGCACGCTTGTATAAGGAGTTTCCAAACCCCGGTGCGTTTGCAGTCCGAGCTGTTACCAACTCGTTACACTTCCGCCGTCCGAAGGCCGCTACAATGACAGTGTTGAAGCGAGGCGAACGGTTCGCCCTGTGATTGACACGGTCCAGGAAACGGGAGGTTGCGATCATGCGACACATTGGCACACGACAGTGGTTGATCCTTGGCCTGGTTCTGACGGGTTTCGCCGGCCACGGCCCGGCCGCGGGCCGGGCGGGCGAAGCCGACGTCGGATCGGATGCAAGGAACCCGCACGTCTGGCGACCGCAAACACGCTCGGTGGCGGTGTTCAAGAACGGGTTGGGGTTCTTCATGCGCGAGGGCGAGGTGCGGCTTCGCGACGGCTGGTGCATTGCCGGCGAGGTGCCGCCTGCGGCGTTCGGCACGCTGGCCATCTATTCGCGCGGCGAGCAGAGCGTGGTCGACGTGGTCGGCTCAGGGCCCGGCGAGGTGGTCGAGTTCGACGGGCGCGACGCGCCGGCCGACGTCGGCGCCAAGCGGGCTAGGCTGGAGGCGAGCCGGCAACTCAAAGTGGAACTGAGCTACAAGCACCGGGGACTGGACCGGACGGCAGGCGGAACGCTTGTTTCCGTCGGGCCCGATTTCGTTGTGCTGGAAGACGAGACCGGCAACTTCGCCGTGCCCCTGGAGGGTGTTACGAAAATGCAGGTGCTCGAACTCCCGCTGCGCATCCACGTGGCCACCGAGGCGGAAGACGCTCTCGAAGAGGAAACCCTCGGCATGGCCTATCTGCGCAAGGGAATCACATGGATTCCCGACTATACCGTGTACACCAAGGAGAATCTTACGCTGCGCCGGGGCGAGAAGGCCATCCTGACGCTCTTCACCCGCAAGATACGCTACTCGCACATCTACCATTGGTCGCCGCCGGGGACGATGACCCACTCGCTCGTGCTCCACAACGCCACCGACACAGCCTGGACCACGGGCCCCTGCCTGGTAATGAGCGACGGGCGCCTATTGAGCGAGGACCTGCTCGGCTACACGCCCAAGGGCGCCGTCGGCGAACTGCCGGTGACCACGGCCATCAACATCGCGCACACCAAAGCCGAGCGCGAAACCGAACGGAAGCTCAATGCCCACAGCGTGCCGCACAACAACGTCTACTTCGACCTGGTCACTCTGGACGGCGAGTTGAAACTGCACAATTACGAAAAGCGAACCGTGGAGATCGTTATCAGCAACCCTGTTCCCGGCAAGCCGCTTGCGGCGTCCGACGGCGGAACCCTGCAAACCGACCCCACCAAACTGAAACTCGACGAGCGCGAGGGGACCGTCACGTGGCGCGTCAAGCTAGAGCCGGGCGAGCGCAAATCGCTCACCTATCAGTACGAACGATACGTGCGGCCGAATTAGCGGGCGCAGGGTGGGTGGTGGTGTCCACCGCTGAAGGTTATGCTCTGTCGTGTGAGGGACACGTTACACGATTCAGGCAAGGCTCTTGACGCCCACGTCCTTCCGCGTTACAGTAGAAGTCAGAAGCATCGACTCGCTGAACGATGTCTTGAGGTTCCTCTCATGAGTGTTGATCCCGCAAGTATACTTGATGCGGCTCTGACTTTGTCCGACACCGAACGGGCCGGATTGGCCTATCGGCTCCTGTGCAGCCTCAGGTCTCCGACAGTTATCAACGACGAGCAACCTACGTTTGAAGCCGAGTTGGATCGCCGTGTCGACGCGTACGAATCCGGCCAGTTCGCTGCGGCTGATTGGCAGGATGTATCCCAGCGGCTCCGCAGCCGTCTTTAGCTGGAGGATGCGTGCATGAGACTTCGGATAGTCGAGGAAGCAGAGAAGGAGCTTCTCGACGCGATGCGTTAGACTCGCGCCGGCACAATCATCATGGCACGCCGGGTACTTACCATCGAGGACGACGCGGCGATCCGGCGGGGCATTGTCGATGCGCTGCGCTTCGCCGGCTACCAGACGCTCGAGGCGGGCGACGCGGCGGCGGGGCGCGAACTCGCGCTGCGCGCCGAGTACAACGTACTGCTGTTGGACCTGGTATTGCCCGGCGGCGACGGGTTCGATATCCTCGCCGACCTGCGACGGTTGCGGCCCACCATGCCGGTCCTCATTCTCACCGCACGCGGCGAGGAGGCCGATCGGGTACGCGGCCTGCGCGACGGGGCCGACGACTACGTGGTCAAGCCGTTCAGCGTGAAGGAATTGCTGGCCCGCGTCGAGGCCCTGATCCGGCGCAGCCCGCCGCGGGCGCACGTGCTGAGCGACTTCGCCGTACCCGGGGGCCGGGTGTGCCTCGACCGGTGCGAGGTATGCTTCGACGACGGCGGGCGCGAGGAACTGTCCGAGCGAGAGGTCGAACTGCTGCGCTACCTGGCGGGCAATCCGGCGCGGGTGATTTCGCGCGACGAACTGCTGGAAAACGTCTGGCGACTGAGCCCCGACGGACTGACCACCCGGACCATCGACATGCACATCGCCCGGCTCCGCGAGAAGCTCCGCGACGACGGCCACCGGCCGGCGATCATCCGAACGGTTCGCGGACGCGGTTATATGTGGGCTGAAACCGAAACCTGACTCGCATATTGCACAGCGCATTTTGTCCTCACCCCATGAAGCCGCGACCGGCGGTCGCGGCCGTTGACTCCTATCATGTTCCGTCCGTGGTCCATCTGGCTGTGGTTCGCATTCTGCCTGGCGGTTGTGCTGGCCGCCATGGGTTGGGCAAGCCGCGCGGTGCTGCGGTTGGAGGAGGCACGCCGACTGGCGCAGTACAGTGCCGCCCTGGAGGAGAACGTCCGGCTGGCCCTGTGGCGGATGGACACGGCCGTCGCGCCCCTGCTGGCCGAGGAGAGCGCCCGGCCGCACTCTGCGTACCAGCCGTTCTACGAACCGCGCCCCGCCGTCGCGGCCGATCATTCGCCGAAGCCCGGCCGGCTGCTGGCTCCGTCGCCGTTGCTGCGCGAGCCGCCGGAACACGTGCTCCTGTACTTCCAGTTCGAGCAGCACGGCCGTCTTACCTCGCCTCGGGCACCCCGCGGCGAGTGGCGAGCGGTGGCCGTGCCGAAGTTCCTCAGCGAGGAGGAGGCGGCGCGCGTTGAGCAGCGACTGGCCGACCTCCAGCGGCAGCTCGACCGGGACCGGCTCCTGGCATCGCTGCCGGAGCAGCCGGCGTTGCCTTCGGAATGGGTCCTGGCGCCGCTGGTGCCCGGCGACGAGCAGCAGGCCGCGCTGCGGCAACGGCGGGCCGATTTGGAGCGGCAGGGGCGAGGCGCGGTCGAGTTCGGCAGCCGAGCGCAGGCCGTCATGAACGTGGCCGCCCTGTCGCAGCAGCAGCTTGGCGACGCCCTGCCCGATGCCGTCGCGACCGACGTCGGCGGCGCGCCCATGACGCCCTTGTGGCTCGACGGGCAACTGCTGCTGGCGCGGCGGATGACCGCCAACGGCTCGCACGTTGTCCAGGGCTGCCTGCTCGACTGGCCCGCCATTCGCGATTCACTGCTGGAAAGCGTGGCCGATCTTCTGCCCGGCGCCGAGTTGGTCGCGGTAGACGCAACGGGCGACGGCATCGAGTCGCGGCGATTGGCGGCGCTGCCCGTACGCGTGGTCCCCGGCCGGCTTCCGGCGGCCGACGAGGGTTCGCCCTCCGCACTGCGGCTTTCGCTGATCGTGGCCTGGAGCTGCATGCTGCTGGCCGCCGCGGCCGTGGCAGCGCTCCTGCACGGTGTGATGCAACTGAGTGAGCGCCGCGCGGCGTTCGTCTCGGCCGTAACGCATGAATTGCGCACCCCGTTGACGACCTTCCAGATGTACGCTGAAATGCTGGCCGACGGCATGGTGACCGAGGAGTCGCAGCGGACAGAGTACCTTGCCACGCTCCGCCGGGAAGCCTCGCGACTGATCCATTTGGTCGAGAACGTGCTCAGTTATGCCCGGCTCGAACGCGGCAGGGCCGGCCACCGCACCGAGTGCCTCACGGCGGCCGAACTGCTGGGCCGCGTCGCGCCGCGGTTGGCCGACCGGGCACGGCAGGCGGCCATGGAATTGGAAACCGACCTTTCCGGCCCCGCGGCCGCGGCAACGCTGCGCACCGACGCCGGCGCCGTCGAGCAGATTCTCTTCAACCTGGTCGATAATGCGTGCAAATATGCGCCGGCGGCCGAGGACCGGCGGATTCACCTGGCCGCGGCATTGGTTGGTGGGCGACTGGAACTGAGCGTGCGCGATCACGGCCCCGGCGTTGCACCCGGCGCCGCGCGGCGGATTTTCCGCCCGTTCGCGAAATCGGCTCGCAATGCGGCCGAGTCGGCCCCCGGGGTTGGCCTGGGCCTGGCGCTCAGCCGCCGCCTGGCCCGCCAACTCGGCGGCGATTTGCGATCGGACACAAACTGGAGCCAGGGCGCCGGGTTCCTATTGACTCTGCCGGCGGAAACTGCGATTCTCAAGTAGATCGTTAACCTGCAGGAGGAGCGAGAGTGGTACCACGAGAGCTATTGGAGAAATGGAGGCGCGACCTCCGGGCCACGTTTCCGATTCTCGGAGCGATGCGCCGACGCGCCGCACTCGATGCCCTCGGACAAAATTGCAGCGACCCGGCGGTCATTGCGCTGCTGGCCGAGGCATGCACGCTACCAGACGCGCAGGCTGCCGAGCACGCACGACGGATCCTTGCCCAATCAGATGCTCAAGCGGTCGTCAACTCGATTGATGGAAGCGTACTCCTGCCCGTTCCAGGCGGCACGTTCCTGGCCGGTGGAATTGGGGAGGACGAGGGTGAGGGGCCATTCGAGGTCGACCTTTCCGAGTTTCATCTGGCGATTACGCCGGTGACAAACGCCCAGTACAAGCGTTTTGTCGATGCTACCGGCCATCAGCCGCCGGAACAAGATGTCGGCGGCGCGCGCGTCTGGGAAGGCAGAAGCTTTTTGCCAGACAAAGCCGACCACCCCGTCGTTTGCGTTTCGTGGGAGGACGCCAATGCCTATTGCCAGTGGGCGGGTTTGCGGCTTGCCACGGAGTTGGAGTGGGAGAAAGCTGCTCGCGGCACCGACGGCCGAGAGTATCCGTGGGGCAACGAGTGGGACGTGGGGAAATGTCACAACTGGAAGAACTGCGGCACTGAGACAACGTGCAGCGTCTGGGCCTACGCGCAGGGATGCAGTCCCTGGGGACATTTGCAGATGGCGGGAAACGTCTGGGAATGGTGCGCCGACTGGTACGGCACCGACGCCTACGCACGTTACAAGCAGGGCGACCTGACCCCGCCCTCCGGCGGCGATTCGCATGTTGTTCGAGGCGGATCATGGCACTTCGACGAGCGGAGCCAGTTCCGCTGCGCATATCGCCTCCACAGTCGCTCGGGCTTCCGCGACTACCAGTTCCTTTACGGGTTTCGCGTGGCCAAGTCCCCAACTTCTTGAATCTGCCCCCCTTGGCCGTGCAGTGGGCGGCTCGACTCCCCGAATCGCAAAGTCACGACTTGGAAGGTCGCGCAACAATCGCGATTGGTATTCGTGTACGGGCACCGAAGCCAGCGATTATTCGGCATCCATATAGGGATATCTATAGCTCGTTGGCGGCAGGAAGGTTTCCTTGATGGTGCGGGGCGTCACCCAACGCTCCAGGTTCAGCCAGCTTCCGGCCTTGTCGTTCGTGCCCGAGGCTCGCGACCCGCCGAATGGTTGCTGGCCCACCACGGCGCCAGTCGGCTTGTCGTTCACGTAGAAGTTGCCGGCCGCGTGGCGCAGCGCGTTCATGGCCTTGACAATCGCGCGCCGGTCGGTGGCGAAAATGGCCCCGGTCAGCGCGTAGGGCGAGGTGCGGTCGCAAAGCGCGAGCGCTTCCTCGTACTCCTTCTCCGGATACACGTAAATAGTAAGCACCGGACCGAAGATCTCTTCGACCATGAGCTTGGTTTGCGGCTCCTTGCTCAACACGACAGTCGGCTCAATAAAATAGCCCACCGAATCGTCGCATCCGCCGCCGCAAAGGATTTCGAGGTTCGGATCACTCCGGGCGTAGTCGATGTAGCCGCGAATGGTCGTAAACGCATTGCGGTCGATGACCGCGCCCATGAAATTGCGGAAATCGCACACGTCGCCCATTTGCAGTTCGGCAACCTGGGCCAGGAGCCGGTCTTTCAGCGCCGGCCAAAGCGAGTCGGGAATGTACGCCCGGCTGGCCGCGGAGCACTTCTGCCCCTGGTACTCGAACGCGCCCCGCAGGAGGCCGGTGGCCACGGCGTCGAGGTCGGCCGAGGCGTGTGCGAAGATGAAGTCCTTGCCGCCGGTTTCGCCCACGATGCGCGGGTAGGCCGTGTACTTGCGGATATCGGACCCGATCTCGAGCCATATCGTCGAGAACACCTTCGTACTGCCGGTGAAGTGGATGCCGCCCAGGTCGACGTGGTTCAGCGCTGCCGGCCCGATGATCGGGCCGGGCCCGGGCACCATATTGATCACTCCCGGCGGCAGGCCCGCCTCGTGAAGGATTTGCATGATGATGTGCGCCGGCAGGACTGCACTGGAGAGAT
>JAVEUP010000181.1:0-16070 GCA_034005525.1 Thermoguttaceae bacterium | reverse complement strand
TGGGAGTTGGGAGTTGGGAGTTGGGGACGCGCTGTCGCGGGTCGCGTTAGCGTTTTCTCCAGCTTCTATCTCCTATCTTCCATCTCCCATCTTCTATCTCCGACCCCCGTCCTTCGTCATTTGGCTTTCGATATTCGACCTGTCAGGGGACTTTGTGAAACCCGAGGCCGACGTGAAGGAAGTGGTCATCGTCAGTGAGCACCCGCACGATATCCAGTTCGTCCATGACCACCATCGAAACAAGATCGGTAAACGATATGCGAGGCTTGTCGTCAAGGCGCCGGCGGAGTTGCCATGCGGCGGCAAAGCGTTCGGGCGTGACGCGCGCCACGGTCAATTGGCCGAGCCCTTCCGCAGCGACCAACGTGTCCACGAAGCGTGTCGCCTCGGCGAACGTCTCACGCCGGTACAGCAGCGTGATCAATTCGTCCAGGATGTAATCCGTGGTATAGATCGGGCTGCGTTCGGATCGTAATGTACGGATCAACTGCGCAACTTCCGCGTGGCGCGGGTCCCGGCGATGGCCCAGGGCCATCCAGCCCCACGTGTCGATGAATGTCGTTTCGGGGTTCACTTCTGCGGCATCCCGTCGGGATACAGTTCGCGCTGGATCTCGGCGCCCGAGAGCGGCGATCCGGAGAGGACGCCCGCCAGGTCCAATAACGGCTCGCCCGGCACCGGATCAGCCGAGCGCTCGGCCACAGCCGAACGAATGCGGATCTCGCCGGACTGAACCGCTATTTCCAGCGGCGCGTGCAGTCCGGCCTCGGCCAGTCGCTGCTGGTCAATCCAAATGCCGTGCTGAAGCATGGCCGTTTCTCGTTGTTCCATAATGGTCGCCTCCAGAGAATCCAGTTGCTAGTTGGGGAAGCAAGGTGTCAGGTGTCAGTTGGGAGTTGGGAGTTGGGAGTTGGGAGTTGGGAGTTGGGAGATGGGAGTTGGGAGATGGGAGATGGGAGATGGGAGTTGGGAGATGGGAGTTGGGAGATGGGGACGCGCTGTCGCGGGTCGCCTACCACGGCCGTGTCTTCCCATCTTCTATCTCCTATCTTCCATCTCCCATCTTCTACTTCGCTCCCAGCTTCTATCTCCCAGCTCCCATCTTCTACTTCGCTCCCAGCTTCCGGCTTCTAGCGTCTGTCTTCGATGTTGAGTTCTTCAGCCAACGCGTTTCCGTGTTGTGCAATGGCGTCGATTGTCATGTCGGGCAGCCCCTTCCGCCGCCATTGCGTATAGTCGAATCGATCTTTAGATACCGCGGCCAGGAAACGCTCGGCTTCAATCAGACCCAAGGAACTGATCAATGCCTGCATGCCTTGTGTGCGTATCTCGGCTTCAGTCTTCATACCAATCCTCCAGAGTCGCAAGTGCATCGCCGGGGAGCATTACCGGCAGGTCCGGGTTGCCCCGCATCTTTTTCCACAAACGATCGTCGGTCGTGACGAACATATCAGCCGCCCCAACCATTGCAGAGGCAACATGCAGAGCATCATAGTTGCCAAATCCCTGACTTTTTGCTGAATCAGCAGCTTCGCTTCCGCCTCAAGGCGGACACGCGACTGTGTTTGATCGTCGTAAGGCCGATTGAAACAACACATGTCCAAGTAGACTCGCATAGGATTCAGGTGTCAGGGGGAGCAAGGTGTCAGGTTTCAGGTTTCAGGTGTCAGGGCGGGAAGCTGGGGACGCAGTCGCAAGGGAGGGCGACAACATGGTAGTTGATTATGCCGCTATTGAGTAATCCGGTCAATCATCCTGGAGGCTGAGCGGGGGCAGGAGCCTTTTCTACAGCAGCCTCTGGGCCGTTCCGGGAAAAGGCTCCTGACCACGGTTCCGCGAAGAAACAGGGGCCTCACGGCCCCCGCTCGCCTTTCGGCTTGCAACGTTCGGGTTCATCCGCTCCTTCTTCCCAACACCGTGAAGGACGGGGGTCGGAGATAGGAGCTGGGAACTGGGAGCTGGAAGCTAGGAGTTGGAAGCTCGTAGACGACGCTGACGCGACCCGCGACAGCGCGTCCCCAACTCCCAGCTCCCAACTCCCAGCTCCCCTCTGACTCCTGACACCTATTCCATCTCCTCGCGAATGATCTTCACCTTCTCCCGCCACGTCTCGCCGCGCATGGCGGCGGAGCGGGCGATGCGGTCGGCCGATCCACTGACACCTGACGCCTGACACCCGACACCGATTGTTCCTCCAGCCTCGCCCAGGACGGCGGCCACGGCGGCCGTGAAGGCGTCGGGCCCTTCGGCCAGCGAGACCCATGGCGGGGGTGAAAAAGGGGTCAGGAGCCTTTTCCCGGAACGGCCCGGAGGGTGCTGCGCAGAAAAGGCTCCTGACCCCTTTTTCACCCCGGAACGGCCCGGAGGGTGCTGCGCAGAAAAGGCTCCTGACCCCTTTTTCACCCATTGGGCGTAACGTTCCACTTCCGGCAGTGGCGTGCTTACTACGGGTAGTCCGGCGGCAAGGTACTCGCGGAGCTTGATCGGGTTGACCGCGCGGGTGAGCGCGTTGAGCTTGAACGGGATCAGGCCCACGTCGAAACCGCGACAGTAGGCCGGCAGGTCGGCGTAGGGCTTCGGGCCCAGGAAGTGCATGTTCGCAATCGGCCGGTATGCGGCAAGGTCCACAGTCGAGCCGCCCAGCAGCACGACGTGCCAGTCGGGCCGGCGCCGGGCCACCTCGGCCAGAAGGTCCAGGTCCACCCAATCGCGCAGCAGGCCGAAAAAGCCCAGCCGCGGCCGCGGGATGGCCGAAAGGTCGGCCGGCTCGGGCAGGTCGTCGGCCAGTGCGCGGGCGAAATGATCGTAGTCAACCCCGTGAGGCACGAGGATGGTGTTCGGGTTCCACGCCTTGCGGCTCTCGTACAGCGGGCCGGAGGTGGTCACCACCAGGTCGGCGCGGCGGCATAGGGCCTCCTCGTCGCGCAACACCTGCGCTGCGTCGTAGCCGGTGAACTGCGAGTGCTCGTCCACGCAATAGTACACCACTCGCGGCTGGCCGAACCGGTCGAGCAGGTACGCCACGTCGGGCGTGAACGACCAGATTTCAAGCGGCCCGGCGGGGACTGTCCCGATTTTCGCGGCGCAGCGCGGGCCGAGCCCAATAAGTCGCTTGCCGAAGCCGCGAAAATGGGACTGTCCCCTTTGGCGAGCGGTCATGCGCCCAACCTTGCGCAGCGCCCGGCGGATTTGGCCGACCAGCAGTGCCCGGTTCAACCGGCGCACCAGGCGCGAGCCGGGCAGCGGGACCACCAGCGGCGTGAGCACGTACAGGTTCTCGCGGGGATTCGTCATGCCGCCGGCCACCTGGCCGAGTTTGCGGGCGATATGCCGCAGGTCGGCGCCGGAGGCCGACGGCGTGCGCGACGCATGGTAGTTCACCCACAGTACCACGTTCCCTTGCTCCGCCAGTACGTGCATCACGTGATGCTTGCTCGTAGGCGGCGCCTCATAGCCGCTGGCGAAACAGAGGATCACCATAGGTTTCAGGTGTCAGGTGTCAGGTGTCAGGCGAAGAGGGGACAGGGAAACATTGTGTCAGGGGAAGAGGGGTCAGGGTTTGGAACGGATGGAGCGGATGAGGCCGCTGAGCATTTTTTCGATTTCGATGCACTCGGCAATGTACGGTTTGGCGGTTTCGGGGCTGATGAAGCCGGCGTCGCGGACCTTGTAGAGCCAGTTCTCCGATTCGTTGGCCTCGCCCAGGGCGATATCAAGCGCGTTGAGGTATCGCGACTTGCTGCGGTTGAAGCCTTCGGCGATATTGGCACCAATCGACCCAATGCTGCGCACAACTTGATCGGTCAAGGCCGCCGCGGCGCGCGTGCGCGGCAAGCCGTCGAGTTCTTTGAGCACATCCAGGAACAGTGTATGCGACCGCCGCCACACTTCCAGGTCCGTAAACCGCTTCACGCTCCTCACGGCAAGCCCTCTCCATTACAGTGCTTCTTCTTCCTGACACCTGACACCTGACACCTGACACCTAGTCGCCAGCTCCCAGCTCCCAAGAGTGAGCCGATGGTGTTGGAAAGGGCGTCGGTCAGGGAGCCGAAGCGGCCGGGAATGACGGCGGCTTGCAGCCATTCGCTCGCAAGGCCGAACGCGATGCAGCCGGCGGTGATCAGCCCGAGCGCCAGCCACGGCCGCCGCGCCGAGCGGCCGAACGCCGCCATCAGCAGCACGACCAGCACCGCGTACGCCGGCAGGTGCAGCGTGTTCTGTACGCTGGGCGAAATGCTCGTATCCCAACCGGCCAGCGGCGTGCCGCGACCCGAAGGAAGCAGCGTCACCACCACAATGGCCAGGGCGTAGAGGACGGCGATGGAGCGGAGGAGAAGTTGGGAGCTGGGAGTTGGGAGTTGGGAGTTGGCGGATCGCGTCAGCGTCTTCCCCCAGCTTCCAACTCCCAGCTTCCAACTCCCAGCTACTGCTACGACCACGGCCATAATGGGCAGCCGGTAGCGGAGCATGACGACGAAGGGAAGGTGGATGGCCATGTACAGGGCGATGGCTAGGTACAGCGGCCAGGTGTGGCGGAAGGTGCGAAGGCCGTACAGGGCCAGGCCCATGAGCACGAGGTACTGGACAAACCATGTGTAGCGGAGGATGCGTTTCTCCAGCGATTCGGGCTCGTCGGACCGCAGGTTGGGCGGCTGCCAGAAGAGGGCGGCTTTCTTTGCGAACATCCACAGCGTGCGGCCGGGATGTTCGAACATGTATCGCCAGGCGCGGCGGGCGGCCTCGCGGTCGGCGGCCAGCTCGCCCTCTTCGGTCTTGATGCGGCCCCACTCGCCGGCCATGGGCGTATCGCCGATGCTCAGGTAGCCGCCGGTGGCCGCCGGATTGTTGCCCATGTAGAAGACAAACCCGCTGTTGGTCTTCAGAACCGGCTCGCCGAACAGCAGGTAGTTTCGGTACAGCCAGGGCGCGACGACCACCGACGCCGTCAGCAGGAACGCGCCGGCGGCGACCGCCCGCTGCCGCCAGCTTGCGCCGTACACCAGGATGACGGCCGCCAGGCTGCCCGCCACCACGCTGCCGGTAATGGCCGCCAGCACCGCAAGGCCGCCCAGGAGCCCGGCCAGGGCCGCCAGGGCAATTCGGCGCGGGGAATCCGGCCAGGCAAGTGTGCACCACAGGATCCCGAGCATCAGCGGGATCATGAGGTTTTCCTTATTGATCGCGTTGGCCATCGCGATACTCGGCACATACACCGCCCACGCCAGCGCCGCCAGCAAGCCTGCCCGTTCCGGCGTGAAAAAGGGGTCAGGAGCCTTTTCTGCGCAGCACCCTTCGGGCCGTTCCGGGGTGAAAAAGGGGTCAGGAGCCTTTTCTGCGCAGCACCCTTCGGGCCGTTCCGGCGTGAAAAACGGGTCAGGAGCCTTTTCTGCGCAGCACCCTTCGGGCCGTTCCGGGAAAAGGCTCCTGACCCCTTTTTCACCCACGCGATACACCAAGACGATGGTAACGGCGCTGAGGGCGAGGTTCACCGCCAGGACAACGCCAAGCTGCGGGCCGGTCAGCAGGAAGACCGCGGCCAGCAGCAGCGGGTAGCCGGGGCAGTAGTATGCCCAGTTGCCCAGGCTATCGATCAGTCCCCTGCCCTCCGCCACGTTCACGGCCATGGCCAGGTACGCGCCGGCATCGCTCCGCGTGCTCATCGGCTCCATCAGCCCCACCGCCAGCCGCAGGGCGACGGCAAGGGCTACGATGCCGAGCAGATAGGAGATCGGCGACCGGTGACCGGAGTTAGAGGTGTGAATGCCTGACATGGAATAGAAGCTGGGAGCTGGGAGCTGGGAGCTGGGAGCTGGGAGTTGGGAGCTAGGAGTTGGGAGCTGGGGACGCGCTGTCGCGGGTCGCGTCAGCGTCTTCTCCTAGCTTCCAACTCCTAGCTCCCAGCTCCCAACTCCCACCTTCCCCCTATATCGCCACCAAAGTAATGACAATCATGGCGGCGACGACGAGCCAGGTAGTGGGGTCCTTGATGCAGTAGAGGATGGGGTCTTCGTGCATCTGTCCGCGGGCGGTCTTCATCCACAAACGCGATATCCAATACAGCACGGCCGGGCATAGCAGCCCGAGCACGTTCGGGTAGTCGTACTTTTCCTTCACCGGCGGCGTGTTGATGAACTGGGCCAACACGAGCACGGCCAGGTAACCGGAGGCGATGCCCATGGTTCTGAGCATTGCATTGTCGGCCACGTGGTAGTCGCGGCCGGCCGTGTCGGCTTCGCCGCGTTGGGCCAGGCCGGCCAGTTCGGCGTAGCGTTTCACTAGGGCCAGGCTGAAGAACAGGAACGACGAGAACGCCAGCAGCCAAGGCGAAACCGCCGTGCCGATGGCCGCCGCGCCTGCAATGATGCGCATGGCGTACAGTCCCGCCAGCAGGAACACGTCGACCAGCACGTAGGCCTTCAGGAACGCCGAATACGCCACCGTCAATGCCAGGTACGCCAGCACGGTCAGCAGGAACAGCGGCGAGACCAGCCCTGCCAGGACCAGGCCAATGACAAGGAGCACGGCAATACCGACGATGCCTTGCCGCGGCGAAAGGTCGCCGGCGGCGAACGGGCGGAACCGCTTCCACGGATGCCGCCGGTCGGCCTGCACGTCGCGCAGATCGTTCAGTACGTACGTGGCCGACGCAACCAGACTGAACGCCACCAGCGCCAGCGCCACGCGCCCCAGCGCCGCGGCATGGAACATGTGCGACGTGAACAGCGGCACCAGCAGCAGCAGATTCTTCGACCACTGCGCCGGCCGCATCGCCCGAAGCCAACTTCGCAATGCAGTCGTCATATAAGACTAGGTGTCAGGTGTCAGGTGTCAGGTGTCAGGAGGAAGATGCGAGTTGGGAGTTGGGAGTTGGGAGTTGGGAGTTGGGAGTTGGGGTATCAAGTACTGGGTACTAGGTACAGGGTACTGAGTACTGAGTACTCGGGGGAGCGAACCTTCGACCTTCAGTGTTCAAGTTCCCCCCTGACACCTGACACCTGACACCTGACACCTTCTTCCCCCAGGACGATCTGGCCGAAACGCTCGAGGCATTTGGGCCATTGATGGTGGGTTTCGACGTAGCGGCGGGCGGCGATGCCGAGCTGGACACGCTGAGTGGCGTCGTTGAGCAGCCGGACAAGCTGGTCGCGCCAGTCGCCGGGCGCGGCGGCGCATAATACGTCGCGGCCCGGCTCGACGGTAAGCCCTTCAAGCGCTTCGGGCGAGGCGATCACCGGCCGCGCCATGGCCATGGCCTCGAGTACCTTGTTCTGGATGCCGCGGGCGACACGCAGCGGAACGACCGCCACCGCCCCGGCCAGGTAGGGACGCACGTCGGGCACCGGGCCCGCCAGGTCAACGCCTGCGGAATTTGCCAACCGGCGCGCTGCGGGGCCGGGGTTGCTGCCGACGATTTGCAGCACGGTCCCGGGCACGTGCTCGTGCACTGCCGGCCACACTTCGCGGCAGAACCAGGCCAGGCCGTCCACGTTCGCACGATAGTCGAGCGCGCCGACGAACACGCACCGCGGCATGCCGGGCGGCTCGGGCTCCGGCGAGGGACGGAAGTAGTCCAGGTCGACGCCGTTGGGTATGGCATAAACACTGCCGGCCGGCTGGAAACCGCGGTACACGTTTGCTTCGGCCTCGCTTACCAGCGTGATCGCCTGCGTGCGTTCGGCCAGCGACGCCTCAAGCCGCCGCAAACGCCGGCCTTCAAGCTGAAACAGCATTCGAGCCGGGGTGTGCGTTTCGCGTGCGTAATCGAACCACTTCTCACTATCGACGTCGACCAAGTCGACCACAACCGGCACGCCGATCAAGCCCGGCACGTCCAGGTATTGAGTCATGCTGGAACAGAAGACCACGACGGTGTCGAATCGGGTTTCGGACGCCCATTGGGCGATGGTTCGGCGCAGCTCGCCGCAGCGGAACAGGCCCACGGTGGCCGTCCGGCCCGCGGCCAGCGAGCCGGCGGCGTGCAGCCATCGCGAGCGGCCCAACCGGCCGGCCGCCACGCGCCGGCACATCCCGGCGAGCACTCGACTGGTCTCCCCTTCCGGCTCGCGGTCGGCCAGGTAACCGAGCGACACCTCCGCCCGCTCCGCCAGATGTTTCAGCAGGTGGAACGAGCGGATGCGATCGCCCCGGTTCGGCGGATACGGCACGCGGTGGGCGAGGAAGAGGATTTGCAAAGCTAGGTTGCTAGTTGTTAGTTGTTAGTTGCTAGTTGCTAGTTGGAAGAGGCGAGAGTATGGCATTCCCTCGACATTTGGTCTTGGTCAAAATTCGGCATTTACCCATCATCGGACGCCTGCCGGCTTTGCGCTGCGCCAGCGCGTCCACTAGCAACTAACAACTAGCAACTAGCAACTAGCAACTAGCAACTGGCAGCCGGCCTCGCGCGCACTCCGTTCTCGTGGGCTGCAGGCCCATTGGGGGGGTAGGTGCCGTTCAGGGAACAACGTATGGGATACTGTATGAGTAACTCTACGTTACCGTTGGTCGTCGCACAGGGGGGGAACCCCCCATTGTAGAGGGTCGCGAGGCCTTTTTCACCACCAATAACCATTATATCGGGAAATCTGGGACAGACCGGTGCGGAGAGTCAGGATGTGACGTCTTCGGCCAGGGCGCCGGAAGACTGACGCGACTGGACAACCTCGCTGAGCGACCCGAAACGGAACCACGACAGCAGACCTTCAAGCTTGCGCTCCGTGCGGCTGAGGTTCACATAGTGGCGGAATCGCGACACGACCGAGCCAACGTCCAACCGCGGCTGGCCGGGGTCCACTTCCCACGGATGCATGTAGACAAGAAACGGGCTCCCCTCCCGCCGGTTGATTCGCGCCAGGCCGCGGCAGGTCAGCCAGAGCGGATACAGCCGCAGGTAGCCGCCGCCGCCGATTGGCAGCGTCAGCCCGGCGAACTTCACCACCGCGGGCGGAAACTCCCAGAGCGTTCCAGCCGGCGTGCTGATCGGGTGGATGCGGGGTTCGGCGCCGGGGATGCCATACCGGTCGTGATAGACGGGAAACACGCTCGAATCGACCAGAAAACCTTCCTCGACCAGAATCTCCAGCGCCCATTGCGACGCCCGCGTGATCGAGAAACTCGGCGCCCGGTAGGCGGTCACCGCGCGGCCGGTTACCTCCTCCAGGGCGTCGCGCGACTGCCGCAAATCTTCGCGGAACTCGTCGGCTGACTGGTTGTAAATAAGCCGGTGCCAGTAGCCGTGCGAACCGATTTCATGCCCCGCGACGTCGATTTCGCGGACCAGTTGCGGGTAGCGCTCGGCCACCCAACCGAGGACGAAAAAGGTTGCCCTGACCTCATGCCTTGCCAGCACTTCGAGCACTCGCTGGGTACTGGTGACCACCCGACTCGCGTACTGGTCCCAGCGATCGCGCTGGACAGCCCCCTCGAAGGCCGATACGTGGTAGTAGTCTTCCACGTCGATCGTCAAGGCGTTAAGTATCGGCGAATCCATAGGAATGGGTCCGATCGCAGCTCTCGTAGGGTGAGTGGTTCTGGCCGCGGCGCGGTCAGGTTCACCCACGCGTGTGGCACGTTCAATTCTGGCTCTTCTGTTTTTAGGTGCAAACGGTGCCCTGCTGGAGTCCCGGCTTCAGCCGGTTCGGGAAGACCGCCTGAAGGCGGGACTCCAACCCAGCAGCCTGCACCTAGAAACGGAAGAGCCTCAATTCTATCTCGCGTGGATGCGGTGAGTTGCTGACCTCGCTAGTCTATTGTACTTCCTGCAAGCCACTTTGGCAACCACTCGATCGAGGGGTGATTCCACGGCGGTTTGCAACTGCCGGGCGGGTTGGGTAAACTTCAGGGCGTGCGGCGGGTGTCCTCCGCTGCATTTTTCCGGCCTGGACTCTTGAGGAACCCCTGCCATGCGAATCTGCCCGATGTTTGTACTGTTGATCCTTCTCTTAGCGGCGCTTTGCCGCCCGCTCGCGGCCGCGCCGCCCGCACGATGGGCCGAGATGGGGGACGGGCCCGGCAGCGCCATGCTGGCCGACTACTTCCGGGCCGAGACCGCCAAGCTGGCCGACCGCTGTCTGGCCGACGTCGAAACTCTCGAACAGTGGCAGGCCCAACGCGAGCAGCTCCGTCGCGAACTGCTGGAAATGCTCGGCCTGGACCCCATGCCGGAACGCACGCCGCTCGAGGCGACGGTGACCGGCACGCTCGACCACGAGCAGTTCACCGTCGAGAAGTTGCACTTCCAGTCGCGCCCGAAACTCTACGTGACCGCCAACCTGTACGTGCCCAAAGGGCTCGAAGGCCGGGCGCCGGCGGTGTTGTACGTGTGCGGGCATGGCCGGGTCGCCATCGACGGCGTGAGCTTCGGCAACAAGGCCCATTATCAGCATCATCCCACCTGGTTCGCGAAAAACGGCTACGTATGCCTGGTGATCGACACGATCCAACTCGGCGAAATCGAGGGCATCCACCACGGGACGTACCGGTACGACATGTGGTGGTGGAACAACCGCGGATATACGTCGGCCGGGACCGAGGCGTGGAACTGCGTTCGCGCGGTCGACTATCTGCAAAGCCGGCCGGAAGTCGATCCAGAGCGGATTGGCGTTACCGGGCGCAGCGGCGGAGGCGCCTATAGCTGGTGGATCAGCGCGATCGACGAACGCATTCAGGCCGCCGTGCCCGTCGCGGGTATTACCGACCTGACGAATCACGTGGTCACCGGCTGCGTGGAGGGCCATTGCGACTGCATGTACAAGGTGAACACTTACCGCTGGGACTACGCCACGGTAGCCGCCCTGGTGGCGCCCAGAGCGCTGATGATCGGCAATACCGACGACGACCGCATCTTTCCCCAGGACGGCGTGGAGCGGCTCTACGAGGCCACCCGGCGCATCTACGCACTGTACGGCAAGCCGGAAAATCTCGCGCTGACCATGACCGCCGGCGGCCACGCCGACACGCCGGAACTGCGCGAAGCGGCCTTCCAGTGGATGAACCAGCATCTGAAGGGCAAGACGGCGCCCATTGAAGACGACGGGCAGAAACCTTTCACGCCGCAGGAGGTGAAGGTATTCGACACGCTGCCGGACGATTCGATCAACGCCGACGTCCACGAAACGTTCGTACCCATGGCGCCCAAGCCGGCACTGCCCGCGTCGGCCGACGCGTGGGTGGGCATGCGCGACGCCTGGCGTACGGCTCTTGTGGAGAAGTGTTTCGCCGGCTGGCCGGGCGAGCTGCCTGCGGTCGAGGTGCGCGAAATCGCGTCGGCCGAGCGCGGCGGTGCGCGGCTGACTGCGTACGAGTTTGAAAGCCAGCCACACGTCCGGCTGCGGTTCTACCTGTTGCGTCCGGCCGGGCGGCAGCACGCCGGCGCCGTGGTGCTGAAAGTCGCCGACGAGCAGGCGTGGCGGGAGGTACTGGCGGGCCTGCGCGGCGATTTCGCCGAGGTGCTCGAGGGCGAGCCGCTGCCCGAGGCGGCCGGCGACGCAAAGCCGCTTGAAATCGGCCCCGACGCGCCTGCGACGGTATTCTTCGCCCCGCGCGGGATCGGCGCGTCGGCCTGGGGCGGCGATAAGGTGAAGCAAACGCAAATCCGCCGCCGGTTCATGCTGCTCGGACAGACGCTCGACGGCATGCGCGTGTGGGACGTGCGACGGGCCATTCAGGCCGTCCGAGCGCTGGACGCCTGCAAGGACGCGCAACTGTCGGCGCAAGGCGAGCGCCAGGCGGGCGTGCTGGCTGTGTACGCCTCGCTGTTCGAGCCTGCGCTGGCCGGGCTCCGGTTGGACGATCCCCCGGCCAACCATCGCGACGGGCCGATCTTCCTGAACGTGTCGCGGTTCCTGCATCTGCCGCAAACGGTGGCCATGGCCGCCGAGCGGACGCCGGTCGCCATTGCGGCCCAGGCGCTGGAAGCGTGGGTGTATCCGCTTGCCGTCGGCGAGAAGCTAGGCTGGGATGCAGACCGAGTAACGATTGCGCAGTGAGAAGTCCCGTGGGATAGGCTTCCAGCCTGTCTTCATCTTCAGCAGGCGTAGGGTGGGTGGTTCCGGCTGTCTAAGCAGACGGGTTCACCCACGCGATCCCTCAACAGTGTTTTGCACTCAGAACGATAACCAATTTCATTGCTGCCGAGGGCAGCGGTCCCAAAAGGAGCATTATTCCGTGAAGACAAACACCAACAGACGACGTTTCATGCAAATGGCCACCCTGGGCGCCGCCGCTTCGATTGTTGGCGGCCCGCAACTGCGGAGCCCAGCCGCGGAGCCCGCCGGAGGGGATGCGTGCAAGGTGAAGTTCAAGCTCGGACTGGCCTCGTACACGCTGCGGAAGTTCGACCTCGACCAGACGCTGGCCATGACCGCGAGGGTTGGGCTGACGCACATCGCCCTGAAGGATTTCCACCTGCCCATGGACAGCACTCCGCAGCAGATCGAGGAGGTGGTCAAGAAGGTGCAGGACGCAGGTTTGGAACTGTACGGCGGCGGCGTCATCTACATGCGCGACGCCGAGCAAGTGCGCCATGCCTTCGCCTACGCCAAGGCGGCCGGTATGAGCGTGATTATCGGCGTGGCTCCGTACGAACTGCTGCCGCTGGTCGAGGAGATGGTCAAGCAGTACGACATCCAGGTGGCCATCCACAACCACGGCCCCGGCGACAAACTGTACCCGCTGCCGGAAACCGCGTACGAGAAGATCAAGGACCTCGACAAGCGAATCGGGCTGTGCAACGACATCGGACACACCATGCGAGCGGGGGTCGACCCGGCCGTTTCGGCCGAGAATCTGGCCGATCGGCTTCTGGACGTCCACATCAAGGACGTTTCGGCTCCCGAGGCCAAGGGCCGCACGGTTGAGGTGGGGCGCGGCGTGATCGACATCCCCAACTTCCTCCGCACGCTCATCCGGATCGACTACGCCGGGATCGTGGCGTTCGAGTACGAAAAGGACCCCGACGACCCCTTGGCCGGACTGGCCGAATCGGTCGGCTACGTTCGCGGGGTCCTCGCGTCGATCGGCTGATGATGCGGTCCCCGGGGCCGGATGACGCAGAATCCACAGCATGGGCGGACAAACCTCATACCGCCTTTGTTCGGGCAGGCGTCAAGACCCGATGCCCCCGGCTTGCCCGGGGGAGTGTCACGTTCGCTGCTACACGTGGCACCACCGAACCCTTCTCCCCATCGGCATGCGGTGGCGGCTTTGCCGCCACCGCATGCCGATGGGAACTGCTGCGTGCACTCCTGCCGGAGTAGCGACAAACGTAACGATCCCCCGGGCAAGCCGGGGGCATTAGGCCGCACGGCACCGGGAGATGACGTGACAGAGACAGCGTGACGCCCGCTCCATGGAATGGCCAGTTTCGCGGTCCTCGGGACTGGAGTGTGCAGAACCCCACGTCACCGTTGCATCTTGGACATGCCCTGCGAGCGGTCAGAAGCTCGCGGGCCGGGCCTGCCCGGCGCGGAATGCCGGGGTGGGCTGGTGAAACACCCGCAACGCGGGCAAACCCGGAACCGCCTCACAAGACCAGCGGGCGGTACACTCGCCGCGAGCAAGGGGCTGGACGACGCATCCACTTGTGGACCAAGTCCGCAAGGCCTTCGTCAACACCGCGGCTGAACTCCAAGAAGGCCAACAGCTTCACGCGGATTGGCGGGTCCCAGCAATGCCGGGCGATGGCCAAAACCGGTGCGCTTTCGGGACTAAACTGCGACATCGTCGCTCTCCTTCACCCATGGACCTGGGTCCTTGCCCCTCTCCTGTGTTCATTACGGGGCGTGGGTGGCCGTGGTTCGCTGCACCGGATGATTTTCGCAAGGCCCGCGTGAGGCTTTGCCGGCTTGACACCTGCTTCCTGGCCGGACAGACTGATGAGATATTGGATGAGGTGCAGGAACAGGCTTGCGGCGGCCATGCTGCCGTGCTGTTGGCGTTCACGCTTCAGCGTGCTGAATTTGACCCATACTTGCTTCGCACGCTGAAGCGTGAACTCCAACTAAGAGCCCGTTTCTGCACCCCATTCGATACGTTCGCCCACGGCAACCGTTACTCAGGGGTATCCGGCATAGTCCGCACCCTGCAACCCACGGTCGAATTATGTCGCTGAAGAACTCTCTTTGTCTCAGCCGTTTTGTCCTGCCGGCGGCCATCGCCGGCGTGGCATTTCTGGCTCTTGGAGCCAAGGCCGAGCCCGCGGAGCAGCGGGCTCCGGCTGAGTGGCCGCAGTACCGCGCCGATGCCCAGCGCAGCGGGTTCGTCGACGACGAGTTCGGCGGCGCTTTGGCGGCGGAATGGATCTATCAGCCGCGCCAGGCTCCTTCGCGCGCGTGGCTCGGCGAAGATACCCGCATGTCGTTCGACCAGGCGTGCCATCCGCTGGTGGTGAGTGGCGGCATGGTCTTCCTCGCCAGTTCCGCTGAGTGCAGCGTCATTGCACTCGACGTGGGAACGGCGGCCGAGCGGTGGCGATACGTCACCGATGCGCCCGTGCGGTTCGCGCCTGCGGTGTGGGAAGGGCGGGTGTTTGCCGTTAGCGACGACGGCAGCCTGCACGTGCTGGACGCAGCCACCGGAGGCCTGATCCGGCGAGTCGATCCGGCGTCCCGCAAGGATATGGTGCTAGGCAATCGCCGGATGATATCGCGGTGGCCGGCGCGCGGCGGCCCGGTGGTCCGCGACGGCGTTGTGTACTTCGGCGCAGGCATTTGGCCGTCCGAGGGCGTGATCCTTTCGGCCCTCGACGCCGCGACCGGCGAACTCATTTGGCGCAACGACGAGTCGGGCGGGCTCGAGTGGGACCAGCCGCACGGCGGGGCGAGAGCCGAAAGCGGCATCGCCGCACAAGGCTACCTCGTCGCCACGGCCGAGAACCTCCTGGTTCCGACCGGGCGAGGGGTGCCCGCCGCGTTCGATCGTTGCGATGGGCAAATGAAGTACTTCCACTTGCAAAAGTACGGCAGGCCGATCGGCGGCGCTACGGTCGTTGCAACCGAAGAGTTCTTCTTCAACGGCGGGCACTTCTTCAGCGAAGCCACCGGTGTGTCGGCGGGCCGCATTGCGCAGCGCGACCTGATCGTGGCGACTCCCGACAAGATACTCTACTCCGACGGCGGCAAGGTCCATGCGATGGGATGGACCGAAAGCACTACGGTCGATCGGCGAGGAGATGCCGCCGCTGCTCGCGAATTCCACCCTCTTTCGCTGGGCGCGGGTGGCGAGGACCGCTCGGTTCCGGTGTCCCACGAAGTCCATGCAATGATTGCGGTGGGCAATACCCTGGTGCTGGGCGGACCCGACGTCGTGACAGCCATCGACCTGCAAGCCGCGTCGCCCGAACGCGCGATCGCGTGGCAGGCCCCGGTCGAGGGTGTGGCCGGTGGGTTGGCCTGGGCGGCCGGAAGACTGTTCGTGAGCACGGACCGGGGCACGATCTGGTGCTTCGGCCCGGACAACGGAAACGAACCGCGCACGGTGGCCCCCGACGTTGTGGCCCAGCCGTGGGACGACAACCATCAATACGCGGCGGCGGCGGACGAGATCGTTCAGCTTGGCGGCGTCGGCGACGGGTATGCACTCGACTTGGGTTGCGGCGACGGCCGGCTGGCCTACGAACTGGCCACCCGCACCAAGTTGCACGTGATTGCCGTCGAATCCGACCCGAACGCCGTGGCCGCCGCACGCGAAAGACTGATTGCCGCCGGGCTTTACGGAACGCGGGTGACCGTGCATCAGGGCGATCCGGCACGCACCGTCTATCCGAACTACTTCGCCGATCTCGTGGTCTCGGCCCGGTCGTTGTCGGAGGGGCCCGACGCCGTGGCCGCGGACGAGATGACGCGGCTGCTGCGCCCGTGGGGCGGCGTGGCGGTTGTGGGCAAGGCGCAGGCGATGCGGCGAGTCGAACGGGGCCCGTTGCCGGACACCGGCACGTGGACGCATCAGTATTGCGATGCCCAGGCGACGCTCACCTCCGCCGACCAGTTGGTACGGCGGCCGCTGGGCATGCTCTGGTTCACCGATTTCGAGCATCTGCGCATGCCCGACCGCCACGGCCGCGGTCCCGCTCCCCT
>JAVEUP010000372.1:0-3825 GCA_034005525.1 Thermoguttaceae bacterium | reverse complement strand
GCTATCGGCCGAAGCCCAGCGGCCCCTTTCCGAGCATATCGACGCCTTCCAATTGAAGATGCAGACTGCGGGCCGATCAACCAAGCATATCGAGCGTACGGTGAACTTCTGCAAGCAGACAGCCGAAGCCGCGGGGTTCAAGACGGCGGCCGACGTTACGGCCGACGCGGTGCATAAGGTGGCCGGCAGTCTTTCCGAGCGGTGGGCGGCCCGGACAGTGGCGGCGCGACTCCAAGCAATCAAGAGCCTTACCCGGTGGCTGTGGCGAGAGGGGAAGCTGGCAGCCGATCCACTAGCCGGCGTCTTGAAGCCCAACCCGAAAGCCGATCGGCGGCGGGAACGGCGCATGCTTCTGCAAGAGGAATGGACCTGGCTTCGATCGGTAACGCTTGCCGAGAACGAAGAGCGGGAAGGGATGCCCGCGGCCGAGCGCGTTCTGTTGTACGCGGTGGCCGTGCAGACCGGGCTGCGGGCCAGTGAGTTGCGCATTCTCACCCGGCGCCGGCTTTTCCTCGACAACGGCCGGCCCTTCATCACCTGCCCGGGCGCGGGCACAAAAAACCGCAAGGATGCCCGGCAGTACATCCGGCGCGAAACGGCGGCCGAGTTGGCGGCCCATATCGCAACGAAGACGCCCGGCGCCCCGGTGTTTGCGATGCCGACCGAATACGACACGGCCGATATGCTGCGCGACGACCTGGCAGCGGCCCGGGCGGCGTGGATCGACGCGGCCAAGAGCGACCCCCAGGAACACCTACGGCGCGAGCAGAGCGACTTCCTGGCAGCGGTCAATCACGAGCGCGAGCATATCGACTTCCATTCCTTGCGGCACACCTGCGGTGCTTGGCTGGCAATCGCGGGAGTCCATCCGAACATCATTAAGACGGTTATGCGGCATTCGGTAATCACGTTGACTATGGACACCTACGGGCACCTGATGCCCGACGATACGGCCGACGCGATTGACAAGCTACCGAACATGACAGCCGGCGAACCGATCGGGCTGAAAGTGGCAGGGGCGACCGGATAACCCGAGCGAAAGGTGTCAGCAGAAGTGTCAGCAGTTGAGCGGCAAGACGTGCGCGGCAAGTGGCAAGACGCGGCAAGCGAAACGGACGGGAAAGCCGGCCCGGAAGAGCGGCGGGCCGACTCGCAAACCCTTGCAGAATGGGCACTTAGGCAACAGTTGGCAACGATCGGCAGCAAGAAACAACGAAGTAGCCGAGGCGGGAATCGAACCCGCACGGGGTTGCCCCCAGGGGATTTTAAATCCCCAGCGTCTGCCATTCCGCCACTCGGCCTGATTTGGATTGTCTCACGTAGGATGGATCAAGGTCGCGCAGTTCCTTGGTGGCTCTGCGCAAGCTGCACCCAACCTCCTTCGCACGCCGGCTGCCCGAAACAAACGGGCGAAGCGACCGATGGCCCACCGGGAACGCTTGCTGGACCCACCCTACATTCTGTTGGAATTGAGGCGGAAACAGGGGCCTCACGGCCCCCGCTCGCCTGTTTCGGCATCTACAGTTGCCGGCTTGCCTCTTTGTCTTCGGGTCGCTTGCCGTTGCCCAACGCGAGGATGCGGTTGATCGCGTTGAGGAAGGCCAGGGCGCTGGCTTCGAGGCTGTCGGTCGAAACGCCGCGGCCCCGGTACAGGCGGCCGTTGTGCTCCACCTGCACGGTCACTTCGCCTTGCGCGTCCTGCCCGACGGTCACGCTATGCACGCGGAAGTCCTTGCAGTCGACCACGATGCCGGTCAGATGCTCGAGTGCCAGCAGGACGGCGTCGACGGGGCCGTCGCCGCACTGCTGCGTGGTCGTGGCCTCGCGGTCGCCTTCGCGCAGCTTCAGGCATATTTCCGGCGGGCGGCCTGTGCCGCAATGCACCTCGTACGAGACGAGCGACCAGCGCTCCTCAAACGTGTGCATCTGCTGCTCGACCAGCACCGCAATGTCTTCATCGTACACTTCCTTCTTCTTGTCGGCCAGGTCCTTGAAATCGTCGAACACGCGCTGGATCTGCTCTGCGTTGAGGCTGTAGCCCAGGGCCTTCACACGGTCGATCAGGGCGGCCCGGCCGCTGTGCTTGCCCAGTACCAGCTCGCTACGGGTAAACCCGACGTCTTCCGGCCGCATGATTTCGTACGTGGTCGGGTTCTTCAGCATGCCGTCCTGGTGGAT
The DNA here is from genome assembly GCA_034005525.1 of Thermoguttaceae bacterium. Classification (GTDB taxonomy): domain Bacteria; phylum Planctomycetota; class Planctomycetia; order Pirellulales; family Thermoguttaceae; genus PWXP01. The sequence continues at coordinate 1,647 of JAVEUP010000372.1, read as the reverse complement.
TCCGGCCTCATGGGCGAACGCGTTCTGACCCACAATGGCCTTGTTCCGCTGCACGTGGATGCCCGTAATGCCGGCCACCAGCCGGCTGGTGGGCACCAGGCGCCGCGTGTTGATGCGCGTGTGGGCGTGGTAGTAGTCGCTCCGGGTGCGCAGTGCCATGACGATTTCTTCGAGCGAGCAGTTGCCCGCCCGCTCGCCGATGCCGTTGATCGTACATTCCACCTGGCCCGCGCCGGCCTCGACGGCCACGAGGCTATTGGCCACGGCCATGCCCAGGTCGTTGTGGCAATGGACGCTGATGACGGCCTTGTCGATGTTGGGCACGCGATTGCGCAGGATGCGAATGACGTTGTTCATTTGGGCGGGCGTGGCGTAGCCGACCGTATCGGGGATGTTCACCGTGGTGGCGCCGGCGGCGATCGCCCGCTCGACCACCTGGCACAGGAAGTCGGTTTCGGTGCGCACGGCGTCTTCGGGCGAGAACTCGATGTTCGAGCAATAGCCGACCGCCCGCTTCACGCCGGCGACCGCACGCTCGACGATGTCCTCCTTGCTCATCTTCAGCTTGTGCTCGCGATGGATGGCACTGGTGGCCAGGAACACGTGGATGCGCGGCTGCTCGGCGTGGCGCACGGCTTCCCAGGCGCGGTCGATGTCGGCCTCGCGGCATCGGGCCAGCCCGCAAATGATCGCGCCGCGCACCCCCTTGGCAATGGCGCTGACGGCCTCGAAGTCGCCAGGCGACGAGATGGGGAAACCGGCCTCGATTACGTCGACGCCCAACTCGACCAGCGCGTTGGCAATTTCCATCTTCTCGGCCAGGTTCATGCTGGCGCCGGGCGACTGCTCTCCGTCGCGCAGGGTGGTATCGAAGATCGTAATCGGACGACTCGCGGGATCGGATTGGGTAGACATCGGTTCGCTCTCAGGACATGCTGGATTGGCAGCCAGGTTGTGTAGGGGTGAAGAAAATGCCAGTTGCTTGGTGCACAAACGGGGACGGTCGTGTTTCGGCGGCTTCGCGGGCGTCGATGGCCCGTTCGATTGCTCCACCGCGAAAACCGGGACAGTCTTCCCGAAACGAAAAAACCCCAGGACCTTCGGCCCCGGGGTTCTGGTTCACTTAGTCGGTTGTATTTAGGCAATCGACGAACCCCAGGCCGTTCAGGCCAGGCCAAGTAACAACAAGGCTAGGAGGTTCGCGAAGGTCATGGTTCGGTTCGTATCGGACACTTTTCTTTTCGGCAGTCAGCCCCGATCAACTCTACTATACAGCGTGGACTTTCGGTAGTCAAGCCCCGAACGGGCGTGAATTTTGGCGCAGGAACGGACTTGTCCCGGATGACTCATGACGGGGTAGGGTGGTGACAAGCAAGCCAAGCCCCTGGTGGGCCTTCGGTTGCCTGGCCCGGATTATTCATCACGCGAGCTGCCGCTTGCTTTGGGACCATTTGGGGGCGTTTTCTTAGCGGAGCGGCGCGAGCCGCCCGGTCTTCCCACCGTAATACCGGACGGCTCGCGCCGTGCCGCTACAAAGTAAAGGGCATTGGGCTAAATGCAGTTGCACGATTCCAGGAGATTCGGATTCAGCCGAAACCCCTTGCGGAGGAGGCGGCCCCCCAAGACGAATCTCCCGAAATCACGAAA
>JAVEUP010000371.1:0-3826 GCA_034005525.1 Thermoguttaceae bacterium | reverse complement strand
TGCTAAGGCTCAGATTGTTTGAGACGGCGATTCTCGCATTATGTGAGACGAGCAGAGGAGGGCGGACGTCCGTGTCTGCGAGGGGAAGATGGGAACATGGTGGGCGATCAGTCAGCAGCAGGGCTGATGGGCGATGAGTCGTGATGGGGGAGGAGATCGGTGAGGAAGTGGACGGCGGCAACGAAGTCGCGTCCGGTGGCAAGCATGACGAAGTCGATGGCGTTGAAGTTCTCTTCGCAGCGGAAGCACCGGCCGAGATTCGTCTGGGGATGGACGGCGGTAAGCGACTCGCCGCAACGAGGGCAGACGAAACAGAAACGACCCTCCCGGTGCTTGCAGGGCCAATCGAGGTACTCGGCGATCAGCCGCTGAAGCGGAATCTCGTTCCGCAGGCGAAAGAGCAGTTGACGGGGGAAGTATTTCGGCATGGTAGTCTCCTTGGCCCGCGAAGGGCGATCGGCAAGGGGTGCGTTCAGGGGAGTTGGAACTCGGCGAACGTCTGTTGCAGGATGGACTCGCTGACGCGAGGGGCGTTTTGCGCCGCCGCCTGCAACAGGCAGGCGGTGGCCAGGTTGTTGATCTGTCGCGGGACGCCGCCCGCGTAGTCGTGGATCAGGCCCTTCGCTTCGCCGTCGAAGAGTTTCTCCGAGCCTCCTGCCTGCTTCAGTTGGAAGTCGATGTAGGAGGCGGTCTGCTCCTTCGTCAGCGGGGGCAGGTGGAAACGCACGGAGATACGACTGAGCAACGCAGCGTGCAGCGATTGCCGCAGGGTCTGCCGGAGCGGCTCCTGGCCGGCCAGCACGACCTTCAGCGGCGGGGCGTCGTCCAGGGCCGAGCTGACCAGCAGGCGGATGTCGGTCAGCGCATCGCCGTCGACCAGGTGGGCCTCGTCGAGGATCACCAGCAGCCCACCTTCGGCCTGCCGGGCCTTGCCGAGAATCTGCTCGAAGAGGCGTTCCTTGCCGCGGCGGGGCACTTCGCCCAGCTTGCCGACCAGCAGTTTCAGCAGCCCGACCGCCGGCAGGTGGGTCAGGTGGATGTAGACCGGCTGCCAGCGCGGCCCGTGCAACTCGTGCAGGAATCGCTTCAGCAGCGCCGACTTCCCAACGCCGCTGGCGCCGGTAATCAGCCCGACGGTGGCCTGCTCGGCCAGGTAACGGAGCCGGGCCAGGCCCTGCTGCATGCGGTCATCCGGCCAGAGCGACGCCGCCGGGGCCCGCTCGGCGAACGGCTGGGTTGTGAACTGGAAGTGGTTGAGGAACATCAGGTTCTCCTTTGCCTCTCGTGGGATAGTTGTTGCAACACGAAGACGATTTCCGGGATGGTGCGTCGGACGGCCCGCTCGCACGCCTCGCGGAGCATCGGCGCGTCCAGGCACGTCAGACGGTTGTAGACCTTCTGCAGGCTTTCCAACTCCTCGGCCGAAAGGGCGGCCAGGCCTCCCGCGCGGCCCAGGAGGGTGGCAAGCTGCTTGGCGAACTCGGCGAAGGGCCAGCGGCGGCCGGCGGCGGCCAGCACGGCCGGATAGTCGATCCCCGCGTGGCGGTCGTGTAACGCCTGCTCGTGGTTCCGGATGAGCAGGTCGAGGTAGTTGTGCTTCGGCTTCGGCCTTGGCTGCGGCGGCGGCTGGTCGGGGGCCGTCTCGCGTTCGTGCCGGGTGCCCACGCCCAGGTACTCGCCGTCGAGGGAGTAGATCAGGACCGTGTCGAACGGGCCGAACGGATCGTAGCGGACCTCGACCCGGTCGCCCCGTAGGCCCGGATCGACCTGGAAGAACCGGCCGTCCACTTGCACGTCGGAGAATTCCTCGCGGACCATGCGGCGCCGGCGATGGAGGAAGTACTTGATCACCTCCTGGAGATTGACGTGCCGGGTGAAACGCTTGCCTTGATGGTAGCGCTCGCCGGGCGGCTGCTTCGTTTCGCTGTTCGGCTCCCGGTGGTAGCTCTGGTCGAGCCAAGCGGCCAACGCCCGGTTGAGCTGATCGAGCGTGAGGATGTCGCCGGCGCGGACCTCGCTCTCGAACTGGCTCTTGACGGTCCGGAAGAACTGTTCGATCAGTCCGCCCGGCGCCGCGTCGCGCGGGGGCCGGTGGAGCAGGCGGATGTTCAGGGCGAAGCACGCTGCCTTCAGGGCGTTGGCATGGTAGATCTTGGCGTTGTCCAGGTACAGCCCGCCGCTGGCGCCATGCACGCTCCATGCCCGCAAGAGCGAATCGGTGAGAATGTCGAAGTTTTCCCGCAGGTAGTAGCGGGCTTCGACCACGTAGCGGCTGTGGCAGTCGATGAAGGCCGACAGGTACGTCGGCACGGCCCGGTCTTCCCAGAGCACATATGGGCCGTCGTAGAAATCGCCCAGCCAGAGGGCGTTGGAGTAGTCCCTCGTCCAACGGCGGCGGACCTTCTGCCGGCTGATGCCCAGCTTCCGCCGGGTGGCCCCGGCCCGCTTCAGGTGACGATAGAGGGTCGATTTGGGGATCGTCGTGTGGAATTGGTCGGCCAGGAACTGGTTGATCGGCACGTGGGACCGGTAAGGCTGCTCGGTCTTCAACTCGATCGCCTTGGCGATCATCGCCGACGTGGCCTTGCGCGCACGCCCGCGGTCGCTCCGCCGCTTGCGGAACAGGGCCTCGAAACCTCCCTGGCGGTATTGCTTCCACTTCCGCCACAGCGTGGCCCGCGACGGCCGCCGGCGCGTGCCGTCCGGGAACAGGTGCTCGGTGGCCGCCAGCTCATTCAGAAAGCGACCGGCCTCTTCCGGAGGAACCTCTCCGTAGAGCAACGGACTGAGGAGCATACACCAGAAAACGGCCCACTGCTCCTGTCGATCTTGTCGATTTGGCATCGAAGGCGCTCCTTTCCGCACGTTCGTCTCGTGCAAACAGGAGCTTACCTCACGGCGGGCCGCGGCTTGTTGCGTAACGGGGGAAAATTCCGCCTCTGAACAGATGTTTGCATATTCGATCCGCCGCCAGTACCTGCATGGCCTGCTGCAAGGTCGTCCGACGCGCTTCGCTGCGGTACTTCCTCGGCGAGACGACCCACGACTGGCGGTGCAGCGTCGAGTTCGGATCCTTCTGGCAAATCAGCCCGCAAGTCGCGCGGAACACGTCCGGCATCCCTCCCAGCCACGACACCCATCGCCACAGCGTGCTGGGGGCCAAGCCGCTCGCCTTCTCCAACCCCTCGGGCGTGCGGTCGTCGTACAGGATGGGCATCCGGCAGCCGCCCTCTTCGTGCTCTGCCGTACGCCGGTAGGCCTGATCCGTCCCCACGTACTCGGCCGCCTTGTCCAGTACCGGCGACTGGACATACCGCTTACGCGGCAACGCGAAAGGGTGGGTAATCCGTGAACCGCTTACCGCAGCGCAGGCAACGCCACCGCAAGATCCAGGACAGCACCACCTGAATGCACCGCCCCAGGATGACCCGAAACTTCCGCCGCCGGCATTCATCCACCCGAAAGTCGTGTGCCTCGACAGCGCCACAACGCGGGCACGCTCGGCCATAACGCACCCGCTCGCCCATCCCCAACCTCCGGGTGTGGGTCTTGACCGACTCGAACAAATCCATCATCCTGGAAGCCTGGATTTTGGTGGGGGGCGTGTCGCGATCGCCAGTCCGCACGCCTCCCCGTTTTCCTTCTCCCCACGGCAATGATGATGCAACGCCACCGCGGCACGCCACAAGCACGGGGGGGCGGGGTCTCAGTTTCACATCTTTCGGGCGGGATTCCAGGGCGGGGGCTGCCCAGGCGGCGGGATCAACGTCTCACTCAACCCAACACTCCTACAAGCTTCGTGCCTCAGAGAATCTGGGACTTAGCA
>JAVEUP010000370.1:0-3831 GCA_034005525.1 Thermoguttaceae bacterium | reverse complement strand
GCTAATGAACCATCATATTTCGGATCACGTATACGACAGCAAGGGGTTTGCGCCTTTCGATGCCAAGGAAGAGGTTCAATAGCCACACAAAGGTCAATAGGTGGTCCTTCTGCGTTCGCCACGTTCCTGGGACGGCCCGACGACGACTTCGGCGTGGCAGAGGGCGATTGGCTGCGCATGCAGTTGTTGATCGACACGAGCAGTTCGGCCGACGGTCTCGGAACACTCTATTTCATGAACCTCACCCAGGGCGACCTCGGGTGGACGCAAATCAACGATACACCGGTCAACATGGGCTTGACGTCCCGATATACCGGTACGTATGCGGCCATGCAAAATCCGGCCAACTGGGACACGATGATGATCGTCAGAGCGGCTGACGTGGGACTCCAGGTAGACAACCTTGTGCCCAACGCCGTCCCCGTGCCCGAGCCGGCGGCGCTCGTATTGGCCGTCTTGGGTCTTATGGGCCTCGTGTTGGTGCGGAGGCGGAGGTAGTGTCTTTCGATTGCTCTCGCTCTGTGCCGCCCGGCGTCCTATGCGGAGCGTTTGTTTTGCCCTATCGGAAGGAATCGCTCGTGCATTCCGGAAGGAAACGCGGATTTACGCTCGTCGAACTGCTTGTGGTCATTGCCATTATTGGCATTCTCATCGCCCTGCTGCTGCCGGCGGTGCAGGCAGTGCGCGAGGCGGCGCGGCGGATGCAGTGCCTGAATAATCTGAAGCAGGTGGGCCTGGCACTGCACCTGCACCACGACGCGAAGCGGTTGCTGCCGCCCGGCTTCTATTGGCCCCAAGGGGCCGCGGGCGACGAGCAGGGCGCGGAATCGACCTGGATTACTCATACGCTTCCTTACTTTGAACAGCGCGCGGTGTATGAGTTGATCGACTGGAACGAGGGCTTCGGCCAGACCGGCGATCCGGCCAAACCGAACCAGCCGGTCGCGTCGGCCTGCTTCCCGACCATGCTGTGCCCGTCCGACAAAGAGATTGAACCTCTCGTGCGCCAGGACGTGCCGTGGTGGGCGCACGGCAACTACGTGGCCAACAACGGCATCGGCCCGATGACCGAACGCAATTATGCCGACGTCCCGAACAGCCGCACGAAGGGCGTGTTCTACTGCAACAGCAACACGCGTTTTTCCGCGTTTACCGACGGCACGTCGAACACGGCGACGATCAGCGAAATCGTGCTGACCGACGCCGACTTCCGCGGCGTGATGCACTATCCGGAAGGATGCCATTACCACCACAACTTCTCACCGAACGCAACCGACCCCGACTGGACCCGCACGGCCTACTGCAAGAACAATCCCCAGGCGCCCTGCATCGGCGCCTACAGCGGCTACGGCGATCGGAAGATGCGCCTTACCGCCCGCAGCAAGCATCCCGGCGGTGTGAGCCTCGGGCTCGCCGACGGCAGCACGCACTTTGTTTCCGAGAGCATCGACCTCGAGATATGGCACGCTTTATGCACCCCGGCCGCCGTGCCCAGCGAAGTGCTGTTCAGCGGGTTTCAGTAGGGGTTGGGAGATGGGAGATGGGAGATGGGAGATGGAAGTTGGAAGTTGGGAGTTGGGAGTTGGGAGATGGGAGATGGAGCGAGCGGAGAGGTAACTTCTTACCGGAGGGAACGTGTCAAGTGATGACCTTGTGGATGAACGCCCGTGCGGCGCGGTTAGATGTTGCGTTACGGAATAGCCGGGCGCTGGTTGGCGCGGCGGTGGCCGCGGTGCTGGTGCTGGCGGCCGGGTGCGGGCGGCCGGGTGCGGGCGGGGGCAGGTGGCCGTCAGCGGGCAGGTCCTGGTGGACGGGCAGCCGATGGAAGAGGGAACCATCTCGTTCCGGCCCGCCGATGGGAAAGGGCCGAGCCTTGGCGGCACCATCGAGCAGGGCCAGTACGCCGTTACCCTAAAGGCTCCCAACGCCGCCGGAGAGAAGCTGGTTTCCATCACCGGCATTCAGCGCACCGGGCGGCGGATCCCTGCCGGCCCACCCGAGCCGCCGGGGACCATGGTGGACGAAATTCTGATCCTCGAGTTCGGCCAGAAAGGCGAACTGACCTGCCAGTTGACCCCCGGAACCAATCGGCAAGACTTCGATCTAACGGGGCCGTGACTGCTTGACGCTGCGTCAACTGGGCAGTCTTCTTTATCGGCCACTGTAGACGTTCACGGGGTTGTGGCGCGGACAGTCTTCTCCGGCTGCATGCGAGGGGGACGGTGACGGCCTCTGAGTTCCATTTGCCTTGCGCCCCGTGTCGCATTGCCTACGATGCCCATTGTAGCGTGAGTTTCTTGCCGGAGTGAGCGCACTCGGTCAAGTAGAGGTTGATTAGATTCTGATAGGGAATCCCGGTTTCCTGGGCCAGAGCTTTGAAGTAGGCGATGGCATCCTCATTAAGACGCAGCGTTACCTGTTTCTTGAGGTGCTTGACATAGGGATTCCTAACGGAATCGGAGAAATCGTATTCTTTTCTCATAGGAACTGCGCGTATTGTCTGCTCTCGTTTCGGGTTGCTTTCCGGGCTGAGATGATCCGCGCCTCGCCTTCGCCTCGCCGGTATGTATGCACGACAACGAGCAAGCGGAGTTTGGCACTGATACCAAGCAAGATGAAGCGGTCTTCATCGTGTGAATGGTCAGGGTCGTGTTTCAGGCGGCCGTTCTCATCGGTGAACACCGTTACCGCTTCTTCGAAAGAAACGTGGTGTTTTCGCTGGTTTTCGCGCGCCTTCCGATCGTCCCAGGTGAAAACCATTTTGCCCATACTGCTATTATAATGCCCGATTCATGATAAACCAAGGGGAGGGCGGCAGGTTTTCTGGCGGTCGGCAGGCACTCTCAGGAACGTGCCGCCCGGGAACCCACGCAACAACCTCGGATGCAGGGTGAGCGGTTACGGATTTCTCAGCGCCTTCACTTCACTCACGCGTCCAGAACCTTCATACTTGGAAACGGAAGAGCCCGAAAACTGCGGCAGTCCCCTGTCAGAGGCGACGGCCCGGACATGCCTAGTCAAACCGGGAACGAATGACCCGGCACACCGCAAAACGGCACAAAAGGGAACGCAAAAAGCACTTGTGCCGACCGGGTGGCGGGCGATAATTGCGGGTATGAGAATCGCCGGGACCATTTGCATATGCACTGCCATTGTACTTGCGTCGAGCGAGCTGCGCGCGGCCGACCCGCCCGCGCCCACTTTGGCCAATGTGCCCTACGGCCCGCATCCGCGGCAGGTGCTCGATCTGTGGAAGGCCGATGCGCCTGCGCCCACGCCGCTGGTGTTCTACATCCACGGCGGTGGATGGATGCCTTTTCCCAGGGATAAGGGTGTCGTGGTCACGCACCAGATTTTCGGGTACCGCACACAGCACGACTTCCTGATTGACCGACTGAAACGCTGAGAGAGGATTGCCTCGTTGGCGTCTCTCCAACCGTAACACCGAGGAGCCCACCATGAGAGCCTTCAAGCGTTCACCCCTGCTGACTGGAATTGCCCTCATACTGTGCCTGGGCCGGGCGGCCGTCGCGGCCGACCCCCCGGCCGCCGATTACATAGCCGACGCACTCCGGGAGCGGATTGTGGGGGCGAGGTTCACCTGGGGCTCGCTCGGGTTGAACACGGCCGTCAAACCGCGCGACCGCGAAGCCCGCGCGCTGCGCATCGGCGAGACAACCTACCAGCGCGGGCTGGGGATGCACGCCAACGGCGAGGTGACCATCCTGCTGGCCGGCGAGTACCAGGCGTTCGAGGGCGAGGTCGGCATGCAGTGGCAGGGTGGAGAGAGCGCCGGCTCGGTTGTCTTCCAGGTATTCGTCGAGATCGGAA
>JAVEUP010000369.1:0-3836 GCA_034005525.1 Thermoguttaceae bacterium | reverse complement strand
CTACGAAGATTGTACGCAAATACAGCAAACAGAGAAGCATCCCCAAGCGACAAAATCCGCAGAGACTCCCCTTGACAACGAAGGCTCTTTCAGGGAGGGTCGGGAGTCTTTACTCGGATTGTGATGCAGAACGCCAGGGACGACCGCGCGGGCGAAGCGTCGATTCGTGGCCCAACCGCTTTGCGGTACGCTCCTGCCAATCGGCGTCGCCGAAACGCGAGCCACGCACCACCGGCCGCCGTGGGCGCCGCCAACTCCGCCTCGAAGTCTCGCTCTTCGGCGAACAGCCCCATCTTACCCACCCCGCGGTTCAACACGCGCTACGCATTCCCCCCAGCGGCAACTCGCCCAGAAGCCCCCGCGTTCACCGCGGGGGAGCCTCACCTTCCACCTAACCTCCAACGCTCAAAGACGCCTCGCTAATCCCCAATCCCGGTCTGCCCCAAGGCTGCCCCCAAAAGTTAAATGTCAAGACCTGACCCCAATGTCCCCCAATGTCCCGCAACTTCATTCAACGCCCAGCAGTTGGCGTATGGCGGCCTTCAACGATCCTTCCGATTCGGGCCCGACGGCGGAGGCGGCCGGTTCGTAGCCGCCTTCGGTGAAGGCCCTCTCGGTGCAAATGTAACTGGGGCTGCCCTCGCCGTACCCGGCCACCGCCACGAAGTCGTCGGGACGCAATCGCTGGGCGTACCACTGGTATTCCAGCATCGGCTCACCGGGCAGGTGAACGATGTGAACGCGCCCGATTCGCAGCAAACTCAACTCAATGGGCTGGTCGGCCCGCTGGGCGAACGCCAGCCGGCGGGCGTGCCAGGTTCGCATGAACGGCTGCACCTTTTCGTCCAGCAGCTTCGCTCGTCGGTCGGCGGCCGACTGCCCCGCGTCGGAACGAGGCGGCAGCAACACCGGCGCGGTTCGCCACTCGGGCCGCTCCGCCGGCATCCACGCGGTCGAGGCGACCGCAGCTTCCATGCCTGCCAACAGCCGCTCGTACAGCGCCTGCCGCGCCTCTGGCGTGCCGTCGTTGTACTTACCGGCCGCCACGTCGCCCGCGCAGCCGGTGAAGTACACCTGGAACACGTCCTCCTTCTCCTGGAGCGCTTCGCGGGCCATCCCCACGAAATCGTAGCTTGCGCGGCCGTCGCGGTAGAAGGTTTGCGGATGCGTGGCGTAGTAGTGCATTCGCACCAGCGGCTTGCCATCGCGAGCCAGGGTGATCGTCTTCAGAAACGGGTCGATGTTGCCTTCGGGCAATGCGCGCAGCTCCGCACGCTTTCCACTCGAACTACCCCGCCAATGCAGCGTGCCCGCGGCATCCGGCACTCTCCGGCTGGAGGCTACCCGCTCCACCTTGGCCTGGCCCATGCCGACTTGATCGAACGGCTGCAAGCCGTTCAGCGACGCCGCTACGGCCGCGGCCAGCCGGTCGGCGATCGTTTCGTACAACGCCAGGTCGTAGTACGCCGGCGGATCCTGGATCGCCTCAAGAATCTCGGCAACGCCCTGGTCGACCAGCGGCGCCGTATGCACGTGCGTCGTCTGCACCGCCACGCAGGCGAGGTCCGTACCGGCCGCTTCGGCCAGCTTGCGGCGAAACATCGTGTGCGTCCCGTTGGACAAAAGGCAGTAGTCGACCGAGCAGAGCACGTAGCGACGCCGGCCGTCCTCCAGCACAATCCCTTTGGCCAACAGCGGGTGCTCGATCGTCTCCAGCCGCTGCAGCCCGTAGATGAAGCTGCCTGGCGGCGGCGTAACGTCGGCGTGGAACGTCGCGACGCGAAGCCCCGCCGGCTCGGCTGCCCGGACCGGACGAGCCGAGAACCCGAAAACGACCATTGCCGAGAACATCACAACCGTGATCGTCCGTCGCATCGCAGAATGTCTCCCTTGCGGCCGGCCGCCGGGACCGCGGGGGCCGTTGTGCTGGAATATGGGTTGAGCTTTCCATCCCACAAAGCCCATTTGTTACCTCGACAGGGCTCTTTGTCAAGCCCTGGCGGGTGTGCTGCAGGAGAACTGCAAAGTCTGGGGTCTGGTCCATTTTTCCGCCAATTCCACGCAGCGATCCGAGGAAACCGTTGGCCGAAAACATGGACCTGACCCCTTCGTTTTCGACTTTGCAGTTCTCCTGGGGTGTGCTGGCCGATTTTTGCACGTTCGTCCGTTTCTAGGTTCAGGCCGCTGGGTTGGAGTCCCGCCTTCAGGCGGTCTTGTCGTGCCGGCTGAAGCCGGGACTCCAGCAGGGCACCGTCGGCACGCGACACTGCACCTCGGTCGCAGTTGCAGATCAGCCGGAAACGCCTACGAGGTCGAGAGTCTTTACTCGGATTGTGATGCAGAACGCCAGGGACGACCGCGCGGGCGAAGCGTCGATTCGAGGCCCAACCGCTTTGCGGTACGCTCCTGCCAGTCGGCGTCGCCGAAACGCGAGCCACGCACCATCGGCCGCCGTGCGCGCCGCCAACTCCGCCTCGAAGTCCCGCTCTTCGGCGAACAGCCGCATCTTACCCACCCCGCGGTTCAACACGCGCTACGCATTCCCCCCAGCGGCAACTCGCCATCGTTGTGGCATAACCTCAAATTGCCATCCGCCACCACCACTGTCCCGAGTAAAGACTCCCGACCCCTGGTCCCCCCCCAGTAGATGCGGCTGCAAAGGAGATTCGGAAGTCGGTGATTTCCGAATTGCCTTGTACGGGTCGGATGGGGGGGGTGCCGAGCAGGGGGACGGAATCGAATTCGGAAATCATCGATTTCCCAATCGCCGGATACACGTCGTAAAGCTGTCGGCACAGGCCGAGGTAACGGCCCGTGTAGCAGCGGTCCAAACCTTCTTGCAGTGCCCCGGCCAGCGTATCGAGGAGGCGAGCGCCATAGGATGCCCGGTCGGCGCCGTTCTGCTCGAATTCCCGGATGTATCGTCCGATCGTCCAGTTGCGTAGCGTCAGATGGACATTGACGGCCCGGCTTGCCCTCGCTGCGCAATGGGCATGCAGTTGACGGATGGCGCTCACCAGCGCCGCAAAATCGAACGGCCCCGCAGTTGGCGCATCGCTCCCGACGGTGGCCGGCATCGTTGGCCCGCTCTCGCCTGTCGATTTGTTCTTCATCGTACCCCCTTCATCGTTCGTATTTCACTCTCTTCCCAGCCCTCGAATCCGTTCCCCATAACAGTTCACACATCTCGCGCTCAAGACGCACAAAAGATACCATGAAAGAGCAGTTCGCGCCAATGTAGCACGCACACGCCGCCGTGCCGTCCCTCCGGTAAAGCAGTCCTGCACTTAGAAACGGAAGAGTCCAGTCCCGAAGGGACGACCCTAAACCAGCCCGGGGTGCAGCCGACGCGAGTGGTGCGAGCAAGGCGCAACCCCGGGTTGCGAGACAAAAGCAGAACAGAAGCCCGAAGGGCTGGCCCCAATCTCCCCGCCCCGCCGACCAACCCGATATCGCTACTCCCCTGACACCTGAAACCTGGCACCTGACTAGATGGCGCGATGATTGGCCGCTACCCGCGGGCTTCGGGCGCACCGCGCAAACGCCACCGACCGGCTTGCCCGGCCCGCAGCGGTGGTCAGTCAGCTACCACGGCGCCCAAGCTCCCTTTCTCCACTCCCCTAACACCTGACACCTAGCACCTAACACCTTCCACCTAACCTCCAACGCTCAAAGACGCCTCGCTAATCCCTATATCCCGGTCTGCCCCAAGGCTGCCCCCAAAAGTTAAATGTCAAGACCAGCCATTTGTAGCTTGCACTTCATGCATCATTCGTGACCGTATTACGTGATTTGTCGAGTACCCGAGCAGTTGATACATGGCTTCGATGTTTCTT
>JAVEUP010000180.1:0-16174 GCA_034005525.1 Thermoguttaceae bacterium | reverse complement strand
CTGTAGCTGGCCAGTCATCAACCCGGCCGGGGCGAGCCCGGCGGGGACACGCTCGCCGCAGGCATCCGCACGCGTTCAGAATCGCCCTTCTGCCTCTGCCAGAGAATCTTGCCGCACAGGGCACGTTCTGTTGGCTGCCGCTTCAACGAAGGGCTTCCAGAGATCAAGCGGACCAGATGTCCGGAGGCCGACACGATTCATTCGCCGGAGGATGCCTGCTGACACACGTGAGGTCGGGACGCGGTGCAACAGATGCCACCGCCCCCTATCGGCGGCCGTGCCGCTGCGGTTCCGGCTCCGCGCGCCAACTTGCCAGCCACCAGAGAAGCAGCAGGGCGGCTCCGTAGAAGAACAGGCCAATGCCCTCGTGGATCAGCATGTACGGCAGCGGCAGGTGCACCGCCGCCAGGCTGATGCCTACGATCCGCAGGGCGTTGAACAGAAGGGCAAGCGGCAGGGCGAACAGGAACAGACCGAGCTTGGCGGTCCAAGGAATCCGATAGTGGAACCCCAGAATGGCCGCGACCAGCAGGGAGGACGTGATCAGCCCGAATCCGTTGCACTCCGCCGCCACAATGAACATGCGGTCTTTCACTGCCAGCAGTAGTTCCGGAGGGCGGCCCTGCTTCAAGGCAACGGCCACGTCGACTCCAAGGTATTCGAGAACCGTCGCGCTGTACCTGGCGCCGGCCGCCCGCAATGGCCAATCCAACCACGGCGCCGCGCCCGCAAGAATGCCCAGCAGAAGGATACCCGCGATCGCAGGAAGCAAGGCGCGAACCCCGGCGATGCCGAACAGGAACGCCGACAGTCCGGCAAACGCCAGGCAGAACGACATCAGCGCAATCGGCAGGGCCAGAACGGGCAGCCAACGGACCAGGTAAAGGCTTACCAGCCCGGCGGCAACCAACGCGACTCCCAGGCCGTTGCCCTCCGGGCGGAACGCCCCCGCCCAAATCGCTCGCCGCAGGCTGATCAGCAGTGCGAACAGGACGATCAACCCGCCGTTGTGCAACTGCTCAAGCGACAGCGTCGCTCGCCCCAGCCACAACAGCAGCGGGGCGTAGACCGAGGCTAGCAGAATGCCCAACGCAATCACGATGAGCAGATTGACCACGCTGCCTGAGCGGTCCGTCGGCAGTTTCCCCTCTTCCTTCTCCACAATGCCTCCTTTACTTCTTACTCCCCTGCCCTGCCCCGCTGAGCCGCTCGATCGCCTCGGCGATTTCCGCCCGGCGGGCATGGATCGGTTCCGGATCGGTGGTAAACGTGGTCATGTCGGCGGTGATTTCCGGCGGCACTTCGAGCAGCGCCTCGTAACGCGCCCGCTCGTCGGCCGAAAGCGCATCACGGCGTTTGCCGATCAGTGTTCGCAGCAGGTGGAGCATCTCGTAATCTTCAACTCCCTCGCGGAGCATCTCCAGCCGGATGCTCGAAACGGGCGCGTCCAATACGGGACCCTCGCCTGCGATTTCCGGTGGTGCCGCCGCAAGGGGCGGGTAGATGAACCGGCCGTCGCCGTTGCCCCAGGGCCGCTTCACGCCTTTCGGCGTACTGTAGCCGGAGACCCAGCCCATCGGGTCCTCGTAGGGGTTCTGGGCACTGTCCGGGTACGCGGCACCGGAGGTCCAGTAGTTGGCCGACCAGACCAGCGCTCCGACGATGTCGCGCTGCCACGCTTGCCAATGCCATACGCGCAGCTCCGTTGCGGGATGGTCGATGAACAGCGTGCAGTACGGCGCTTTCGGGCCGGTACACACGTACCACCAGAACCGCTCGCCGCGAGCGCGGCCCTTCGCCGCTTCTTCCGGATCGAACGCGTAGCTGACCGGGCACCAGATGTCGACCGTGCCGAAGAGCACGTTGCGGAAGTCGCCCGGCCGCATGTGCTCGGTGAGCATTCGCGGCAGCCCCGGAGCGTAACGCTTCAGGCGTTTCATGCCCGCGGCCACGAACTCGTAATCTGGCGGGGCAGGCTCGTCGAACCAGTAGACGTACGCCATATCGAGCCAGCCCTTCTCGCGCAAGTGCTCTTCGAGCCGCTGCACATAGTCGGCGAACGCAGCCTCGTATTGCGGCGTCCCTGCGTTGTAGGGGCCAATCGACGGTTCGAACCGCTCGTGGAACGTGCCGCCGCCCATCCCTTGCACACGCAACCGGAAGTTGGTGAAGTGGTACTTCCCGATCACGCGGGCGAACTCGCGGTCGAACGCCTCGAAATCGACCTCGGCGCGCGGCGGGTCGGCGTCGGGCTTGAAGCTGACGCGGATCGGGTCCAGCGGCACCGGATCGTAGGGACTCAGCCGGCTGCGGGACATCAGCGCAAGGTACTTCTCCCACACCTGCCGCCGGTCGTCCTCGGTCTTCAGGCGGTGGTATTGAGCGATGGTCCCGAGACTGAGCCCGTACGCCGTCTCCAGGTTGTTCCTTCGCGGCAGGGCGAAGTCCCACACGCGCAACCGGATGGGCACTTCCGAAGAAAAGCCCTCGGCCTTGAGTGTTACCGTGCCCGAGTATTCGCCCGCCGCCGCGTCCTCTGGCACGTAAACGAGCACCCAGACGGGCTGATTCTGCCCCGCAGGCACGTCGATTGGCGTGTCCAGCGGCGGGAGTGCGTCGGGCCACCAGTCGCGCACGCCGGTGTGGTCGGTGGGTGTGTCCACGTAGTGATAGTACACCTGGGATAACTCAACGTGCCGGGCCTCGATGACCGCGCCGTCAGGCCCCGCAAGAGGCCCGGCGCCGGCCGTCAGGCCCACCAGCGGCCGTTCCCCCGCCCTCACCACCAGTTGCACGGCCTCATAGTCGTTCTTGGCCGCGGAAAGCTCCGCCGCTTCCGACCGCCCGGCGGGCAGCGCGCGCTGCCGCGGAATCTTATGGTCCGCCCGGCACCACCAAACCGCGGCCGCCGGGTTCGCGTCGTCGAGCAGCGCGCCGTAGTCGGTCCGGTAGTAGTCGGGCACCGCAATCGTTGCCGCAAGAACCAGCGGCCGTGAATCGCCGGCGGCAAGCGTCAATCGCAACTGGTTGGCGCCGGCCGGCATTGGCGGCAAGTCGATGCGGAGTTCGGCAGGTTTGCCGGCGTGCGGTTGCGCCGCAGCCGGCGGCACGGACACCTGCTCTCCATCGGCATGGTCAATCGCGACCTGTGCGGTTACCGTCGAATCGCCCTGCCCGGCCCGGCGTGCCAGAACGTGAACCGCCGTCGGTCCTGCGCCCCCGGCCGATTCGCACGTCAGCCGATCCACAACAAGTTGTTCCGAGGGCTCCACCACCTCGGCGAACAGCGTCTGCCCGGCCGCGTCGGGCGAGGGACGGTCCAAAGGGGCTGTGAACTCCAGGTGGTCGACTTGCAGGGAGCAGGCCTCATCAGGCGTGCGAAGCCGCAGGTAAAGCTGCTCGGCAGGCAGCAGAGATTCGGCGATGGCGGCTTCGGCCGTGCCCAATTCGGCCCGTTCCACCAACGGCTGCCATTGGGCTCCGTCGCGGCTGGCCTCGAGCAAGACGCGGCCTGCCTGATAGTGATTCACGCTGAACCGCACTTCGCCGCCGCGGAACGCATTGCCGGGCAGGGCGAAATGGTAAACCACCTCTTGGCTCCGGCCGAACGACCAGCGGTTGCTGTTGAAGCCGGCCGTCGCATGGTGCAGCGTGCGGTGGTAGTTGCTTCCCTCGTGCAGGAAGCGGGTTTGGAAGCGGTACGTGCCTTCGCGGATCGATTCGTCTTCGCCCAGCACCCACCGGCCCGCCTGCGCATGCACGGGCAACACGGGCCGCAGACCGGCCGACTGGAACTGCGTGGCGCCGCTTGCTTGCCATTGGCCCACGCGCACATCCGCCCGGCTCACGTGGGCGGGCACCTGGAACACGTGGCCGAAGGTCTGCCAGGCATCGGCCGGTTGATGATCGCGATTGGCGAAATCGGGTCCGCTGATCATGCAGCCGCCGCTGCCGCCGACGCGCCGCGCAACGCACTCGAACCGGTAAAGCTCGCCGGGCTGCAAGTCGATGGGGCAGTGCCACGCGCTGCTGTCGCGCCCGGTGCCTTCCACCTCCAGGACGCCCCGGTCGAGCCATCGCCCCCGGCCCCGCAGCGTCCACGCGGCCGGAGTCCCGTCGCCTTCGGCAAAGTTCGAGTTAGGCAGCATCTGCTGGCCGAATGCGATCCCGGCACACACCGTCAGGAAGGCGACCGCAACAAACCTGGACATCAATAAAATACGTCTCATGGCATGTACTCCTCAAGAAAGGTGAACTGCCATACTAACGGTAGCCTCCGCACCGCGTCAAGCGCGGCGGCAGCATTTACGTCCACCCCTTCTTCCCCGCCGGGCTTGTCCCGGCCGGTGGCATGACTGGCCGGCTACCACCGCGCCCGCGTCCACTCTATTCTTCGCCGCCGGGCTCGCCCCGGCCGGTGCTATGACTGGCCGGCTACGTTGCTTTCACAGCACGAGAGAAGCTGCTATGATAATCTCCATAATCACCGCACGAGAGTGCCGGCACTGACCATCGCGCCCACACTCTTGACCTGCCACGACACACGCAAGCCTGCCCCACACTCCCGGGAGATCCATGATGAACGTCCGATGCCTTTTCGTTGCCATTCTTGCTTTGCTGGTCCCAACAGGGGGCATTGCCGCCGAGGGCGATTCAGACCGGGCGATCCGCCGCTCCGACGTGGTCTTCATGTACGATAATCCGGCCATGTACGAAGTGTACGGATGCACGGTGCTCGGCTGGGCCGGCCGGGCCGACCGGGAACACATCGCACGCGCCCGCGGAGCGGGCGTGCGGCTATTCTCCGTGAGCGTCGGGTTCCGCACCGAGTTCCAGGGGATGATCGACTTCAGCGAAGACTTCATGGACGCCGCGTGCCGCAACTTCGCCGGCGAGCCGTTCATCGTGCCTTGGCTCTGGGACCACAAGCACAAGGACCAGCCTGCGTGGCACTTTTGCACCAACGCCCCGCTCTTCCGCGATTTCCTCTACAGCCGGCTCGAACAGCGCATGGCGCACGATCCGGACGGACTGCACATCGACGACTACGAAGGCACCGCCGGCATGGTCACGTGGCAGCAGGCGTGCTTCTGCCGGCACTGCATGGCCGGATTCCGGGAGTACCTGAAGGAGCACCTTTCGCCGGAGCAGCGGGCGGCGCTGGAAATCGGCGACCTCGACGCGTTCGACTACCGGCAGTTCCTGCTCGACCGCGGCGTGGCGCCCGACGACTATAACCGTCGGCGGGCGTCGCTGCCGCTGGCCGGCGGGTTCCTCGACTTTCACTTGAAGGCCGCGCATCGCTTCGTGGGCGACTACCGCAAGCGGGGCGCGGACCTTCGTGGAAAGCCCATCACGCTGAGCGTCAACTCGCCGTTGGGCGATCCACAGCGGTTGGCCATCGCCCCGCAACTGAGCTATTTCTGCTGCGAGGTGGGACACGCGGCGAGCACGCGCAAGATGCCTGCTCATCCCATCTACATCTACAAACTGGCCGACGGTGTAAACCGCCCGGTGACCTCTACGGCCAGCGGCTACGACTGGTCCTACGTGTCGGAGCACAACCTCACCGGGCTCATCCGCCTTTGGGCGGCGCTGAGTTACGCCCACGGCCACATGCTCATGGCCCCGCACCGGCAGTGGTGCTATACCAAGGAAAAAGGCACCCATTGGGCCAACTTCCCGCCGGAGGAACTGGCCTGGGTCTACCAGTTCGTCCGCAGGCATGCGCGTCTTCTGGATCGTTACGAGGCGGTAGCGCCGGTTGCCGTCGTGTACGACGCGGCCTCGCGGCGGCAGTACAAAGGCAACGTCGAGCCGATTGCCGCTGCCCTGGCCGAGCGGAACGTGCCCTTTACGATCGTCGTGGCCGGCGAGGACTGGCTTCCCGATTACCGGCTGACCGCCGGGAAGCTTGCCGGCTTCCGCGCGGTCGTGGTGCCGACGGATCTGGCGATGGATGCGGAACAAAAGGCGCTGATCGACGCCGTCGACGCCGAGGGGCGGCTCGTTTCCTGGCCCGATGACGCAAAGCTTCAGTCACTCTTGCCAGAGCCGGTAACCGTTGAAGGCTCGGAGCACGTAGCGGTTGTCCCCAGGGCGATCCCGGACGATCCGGCGGCCCCGGTCGCAATCCACTTGCTCAACCGCCGGTACGATGGGCAGACCGATACGATGGTTCCCCAGCAGAACTTCACCGTCCGCCTGCGTGCCGACCTGTTCCTCGGCCGCGAGTTTGGCCGAGCCACGCTCCACGCTCCCAAGCAAGAGCCCAAGCCGTGCGTACTCCGCACCGACGGCGAGTACATCGAGTTGACCGTACCCCAATTGGACCTCTGGGCGATGATCGAGTTGGCGCCCCGGGGGTAACCGGCTTGCGCAGGATTACTCCGGGATCTCCCAGAAAGCGTTGCTTGTGGTCTCGCAACAGTTCAGCCGAATGAAGTGCTGTGTAAGGAAGGGAAAATGGGAAAGGGGGAAAAGGGGAACGTTCTCCAACTTGGTGGCGGCGTGGTCAAGCTTGTTGCTACCCGACTCGATGCGGGCGACGGCGCGGGTGACGCTGCTGGCGGTTCGGTAGCCCAGCACGACGGCTATCTCGCCTGCCGGATGACCGAAGCGGCGACGTGCCAAGTAGGCTGCCATCGCGCGGCTTGCCCGGATTATTCACGATAGGTAGGGTGGGTCAAACAAGCCGCTCCCTTGGTGGGTCATCGGTCGCGACTGCGGGCGAGCATCCAGGTGGCGGGCTTTGAATCAGCTTGGTTGCGGCTTGTGCGGACCCACCAACGATCTACGCGACCTTGACCCACCCTACGTAGATGAATAATCCGGGCTTGCGTCGTCCAGACGACAGCCGGGAGCCCAGCGACGTCGATCTATCCCGAAATGCTCCGTAACCACCTGCACGATCGCCTCGACCGAGGGCCGCTGCCGCAAGTGCCTGAGTTGCGGAGCTTCCGTTCGGCCCATTGCGGGTTGTCCTTGTAGAGTCGTGCTACCTCTCTGAGTATCTTGGCTCGAACGGACAAATCCTGAACCGTGGAGAACACTTGCATCAACTGTTCTCCCGCCCGCGAAGGCGGTTCGATGGCCACAATCGCCCAGACCGCCATGAGGCGACAGTTCTTGTCGGTGTCCTCGTTTGTAAGCACCTTAACCAGATGTGGTACAGTAGCCTTCGCTCTCGGTCCAAGATGTCCAAGAATCCACGCAGCCTCAACGCACAGTATCCTCTCGGAGTCGTACAACGCATTAGTGATTCCATCGAGATACGATTCGGCCCAACTGAAGTCATCGTCGTTGATTCGCACGACCGTCTTCAAAACGGCGCCCCTGGTGAATGCCTCCTTCTCCGTAGCGAACGTGAGCATCAAGGGACGCGTCGCACCGCGAGCGGAAGTCTCCAATCTTGCTAGCGGCATTGTTGCGAGCATGCGCTCAGTTGGATCCGGCGCGTTCGCGATCACATAGAGGAGTCCAGGAATGGCACCTGCATCTCTCTTTGCTATCTTCGCCATGATGACCTTCCACTGGTCGTCGTCGTGGTCCATGGCTGCAGCCCTCAGCGCCCGCGTAAGGGTCGATATCGAAAGATCTTCCCGAGGGGCGATGTGGGCATCGGTAGTCCTTGCGTCTTGGGCAACTGCCCGCCCACACCCTGCCGGAATGATGCCCGCAACCGCGACACCGGCGCAGGCCAGGCACCGGAGTAGAATGTTTGCCGTGACCATCAATATGTTCTGCACCCTCATCAGTCGTACACCATCTGTTGTACAATCACACATCATATCATGCCAGCATCATCAAAGTAGAAGAAGACATCGTCGAATCCTCCGTTCTTGTCTATTCGCCAACAGCTTCAGTTCTGGTCGTCGACGCTCGCGCTAATCTCACAAGCCGGCGCCTTGGCGCGGAATTGGGCAACGCCCTCGCTTGTTACCCTGGTATTCTCGACGTTCAATGTCCGCAGTCGCGGGAGCTTACTGAAGTACTCCAAACCCCAACAGAACCGCGACTACAATGCACATGCCCCTGCGTGTCTGGGGCAAGCGTTCCATTACGCCTACGCTGCGTGACGTGAAGTCCTGAACGATCAAGTGAGCAAATCCGCGAGCGGCAAGCACTGTACACCCGGAGCCTTGTGCAATGTCCCTGTGGATTTGAGCGGCCAGGTTCTCGGCTGTCAAGCGGAAGAAGTCTGAAGTGTGCGGCAAGATTCTCCGACAACGCCGATTCTGTGCCGAATTTTGGGCCGTTAAGCGGCGCACGACAATAACCTGCTTGTCCCGGCCGGTCCCACGACTGACCTGAGGCGACACAGCGGACATCCATACGATTCTATATTCTCCTCGCCGGAATGCGCCAACTGAGGCGTTGGTGCGTGGCGTTCGTCAACAAGAGGCCGGCAGGACGACGGGATCGATAGCAGAGTCACATAGTGGGTGTCTCGAGTGTCCCAGGGTGTCGCCGCCGGCTTCCTCCCGGTTGGCCCTCGCTCGTATTGTCCTATAGAATGGAGAGGAGGATCGGAAGAGATATGCCAACAACGACCGGAGCTTTGCCATGTCGACAAGAAACCACCCCTCGCTGCTTCTAAGAACGACCATGAGCCGCCGCAGTGTCTTCGGCGCCGCCGTAAGTATCCTGGCAGCCGACAAGGTATTGGCAGCCGACCAGGTTGTTTCGGTGCCACGGGTGCTTCAAGAGGGTGATCGGGTCTTGCTGGAGACGGATCCCGAGACGATCATCGAAAAGGCGTATCAGCTTGGATACGAGTATGAGAAGAAGCACGATTCCTCTTGCTGTGTTTCGGCCGAATGGGTATCCTCCCGCGCATGATGAGCAAGGTTCTGGCCGTGATTCCCGCCCGTTATGGGTCCACCCGCCTGCCGGGCAAGGTGCTTGCCGATCTGGCGGGCAAGCCGCTGGTATGGCATGTGTACAACCGGGCATCGCAGGCGGGCCTGGTCGACGAGGTGCTGGTGGCCACGGACGACCGTCGCGTGGTCGATGCCCTGGAGCCGTTGGGCGTTCGCGTGCTGCTTACCCGCGACGACCACGCCACGGGCACCGATCGGCTGGCCGAGGTCGCGCGGCAGTGTCCAGCCGACATCCTGGTGAATGTCCAGGGCGACGAGCCGCTGATCGATCCGGGCACCATCGACGCGGCGATCCACCCTCTTCTTGTCGATCCGGGGCTCCCCATGTCTACGGTTCGGCACCGGATACGCGATCCGCAGCGCATCGCCGACCCCAACGTCGTGAAGGTGGTTTGCGACGCCGCGGGACGGGCGTTGTACTTCTCCCGCAGCCCGATTCCGTACGTGCGCGACGCCGGCCCGCCTTTTGATGCGGCGGGCCTCTATTGGCAGCACGTGGGCCTTTATGCCTACCGCCGGCACTTCCTGCTCCATTTCGCAAGCCTGCCGCAAACCGAGCTGGAGAAGGCCGAGAAACTCGAGCAGCTTCGTGCTTTGGAGCACGGCTTTCCGATCGCCGTGGTCGAAACGGAGCACGAGAGCCTCGGCGTCGATACGATTGCCGATTTGCAGTGGGTACGGCAGCAGGTTGCCGAGTATGGCGAGGCGGCCTGACGCCGGCCAGCGGGCATCTACGCATCTTCTAGGTGCAGGCCGCACCAATGTAGTAGGCACACGCCGCTGTGCCGTCCCCCGGCAAAGCAGTCTGCACCTGGAAACGGAAGAGCCTCTTTTTATCCCGCAGAATATGAATATCCCACGCACGTGCACCTGAAACGGCCTGGCGGCGTGGATCGTGCCGCTCTCGGTGCCTCTCATGGGGGGATTGCGTTTTCGTAGGTGGACCCTGGCGTGATATAATGAAATTTTGGATATCGCTATATGGCATACGGTAATCGGGATGAAAACACTTAATTTTCGGCTCTTGGCAATCCTTCTGGTCTCGGGAGTTGTTCTCGGGGGTGCGGTTTACCTACTGCACCGTTATCAGGTCCGGCGCAACGCCGACGTGTTCCTTCACGAGGCCCGCAGGGCACTCCAGGAGGCCGAGGCGATCGAGGACGTCGAGGGGGCCGAAGCTGACCGGAAGAAGGACCGGCTGCAGCACGCGGTCCGCAACTACGTGTGGTTCGTCCGATTGCGGCCCAACGACGTGGACGCGCTCGAGGAACTGGGCGGCCTCCAGATGGACGTGCTCCAATATCCGCAAGCTTTGGGCACCCTGGAGCGCGTCGTCCGTTTGGACCCCAGCCGGTCCGACGCACGTCGGAAGCTGGTCGACATTACGATGGCGTTCGGCCGTTTCGAGGACGCCAAGACCCACTTGCAGCAGTTCCTCTTAAAGGAGGATCCCGACAACGCCGAACTGCTCGAGCTTGTGGGTGTGTGCCAGTTGATGGACGGCGACAACAAGGAAGCGGTGAAGACCTTGGAAGCGGCCATCGAGCGGAATCCTGCGCAACTGCAAGCGTACCGCTACCTGGCCATCGCCCTCCGATTCCGCCTGAACGTAGAGCAGCAAGCCGATGAGTGGATCCGCAGGATGATTCAGGCCAACCCGGGTTCGCTCGACGCGAGGCTGCTGGCGGCGAACTATTTCCAGACGGTGGGCGCCTACGATGAGGCCGCCGAGCACGCAGGCAGGGCGCTAAAGGTGGACCCGGACAGCCGCGACGGCCTCTGGCTGATGGCCCAGTGCGAACTCGGCCGGGAGAACCTCGAGTCGGCCGGCCGGTACGCTGCCGAGGGTCTTCAGAAGCACCCCGAGCACGTCCCCATGTACGCAATCGCCGCCGACGTCGCGTTGCGCGGGGGCAGCCGGGAAGAGGCCGCCCGATGGTTGCAGCAGGGCCTTGGTGCCACCAGGCGCGATCCGCAGTTGGTATGGTATCTCGGCAATCTGCTCGCCGACGGTGGGCAATTGGACGAGGCAGCCAAGCTGCTGGCCGAGTTGAAGGAAACGGACTTCACCCCGGCTCGTATTACGTACCTGGAGGGCCGCCTCGACTTTCAGAAACGACTCTGGCAGAGCGCCGCCCGCAAGTTCGAGAAGATCCGCAGCGATCTGGCGCCCTGGCCGAACCTGGTCAAACAAGCCGATTATTGGCGCGGCCGGAGTTACCAGCAACTGGGCGACGAGAAACGCGCCGAGGCCGCTTATCGAAGCTCTTTGAATATCGACCGATCCTTCTCGCCGTCCCGGGCGGCCCTGGCCGACCTGATGGCGGCTGGGGGCGAACTGGAAGAAGCCGTCGGCGAGTTCGGCCGGTTGCTTCGCGCGGGTGAGACGACGCCCGCCGGATTGGCCCATTTTGTCCGATTGAACATCCTGCGCACTTTGCAGGCGCCGGCCGACGAGCGCAACTGGACGCCCGTCGAGCGAAGCCTCGCGGACCTCGAAAAAGCCGATCCCGGGTCGCTCGATGCGATTCGACTCCGCGCAGAAATGCTCCTGGCGCAGGAGCGAAGCGCCGAGGCCGAGAAACTGCTCGACGACGCCATGGCGGAAAGGGCCGATGAGATTGGGCTGTGGCTGATCCGGGCGGGCATCGGCATGCGCCAACAGAATTGGGACGACGTGGAGTCCGTCCTGAAAGAGGCGCAGACGCGATTCGGAGACACCCTGTTGCTCCGCCTTTCGCGGGCGAGATATCTGGTCAGCCGCTACGGCCGCAACGCCTCCGACCGACTCGGGCAGTTGGCCGAAGACACCGATCAATTCACCGATCAGCAGCGACAGCAGCTCCTGCTCGGGTTGATGGGGGCCGCGCAGCAGACGGGCAACTGGAAACTGTTCAAGCAGTGGGCAACGGAGGTTGTCCAGAAGCAGCCGGACAACCTTGGCATTCGGGTCGCGCTGTTCGAGCAAGCGATGCGCGACAACGACCGGGAAGAAATGCGGCGGCAATTGGCCGCCATCAAGAATATCCAGGGTGAGGGGGCGCAATGGCTTTACGGCCAGGCAGTGCTCCTGAGCCTCGGCGCGGAAGACGGCGCCGATAAGCGGCTCGAACAGGCGCTCGAACTGCTCAATCGCGCCGGTAAACTCCAGCCGCGCTGGCCGCGCGTGCCCTTGCTCACGGCGGGCATTTACGAGCGTCAGGGCCGCGACGAGGATGCCCTGGAAAGCTACCGGAACGCGGTCGACATGGGCGAAACCAACCCCAACGCATTCCGCCGGTTCATTCAGCTTCTGACGAAGCGAGGATTGTTCGACGAGGCCCAGCAGCGCATGGAGCAGTTGGATCAGCTTGGCGCCCAGCTTCCCTCAGAACTGTCGCGGCTGCGCGGCGGGCTGCTGGTAAACGTGGGGCAGTTGGACGAGGCGCTCGACCAGGCAAGGCAGACAGCCGCCAATTCGGAATCGCACGCCGACCACCTGTGGCTCGGCCGTTTGGCGGCCGGCAAGGGCCAGCGGGAAACATCGCTCGGCAACGAGGAGGCGGGCCGGCAGCTCCTGCATGAGGCTGAGGAGTCGTTCCTCCGGGCCGCCGCCATGGGCGGCGACGCCCCGGACACGCATCTGGCACTCATCCAGTTGTACATGGCAACCAGCCGCCGCGAGTTGGCCGCGACACAAATCGAGCAGATCGAGAAACACGTCGACCAGCAGCGCCGCCCGCTCGCACTGGCCGCCGCTTACGAGTTGCTGGGCGAGGCGGCACAGGCGGAAAAGCAGTATCAGGCGGCCCTGGAAGCGGAGCCGAGCAGCGCGCTGCGGGCCAGGCTTCTGGCCGAATTCTATTGGCGGACCAACCGGCCCGAACGGGCCGAACAACTGGCCAGTCGAATTCTCGAGACCGATGAGTTTAACGTCAACGAGGACGACCGCCGCTGGGCGCGCCGCCAACTGGCCCGGGTCCTTATCGCCCGCGGCGGATACCAGAATCTGATCGACGCCGGCTCGCTGATCGACGAGAACCTCAAACACGGCGAGAACGAGGCCGACCGCCGCATCAAGGTGGCGCTCGATCAGGCGCATCCGAGTCGAGCGAAACGCGAAAGGGCGATCAAAGACCTTGAACAACTGGTGGCGAAACAAAGCGAGAAGGTGCCAAGCGACGTTCTCGGGCTCGCCCAACTGTATTTGGCAGCCGACAACTGGCCGAAGGCCCGGCCTTTGCTGCGCGATCTAGCGACGTCCCATCCCGAGGAGCTTCGGTACGTAGCCACCTTCGTCGAGGCGCTGCTCAACCACGGCGAGGCGGAGGAGGCTGAGCCCCATCTCGAACAGTTGGCCGCAACTGCGCCGAACAACTTCGGCACCGTTAGCCTGCAAGCCGAATCGCTGTTTCTCGGCGAACAGTACGAGCAGGTCCTCGATCTGCTCAACGAGTTTGTCGACCGTCCCGACGCCCAGCCGGAGGACGCTTCGGCGCGGTTGCGCCTCGTCGCCGGCGCCTTCGAACGGTTCATCGGCCGGCTGCGCGAGGCGGAGCAGAACGAACATGCGCGCCAGTTCACAAGTGCGGCCGAATCGCTTTATCGGCGATACCTTCAGATCCACCCCGAACACGAACTGCTGCTGGCGGCCTTCCTCGCCCGGCAGGGACGCACCGTGGAGGCCATGGGGATGTTCGAACGGCGCTGGCAGACCCTCAACAGCGCCAATCTTGCCCAAATGGCTGCCATCCTGCTGAAAAGCGATGCGGTCACCAAGGACCAGATTCAGCGGACCGAGCGGATTGTCGAACGGGCCATCCAGGAAGCGTCCGATCCCGTGCCGCTGCACCTCGTCATGGCCGAAATTCGCACCGAACAGCAGCGATTCGACGACGCCGAGGAGCATTATCGCGATATCCTCAAGAAGCATCCCGACCATGCGGTCGCCCTGAACAACCTTGCCGTCCTGCTTGCCCTGCAAGGTATCAAGCTCGATGAGGCGGAGGAGTTCATCAACCGGGCAATCGCCGGCACCGGGCCGGTCGGCTCGATGTTGGACTCGCGGGCGACCGTGTACACCGCCCGCGGCGAGTACGATAAGGCGTTGTCCGATATCAATCAGGCGATTGCCGAGAACGACTCGCCGGCATGGCTGTTCCGCCGCGCGCTGATCCACTTCAGGGCCGGCCGGAAGGCCGAGGCGACCAAGGCGTTGGCCGAGGCCCACATGAAGGGTTTGACCGCCGAAATGCTCCAGCCGTTGGAACGCTCCGAGTACCAGAAGATCCAGACGGCACTGAAGTAGCAGGATCGATTCTCCGGCTTGCGCCCACTTGCAGGATGCGTGGGACAGGCTTCCAGCCTGTCGGTTGAAAAGACAGGCTGGAAGCCTGTCCCACGTCTGCCGGAGAAGCTATACTGGCAGGCCATGTCGCCGGAATCGTCACACCCGCTGTTGCGCATTGAAGAACTGTCCGTCCGTTTGGGCGGAACGCCCGTGCTCACGGACGTCTCGTTCACCGTTGCGGCGGGCGAGTACGTGGTGATTGTCGGCCCGAACGGGGCGGGCAAGACCACGCTGCTGCGCTGCCTGGTGCGCATCCTGCGCGGCGAAGGGAGCATCGAACTCGAAGGCCGGCCCCTGGAGAGCTACCGGCAGCGCGACCTGGCACGCTTGGTCGCCTACGTCCCGCAAGTGGGCAACTGGGCGGCCCCGTATACCGTCGGGCAGTTCGTCGCGATGGGCCGCTACCCGCACTTGAGCCCATTCTCCTCGCTCAGTCCCGACGACCACCGCGCCGTGCGCGAGGCCCTCGATCGCACGCACACGGCCGATTTCGCCGACCGGATGCTCGAAACGCTTAGCGGGGGCGAGCGGCAGCAGGTGGGCATAGCCGCCGCGCTGGCCCAGGGCGCCCGCCTGCTGCTGCTCGACGAACCCACCACGTTCCTCGACTACCGGCACCAAGCTGAAGTGCTTTCCCTGCTGCGCGAGGCGAACCGGGAGACGGGCGTAACCATTCTGGCGGTAACGCATGACCTCAACCATGCCGCCCTGGAGGCCGACCGGGCCGTAGCGCTTCGTGAAGGCAGGGTCCTGTTCTGCGGCACGGCACGCGACTTGATGCAGCGCGACGTGCTCCGCCGCGTCTACGCGACCGACCTGCTCCTGATCGACCATCCCGCAGCCTCCGTATCCATCGTCGTCCCCCACGCGCCGAAGTAGGCGGCTGAATTGCACCATGAACCGGCTCGCTCCACTGATCGGCCTGCTGCTCTTCACGCTCGGCGTCACGGCCGCGGCGCCGTTTATCGGCGGCGAGCCGATCGGTCCCGGCGCGCTGTGGGGCGCGGCCGATCCGGGCGCCGTCGATATCTTGTGGCAACTGCGCATCCCGCGCGTTGTGGTGGCGCTGTTGGCCGGGGCGGGGCTTGCCGTTAGCGGCATGGCGTTTCAGGCCATGTTCCGCAACCCGCTGGCGACCCCCTTCACGCTCGGCACCAGCAGCGGCGCGGCGCTCGGAGCGACGCTGTGCATCCATCTGGGCTGGCAATTCAACCTGCTGGGCGTCTCCGCCGTCACCGCCTGCGCGCTCAGCGGCGCCGTGCTGTCCATCGTGCTCGTCTACGGGCTTTCGCGCGCGCGGGAAGGGTTTTCCACCGCCTCCATGCTTTTGGCCGGCGTGGCCGTCAGCTTCTTCTTCTCCAGCCTGATCCTGCTGCTGCAATACCTCAGCGACTTCACGCGCACGTTCCGCATGATCCGGTGGGTCATGGGCGGGCTCGACCGCGTGGTGGGCTACGACGACCCGCTGAGCATCCTGCCGTTCGTCGCGTCGGCCGCGCTGGTGATCTTCTACCTCACCCGCGAGCTGAACCTGATCACCACCGGCGAGGAGCTGGCCGCCGGCCGCGGCGTTGCGGTCCATCGGACGAAGATGCTGCTGTTCTTCGCGGCGTCGCTGGCCGTGGGCGGGGTGGTGGCCGTATGCGGGCCCATCGGGTTCGTCGGGCTGATGGCGCCGCACATCTGCCGCCTGCTGGTCGGCGCCGACCATCGCGTTCTTGCTCCCGCCGCGCTTCTATTCGGCGGCGGGTTCCTCGTGGCATGCGACACGGTCGCACGCACCGTCATCGCCCCCACCGAGCTTCCCGTCGGCATCATCACCGCCC
Source organism: Thermoguttaceae bacterium (assembly GCA_034005525.1). Taxonomy (GTDB): domain Bacteria; phylum Planctomycetota; class Planctomycetia; order Pirellulales; family Thermoguttaceae; genus PWXP01. The sequence continues at coordinate 137 of JAVEUP010000180.1, read as the reverse complement.
TGCTCGGCGGCCCCTTCTTCCTCTGGCTCCTGCTGAGTAACCGCCGGCTTGCATGACATCGCTTGTCATCTCGCGCGGCGATTCCGATTGGGTACGGCGCGCCGCCACCGAGTGAAACGCAAGGACATGCAGAGCCG
>JAVEUP010000025.1:0-60360 GCA_034005525.1 Thermoguttaceae bacterium | reverse complement strand
AAATGTGGGCAAACCTAAGGCTTCCAGCTTGTCGGCAAGCCGTTGCGAACGGCGCGGTCCTGCTTACCCGCGAGGGCGGGCTGCCAGGGGCGGGCCAATGGACGCACCAGTACGGCAATTCGGCCAACACGGCGTGTTCCGAGGACGATCGGGTTCGCCTGCCGCTGGGAATCCTTTGGTTCGGCGGCCCCACGAACGACAATGTTCTGCCGAGGCACGGACATGGCCCTATTCCGCAGGCGTCGGGCGGCAGATTGATCCTGCCGGGGGTGGATACCCTCAGTGCCCGCTGCGTGTATACCGGCCGGGAATTGTGGGTGCGCCGGTTCCCGGGCATCGGCCATCCGTTCACCAACCTGGAATTGGAGGAGCGCCATCGACAGGGTACTTACGTCCGCATGAACACTCCGCCGGGCGGCCTTGGCGCTCATTACATCGGCAGCCCGTTTGTCTCGATGCCGGACGCCGTCTACGTCCGCTACAAGACCAGGGTCTTCCGTCTGGACCCGGACACCGGCGATACACAGGCCGAAATCAGGCTGCCTGTCGACGGCGATCATCGCGACGCCCCCGATTGGGGGCACCTTAGTGTCTGGGAAGATGTGCTACTGGTTACCGTCAATCCACACGTCTTCCACGAGGAGAACCAAAGCGGCCGATTCGCCAGCATGGCCGATATCAGAAGTCCGGAATGGAGCGCGACATCGAGCAGCACCCTCCTGGCGTATGACCGTCACACCGGCAATCTACTGTGGCGCCGCGAAGCAGACGTCGGGTTCCGGCACAACGCGGTGGTAACCGGCGGGGGGACGGTGTACATCATTGACGGCCTCTCGGAGCAGGCCGTTGCATTGCTGCAGCGGCGAGGCACGAGACCGGGCAAGCCGGTTGTCGTTGCGCTCGACGCACGCACCGGCAATGAGAAATGGCGCACCAGCAGCGACGTATTCGGTACGTGGCTGGGGTATTCCGTGGAGCATGACGTCTTGATCGAGGCGGGACGGCGCGGAGGGCTCCGAGAACTGCCGGATGAACCGACCGACCGTATCCGGGCGTACCGTGGCGCCGACGGGGCCGTCCTGTGGGACCGAGCGCTGGCCTATACCGGGCCGATCGCCATTCACGGCAAGACGCTTCTGACTGCCGTCTACTGGCGCGACTCCGGGAAACCTTACGAGTTGTCTGCCGAACAGCACGGACGGCGTCTGGAACTGCTGACCGGCGAAGACGTTCTCCGGCAGCACCCGCTGACCGGCGAGAGCCTGCCTTGGACCTACTGGAGAACCTACGGTTGCGGCACGGCGAACGTGAGCAAACACCTCGTACTGTTCCGCTCCGGGGCGGCCGGTTTTGCCGACCTCGAGAACGACGGAGGAACCGGCTCGCTGGGCGGATTCCGTGCCGGATGCACTGCCAGTATGATCGCGGCCGACGGGGTCCTGCTGGCGCCCGATTACACTCGGACCTGCACCTGCTCCTACCAGAACCAGACCTCCTTGGGCCTGCTGCATATGCCGGGTTTCGACGTTTGGACCGCCAACCACATTGGGCGGGGAGAGGGCAAGGTTTCGCGCATCGGCATCAACTTGGGCGCGCCCGGCAGCCGCCGGGATGGGAACGGCACGCTTTGGATCGAGTATCCTCGCTCGGAAGCGCCGGCGCCCGACGCCGATGTCCACGTGCATCCAAAGAAAATAGGCTGGTATCGCAAGCACTCATTGCTTGTCGATGATCCGGAGGGTTACCATTGGGTTGCTGCGTCCGGGGGCGAGGGCGTGGAAACGATTCGGATCGAAAACCTGGCGTCCGGCCGGTACCGCGTGCGACTGTATTTTGCCGAACCCCGCTTCCACCGCCCGGAACAGCGCGTTTTCGACGTGCTGCTGCAGGAAACGCCCGTCCTGAAGAACGTCGACGTTTTTCGAGCTGCCGGTGGAGCCGATAAGAGCCTGGCTCGACAGTTCGACGTTCACGTGGACGGCACTCTGATCCTCCGGCTAACCAAGTGTCCAACTTCACTAGCGCCGCCGGTGATCAGCGGCGTTGAACTGATTGCATTGGAGCCGGTTGCGACCGTTCCGGCGAGAATGCCGTCGCAATAGCGGGCTGGCCTGGATTCTATCTGCGTAGGCCGGGACAAGGTCGCTCACATCGTTGGTGGGCCCGCACAAACCGCAATCAAGCTGATTTGCAGCCGCTTGCCTGGAAGCACGCCGGCAGTAGCGACCGATTGTCCCACCGTAGAAGCGGCTTGTTTGACCCACCCTACCTATCGTGAATAATGCGGGCGGGCCGACCGATGCCAGCTTCGCAGCCGTCTGTCAGGGCCTCACCTCGTCGCATGCACCGCTTGGTAGGTGCTGCCAGCCGAGCGGCAGGCGCGAATTCAGTCGCGCTCGGCTCGCAGGACCCACACCGGCCCGAGCCGGGGCACATGCCCCATTTCGGATGGGATGCGTAGTAAGCAAAGGGGGCATAGCGTCTGTGTCGGGGTACTCATTCCCCTCGTGTTCCACCCGGCCTCTGCAACCATGGAAATCGACGCCTGCGGGACGAATTACCCAGACCGCCCGATAGGGTGTGTTTTTCCGGGATTCGGGCTGTGCAAGCCTATTCCCCGGTCGCGCCTCTTGACTTTTTTGCAGGATTCCCGGAGTCTGAATAGAGAGGGCTTGGCATGAAGTGCAAGGGGTTTCTGAACTGGGCATGGGGGCCGGTGGGCAGGTACCGAGGGAGTGTGGCCGAAACCGCCTTCACGACGGCGCCTTGACTTCGCCGACCACGGCAATCAAACTGAAATGAGGGCGAGGCATATCGTTACCCCCTTTTCCCAACACGGGCGGAACCCCACTGACCGCCCCGAATGCCTTCGCCCACCGTTTCGGAACAGAACTTTGCCGGTTTGCGAATCCCGGCGGCCCACCGGCCTCTCCAAGCGTCAGACGTTGATTCGTGTTACTTCGAGGAACCCATACTTGGGACCGCAATTATGACAGCAGACCAGAATTCTCCCCGCAATGAGTTCCCGGTGGCGGTGCGGCAGTCGGCCCTGCCCGAGGCTCACGGTCATCGTCACGGCTCGCACATGGTGCCCAGTGGCGGTCATCGCATGCAAGACCCGGTTGCCATGGTCAAACCCTACTTGCATGCGCTGCGACGGCGTTCGCTGCTGGCGTTCGGGCTGGCATTGCTGGCTGTCACCATTGTGGCCCCGCTGGTCTGGTATATGGTGCCGTCGACCTACACGGCCGAACACTATTTGCGCGTTTCGCCACAGGTCCGGCAGATCGTTTTCGACGCCAGCGGGCCCGGCAGGCGGACCGACTTCGGCCTGTACCGCAACACGCAGGAACAACTCATTCGCAGCCCGTTCGTGATCCTCGAGGCGCTGCGCGACCCGGCCATCGGCCAACTGAAGACCATCCGCGAGCTGGAGGCGAAGCGGGAGGATCCCGTTGCCTGGCTCCAAAGGAATATCCGGGTGGTCTTCCCCGGCGGTAGCGAAATCATGAGGGTCAGCCTCTCCGGCGAGAGTCCGCAGGAGGTGACGCAACTCGTGCTGGCGGTCGTGAACGCGTACCTGAGGGAAGTAGTGCAAGTCGAGCAGCAGGAGAACAGGCGGCGGCTGGACGATTTGGACCGGTTGTTCGCCCAGAGGGAGACCGAACTCCGTTCGGAGCGCACGGCGCTTCGAAAGCTTGCCGAGCGGCTGGGGGCCGCCGAGAGCGAAACACTCACGTTCAAGGCCGAGCGCACGCTGGAGGAATACTCGGCGTTGCGCCAGCAGCAGATGCGGGTGCAATTCGAGTTGCTCCGTACCCAGGGCGAGTTGGCGGCCCAGCAGGGTTCGCTCGAAAGACTCGATGAAACCCAGGTATCCGACGTCATGCTCGCCATGTATGCGAAAGACGACGCCGCTTCTCAACAGCTTGCCGACCAACTCGCCTACATCCAGAAGATGTACGAGTACGAGAAGGAGGCGATCGTGCCCGGTGCCGCCCAACACCACCTCGAACGCCGCCAGCGCGACCTGGCCATGCTTGAAGAGCAGTATACGGAGCAGCAGAAGCGGCTCCGTGAGGAACTCATGTTCCACCGCCGGGCCGCGGTCGAAGACTACCTGGGCAGGCTCCAAAGGACTATCCGGACCCTTGAGGAACAAGAGAAGGTCATCGCGTCCGAGGTCGATCGGGTGCGCGACGAAGCGGAACGCCTGGGAACCAGTTCCATCGACATCGAAATGATGCGGGTGAACATCGAGAACATGGAGAAGATTCTCGGCGAGATCGGCTCCGAGCGGGAGAAGCTCCGCATCGAGGTCGATACCGAGGCCCGCGTCACGGAACTCATCCCCGCGAGGGAACCCGTCAGCCCCGATGCCAACCGTCGCGTTCCGCTGGCCGTCCTTTCCGGCTTGTTCGCCTTCGGGCTTCCCTTGTTCTGCGTGGCCTGGTGGGACGCCCGCGGCCGGCGGATCAACGAGGCCGAGGAGGTGTCGAAAGACCTCGGCCTAACCGTGCTCGGCGCGGTGCCCGTGATTCCGCACCGGGTCATTGCCCGCTTGAACTCGCCGTCCGGGCGGAACCAGGAGTGGCAGAACAGGCTCACCGAGGCGGTCGACGGCATCATGGCCCGATTGCTGCGGAAGGCCCAAACGCAAGACACGCGCACCGTGCTGGTCACCAGCGCCATCAGCGGTGAAGGAAAGACCACGCTGGCCACGCAACTGGCCATGAGCCTCGCCCGCAACGGCCACCGCACCGCCCTGGTCGACTTCGACCTGCGCCGCCCCACGCTCAACCAGGTGTTCGGGCTCGGCGTCGCGCCGGGCATCAGCGAAATCCTCCGCAGCGAGTGCGACTTGGCCGACGCGGTCCAGGAGGCGGGCAATCGGCTGACGTTCCTGTCCGCCGGCCGCTGGGACCGCAACGCCATGGCGGCGCTGACCAACGGCGCGGCCGAACACATGCTGCGCGAGCTGCGCGGAGAGTACGACTTCGTGGTGCTCGACAGCAGCCCGATCCTACCCGTGGCCGACACCCGGTTTGTCAGCCCGCACGTCGATCTCGTGGTCCTTTCCGTGCGGCGCGACCACAGCAGCGCGCCGAAGATGCGGGCGGCCTGCGAAATCCTGGCCGCGTTCGGCGCGAAACACGTCGAAACCGTCGTGATCGGCCCCTCGGGGAGCCCCTACTACTACAACGACTACTACAGCTACTACCACTCCTCCGAGTCCATTGCCTGATGGGTGAATGGAAACGGGCTGCGCCGGTGACACGGGGAGCGTGCCAATCCTGGCGTTTCGCCGGGTGATGACCCAATCGTTCTGCCCCCGGCCGCTCCACAGGGAGCAGCTTCCCTCGGAGACACGGGTGTGAACCGCTACTGCCGAGAGCTTCAACATGGACCTCGCTGAAATCCGGAATGAACTGAAGGCCATGCAGCCCCGGCCGATCGTGCTGGCCGCCTGGCTTGTCGTGGCCGCCGCCTTCCTGGCCGCATACGCCGCGACCCTCAGCGGCCTGACCCACGTTTGGTGGACGATGCCGGATTACGGGCACGGTTTCTTCGTGCCCATCTTCTCGGTCGTGCTGCTGTGGGTCCGTCGCGACATGGTCAAGCCCTGGCCGCAGGAGGGAAGTTGGTGGGGACTGGTATTTTTCGGCCTCTTCGGCGCCTTTGTGCTGGCCAGTGCCTACTTCCCCTACGCAACTCCACGCCGCATGTCGATTATCCCGTTCGTGGCCGGCCTGGCCCTCTTCGTGGGCGGCTGGCGGGCACTGCACTGGTCCTGGCCGGCCATCGTGTTCCTCGTGTTTATGGTCCCGCTGCCCGAGAGTTTCTCGACCTTGCTGCGCGACCCGCTCCAACGGGCCGGAACGATCAGCAGCGTGTACATCATCCAAACGCTGGGCATTCCCGCCACGGCGCAGGGAAATGTCATCCACCTGACGGAAGGACAACTTGGCGTGGTGGAGGCGTGCAGCGGGCTGCGAATGCTCATGCTGTTCTTCGCGGTGTGTATTGGCGCTACGTTTATCCTCAGACAACCCTGGTGGGAAAAGGTGGTTGTCGTACTCAGTGCAGTGCCCATTGCCGTCGCGGCGAACGTGTTCCGCATCGCGATTACCGCCGTCCTGCACGAACTGGTCAGCACCGAATTGGCCGACCAGGTGTTCCACGACTTCGCCGGCATGATGATGATGCCCGTGGCCATTGCCATGCTCTCGGCGGAATTGTGGCTGATTTCCCACCTCGTGATCGAAATGCCGCGCACCCGGCCGATTCCCGCCCGCGGAATCGGCCGGTCCCAAGACGGCGATAACGGCCCACGAGCGCCTGCGGTAGCCGCCTTGGTCATGGGCCTTGGCGACCGCACCGCTACCAACGGCGCGAAAGAAAAACCGCCTAAGACGGAGTCCGAAGATGTTCTTTCACGATAGAACCGTCGTTCGCCTGGCAATGGTTGTCGGGATTATCGCTCTGGTGCAATTGCTCACCTACCAGGTGCGGGCAATGCTCAAGCCTGCGGAGGTCGTGCTGCCCGACTGGAACATCGAGGAGTTGCCCATTGATTTTGCGGGCTGGACCGGAGAGGTGCAGGAGTTGGACGAGCGCTTGTTCCGCCGGATCGGGGCCGACGCAGTGGCCGACCGCGTCTACGAGAATCGGCAGGGTGACGCCGTTTCTGCGCATACAGCACTGTTCAAGGACTTTGACGAAGCCATTGTGGTGCACTTGCCGTCCCGCTGCTACCGCGCCGCAGGCTGGGAACAGCGCGACGTGGAGAAGCGCACCCTCACGGTCGACGGTCTGCCGGACATCACGGTCGAGGTTTCCACCTGGCAGCGTGAAGGACGGCGGGTCAAAGTGCTTTTCTGGTACCAGTTGGGCGAACACACGGTCCTGGGCCGTTACGATCTAAGCCGCGCCCGCATGGCCCTGGCCGGTCACGAGATCTGGCCGGCCATGGTCAAGGTCATGCTGGAGACCACGGCCGATCAGCAGCAGGCCGCCGATCTGCGGTTGTTCGACGTTGCCGGCCAGATCCGCAAGTGGCTGTACGACCGTAGCGGCGCACCCGCCCCAACTGGGGGAAGCGAAACCGATCTTCCCGAAGGGGAGAACGTCGAACGCTGAACATCGAACATCGAACATCGGATAGTAAGTAAAAAAGGGAGCAAAATTAGGAAATAACTCCCTGGACCAGGCGATTCGGCGTTCAAGGCCCAGTCTTCGACGTTCAGTGTTCGACGTTCGATGTTCAGTGTTCGACGTTCGATATTCCAGACTTCCTCTCCGGCGCCTCTTGCATTAGGCGTGGGGATCGGCGATAATATCGGTTAGAGGCTGGCTGTTCAGCCGGCTTCGGCGCGGGCCGCGAGGGCACGCCTGCGCCAACCGCTCAGGAGGTACGCTCATGCTCTTCGCTCAGGCACCGCAACGCACACGTCGCGCGTTCACGCTCATCGAATTGCTTACCGTCGTGATAATCATTGGCATCCTCGCCGGGCTGGTCACCGCGGCTGCCATCCGGGTACGCATTTCCGTGCGAAAAGCTTCTCATGCCCTCGAACTGAAGCAATTCGAAATGGCCCTGCATGCGTACAAGGAAAGGTTCGGGGAGTTCCCGCCGGATTTTACCGGAGCGGACGAGGCGGCCAAGAAGGCTGTGTTTGCCCGGCATCTTCGAAAGGCGTTCCCTCGCTGCACCGTGGACTACATCAACACTGCATGGACGAACCTTGGTCAACACCAGACTCCTGCCACAGCACTGACATTCTGGTTAGGGGGCATCAAGGTTGGTGGAACCTTCACTGGGTTCAGTGCGAATCCGACCAGTCCATTTGAAATCGGCGGCAGCCGCATCGGCCCGTTCTACGCCGAGTTCGACGGTCAGCGATTGTGTGACGACGGCGAGCACTATTATCCGACCGTCGCTGCCGTTCAAGGTCATGACCCCTTGAAGGCCATCTGGTATTTGCGGGCTGACAACAGTTCGTATTCTGGCAAAGGAGCCATCCCATTTATGGACAGTCGAATTGGAACAGCGCCCAATTTCGGTTGGATCAATCCGCGGTCTTTCCAGATCCTTAGCCCGGGCCTGCAGGGCGGGGCCTTCGTCGATTCGGGTCCCAATCCCGCATTTCCTGCCGGTGTGAACTACCAAGAAAGGCATCTTCAGATGATGTCGAACTTCACCGGCGGCACCATGGAAGACGAATTGCCGTAACGGGGCAGTCTAGGCCGAAGGTGAGCCTCCCCCGACGTGAAGTCGGGGGCTTCCGGATCGGTTTGGCTCGCCGCAGTCAAAATGCCTGACGAAGCGCCGGGTTCACCCCCAACGATTTTATCGGCGTAGGTGATTTGACCTCTTTCGCCGTTTGGGGCATCTGTAACTGTTCCCGGGGCGGCACAGGGAGTTCTCTCCGCTAAATGCGAAGGGGACAGCCCCCCGTGAACGATTACGGGCAGCTTTCGATCGTCAGGATTGACGTGCGAGAGGCGAATACTCACACCAATTTGCCCCGGAGGGGCCCAAAGGGTGTAGCCACGGGTGGAGCCAAGTCCGACGACAGTCGGACGACGCGGAACCCGTGGTTCCCATCGCATGGATCCGATCAGTCCCGGTAGGGACGACAGGGGGATTCTCGCGGAGTCACAATTCCTTCCGCCCCTGCCGGGGCTCCTGGGGAATTTGTGCGCCTGTACCACGGGTTACGCAGCAAGGCGGCGACAACGCCGCGATGCTGCTTCACCCGTGGCTACAACCTTTTGGCCCCTCCGGGGCATCGTCAGCCGCAGGCTTCCGCATCGCCGGTTTCACCCCCGAGGAAGCATCACCTTCTACCTAACCTCGGCAAGATAACCACCCGCACGCACACTCTGCGGGCAGGCTTCCACGGTCACGGCGCCCAGTTCGGCGGTCGATAGCACAACGGCGCCTGCCGCTTCGTAGGTCGTTTTCAGATCGTCCGACGATCCCGCGCCGCTTACGATAACCCACTCAGGCGTACACCACCGGGCCAACTCGGGCGTGTTGCTGCGCCGGCCGCCGTGGTGCGGGGCCAGCAGCACGTCGCAATGGAGCGGTTCCTCGGCAATCAGGTCGTCCAAACCCGGCGATTCCAGATCGCCGGTCAGCAGGATGCGCCGCCCGGCGTACTCGATGGCCAGCACGAGACTGTTGGCGTTGTCGCTGCCCAGCACGCCTTTGCGCGGCGGGTGGAGCACCTCGATAAGGCAATCGCCACCCGCAAACCGGGCTCCAGCCGAAACGAACTCCTGCTCCACTCCGTTCTCCCCAATCGACCGTTCAAGGGCATCGAGTGCAAGGTTGCGGTTCTCGTACATCATTGGGGGCATGTACACTTTGCCAACGGAAAACCGCCCAAGCAGCCCGGGCAAGGCGTTGTAGTGGTCCAGGTCGCCGTGGGAGAGGAACACCGCGTCGAGGTGCGTTATGCCGCGCGACCAGAGCACGGCGGAAATTGTCTGCACAGCCGGTGCAGGCGGGCCCATGTGCCCGGCGTCGTACAGCATCGCCCGCCCGTCGGGCAGCTCCACCAGCACGGACAGGCCGTGCCCCAAGGCGATGAACGTGCATCGCAGCGGGCGGTCCCCGGCGCGCGGTTGCAGCGGGAACGTCAAGCCCGCGGCAATCCACGCGGCGGCCAAAGCGGCGCACCACCGGCGCGGCGGCCGGAGGCGCGGCACGGCCATCAGCAGTGCCAGCCCGCCATAGAAGCCGGCCAGCCACCACGCGGGCGGTCCCGGTACGAAGACATGGCTGCCGGGCACCCACCGGGCCAATTCCACCGTCCCTTGCAGCAGCCCGAGCGATCCGCCGGCAATCGCGCCGGCCAGGCGGCTGAGCAACTCGCTTATGGGGCTCAGCAGCAGCGTGGCAAAACTCCCGACCAGTGCAACGGTCATGGGGCCGCAAAGCACGGGATTCAGCGGTACGGCCGCCGGGGCAAGCACGTGGAACCGGGCCATGGCCAGCGGTGTGGTGACGCACCAGATCACCAGGCTCACCAGCAGCAACTGCCTTGTGGCGCGGCCCAGCAGCCACACCGCCCGGCGTGCCCAAGGGAGTTCCGCCAGCACGGCCCGGCGGAGCCATTCCTGCCGCCCGCCTGCCACACTCCAAAGCGGCGCAACCCAAACCACACCTGCCACGGCCAGAAACGACAATTGCGCCCCGGTATGGAACAGATCGGAAGGGTTCACGGCAAGGACTGCAAGGGCCGCCGTCGCCAGAGAATTGAATCCGGCAATCGGACGCCGGAAGAATTCCGAGGCGCAGCAGACGAGCATCAGCACCGTCGCGCGAACCACCGGCGGACGGGTATCGACCAGCAGCATGTAACCAAGCGCCAGCACCATTACCAGTCCTATGCACACCCTCGGCGGCAATGGACTGCGTCGAAGCGCGAACCATAGCGCACCGATCAGAATGCCCACGTGCAGCCCCGAAATGGCCAACAGGTGCACCGTGCCGGTTTCAACGAAGGCCAGCTTCTCGTCCGGATCGATGCGTTCGCGGGCGCCCAGCAGGACGGCCTCGGCCAGCCCCGATTGTCCCGCGGGCACGTTGCGGCGCAGTACCTGCCCGCAACGCTCGCGAAGCGCCGCCAGCCACAGGGTTGGACTCATCCCTTTGCGAGGTTCGATGACCGACACGCACTCGCCGTAGTTCGTGGTGAGCTGGGTCAGAATCCGATCCGCCCGCAGGTGATCGGCGTAGTCGAACTCGCCGGGGTTGCGGGCAGCGGGAGGCCGGGCACCGTGCCCCAAGATGCGTACGCGGTCGCCTGCCCGCACACCGTTGACCTCCCCGTAGACAACAAGCCTTGCCCGGCCGCTCGCCGGCCGCCAGTGCTGCCGGTCGCGCACAGCAATTGCGGCCACGTCGAACTGCACGCGCGGGCCGGCGGGAACCGGCTGCATGGGATCGAAAGGCGGGGCGGGCCTCGCATGCCCTCCGGTCAGCACGACGGCGTCCAGACAAATCGGTTCGTTCTCCCCTGAAACGTAACGCCCCAGGTCATCGGCGGCGAAAACAGCCCAATCCGAATGATGCCACGCGCCCGCTGTTGCCGCTACCGCCGGAAGGAGTACTGCCGCGGCGGCCATATCGCATCGCAGCCGCCAGAGCACCAGCCATGCCAGCCACGCCATCCCCGCGATGCAACACCACGAGCATACCCCCAAGGGCCCGTGCCGGTCCACGGCGATTCCCGCCGCTACCGCCGCCAAGACGATCACCAGCGGCTGGTAACGTGCAGGCCGCCGCCAAGGGTCGCATGCCGCGCCGCCGGGTAGTGCGCATCCATCGCTCATGGCACATATTATTAGCCATGAGTCATGTAGTCACAAGGCGGGGCACCATCGTGGGATAGGCTTCCAGCCTGTCTTTTTCACTGGCAGGCTGGAAGCCTGCCCCGAATGGTAGGGTGGGTGGGACAAGGTCGCGCAGACCGTTGGTGGGCCCGCACAAGCCGCAATCAACCTGATTTTCAGCCCGCCGCCTGGAAGCACGCCGGCAGTAGCGACCGATGGCCCACCAGAAAAGCGGCTTGTTTGACCCACCCTACCTATCTGGCCGGCTGAAAGCCTGCCTCGTGGATCGCTTCGTACAGGGCCACGATGTTCTCGGTGGGCGTGTTGGGCTGGAGGTTGTGGCAAGGGGCGCAAATCCACCCGGCTCCCTGATAGATGCCCACGCTCTCGCGGACCTCCCGCTCCACGTCGGCAGGCGTGCCGAAGGGCAGCGTATGCTGGTTGTCGATCGAGCCGTGGAAAATGACCGCCCGCCCGAAGTCGGCGACAAGGCCCTCGCGATCCATGCCGGTGGCCCGCCACTGGATCGGGTTGAGGATTTCGATGCCCACCCGGTCGATCAGGTCGGGCAGGAACACGCGCGCCGAGCCGTCGGTGTGGTACATCACGTGGACGCCGAACGCGCGGGCGAGATCGGCCATGCGGACCTGGTTGGGCAACAAGAACCGCCGGTACGTGGCCAGGCTTACCAGCGGACCGGTCTGCGAGCCGAGGTCTTCGGCCACGTAAGTGGTGTCGATCCGCCCGCCGCCGGCCTCGAAGATGCGCCGGTGATGCTCCTCGTAGAAATCGAAAATGTGGCCGAGGATGCAATCGGCCACGTCCGCGTTCAGGGCGAGGTCCTCGAACGATTGCTGGATGCCGCGCATGTAGCAATACAGCAGGAACGGTTCGTACACACCGGCGTGGATCGGGTAGGTGCCGTCGTCGTCGGCAACAGCCCGCGCGACGGGCGCGTAGTCGAAGTCGTCGGGGTCGGGCCAGCGGTGGGCGTGGACTTCCGCGACGGTCGTGACCCCGGCCAGCGGCTGGTAGCTGGGCTCGTCGTACGTTCCGCTTCCGTAATCGGCCTTGCGGTAGCGGATGCCCCACATATCGGCCAGCGGGTCGTCCGGATGATGCGGCAGCCGCCATGCCGGCTCGACCATCTTCCGCTTGTCCACATGCAGCCGCCGCCACAGCGCCGCCTCATCGGCGCAGCCGAGGTCGGCCAGCAACCGCTGGGTCACTTCCGGCGTTGCCTGGTAATCAGTCGGAATCCGATCCGGCACACGGTGGTCCAAGAGCGCCAGCCATCGTTCGCGGGGTGTCATGGTCTGGCTATTGCAGGGGCAGCGTTACCGGCTTGCCGGACTGGATGGAGCGGTCGATGGCCATGCATGCTTCGTGGGTGCGGTAGGCGTCGGCTACGTTGCAGTGCGACTCGCGGTCGTTGAGGATGCAGTCGGCCAGGTGCTCCATCTGGGCGTCGAACGGATGGTGGTCCACGTCGCCGGAGGTGGGAAGGATGGTTTCCATCTCGGTCCAGCCGGTCTGGCCGGGCAGCAGCGTGGTGGACCACAGCCGGTTGTCGCGGATGGCGCCGGCGGTGCCGCACAGGTCGATGTTGAACTGGTAGGGCATCTCGGCGTCGAGGAAGCACGAGGTCTTGCCGATCGTGCCGTCGGCGAATCGGAGCACGGCCACGACGTCGGCGTCGAACTCGAACAGCTTCCGCGGATTGGTGCCGTAGGCCGTGACCTCGGCAACGTCCTTGCCGCACAGGTAACGCAGGGCGTCGAGTGCATGGCACCCGCCCAGCAGGTAGCTGCTCCCGCCGAACTCCCGCGTGTGCCCCCACTCGTACCCGCTCCACCAGGTGTTCAGTCCGTGCCAGTAATCGACGCCGATGTAGAACAAGCTGCCGATCGTCTCCTCGGCCAGCAGGTTCTTGAGACTGCAAATGAGCGGGTTCCAGCGGAGCACGAAGCTGCACACGCTTTTCACGCCGGCCGCGGCCACCGCGTCGCGCAGCGCCCGGTTTTCATCCATGCTCAGGCACATGGGCTTTTCGATCATCAGGTGCTTGCCGGCACGGGCCGCGGCGACTCCCTGCGGCGTATGTACCTGGTTCGGCCCGCTGAGGTTGACGATATCGACCTCCGGGTCGGCCAGTACTTCGTCGTAGCTGTCGCGCACCGGGCAGTCGAGGCCGAGTTTATCGGCCAGCGCCTGCGCGCTTTCGCGCCGGCGGCTACTCACCGAGACGATCCGCGTCTTCGGGCATTTCTTCCAGCTTGCCGCGTGGGCATACGCCACCTGGCCTACGCCGTGGATGGCGACTCCGAGTTGGTTGTCTTTCACGTCCAGTGGCTCCCAGGGTTATGGATCGGCCGGCTTGCCCTATTGGCCCGCCGCCTCATTTCGCCGGGCCATCCATCGCGCGAGCGACGAGGCCGACTCTGCCGAACGCCGCCCGGCAACGATTCCCTCGACGCTGATGTCTTCATCGAGGGCGTGCCAGTGGATTCCCTCGCCGTCACCAATCAATTCGTAGTTTTCCCGCTCGGCCGGCGTTCCGGCCAGGAGCCTCGGATACCACGCAAGCGGAACCGAGATCGAACGGCCGTCGTCCAGGGCAACGGTCATCGAGTTTTCGGAAAACGAGACGGCAAGTGCAAACACCTCGCTCATTGCTCCACGCGCGTATTCTTCGGACGCTGCGCGACTTCCACTTCAAAGTACCACATACCGGCGGCACGTGCAAGTGCTCCGCTACCGTAATGTGTGGCAAGATTTTCTGGCTGATACTTGGAGGACAGTCGCTTCTTCATTCGCTGTGTTTCACTGTTGGCAGATCAAGGGAATGGCAAAAAGATGCAGGGCAGAAAAATGCGAAAGAGGCGGGGGGCGGAAAGAAATCGCAGTCCCGCCGTGGCTTGATAATGCTCGGAACTCAATCTCCGATCTTTCTGCCCTCCATCTTTTTGCCAGTCTCTCATTCGTTACCGGCTCCACGCTCCGCTCTTCTTCATCGGCAACCTACCACCACATGCTAATTCACTCCGGCGAGTCAATCGTCCAGGCACAACTTCATATCGTCCAGGTAAAAGACGCCGTCCGCGTCGGCGGCGGCGTAGAAGCCGAGCCAGCGGAACTCGGTGAAGGTGTCGTGACGGAACGGCAGGACGTGTTGCGCGGTCGCGCCGTCGTGCCGGAGCGTGAGCGTGTAGGTGGCCGGCGCGCCGTCGCCGAGCCGGAAGGCAATCTCCACGTGGGTCCAGGTGCCCGGCGGGGCCTTGAGCACCTCCTTGTCGCCGGCCAGGATGCGGCCGTCGGACTGGAATCGCAGCGACGGGCCCGTTTCGCTCGTGCCGCCGGCGCCCCGGAACTCGACGTTCAGCGGCGCCGGTGTGGCGGGATGGAGCATGGCCGCAAACGAGAGCGTGACCGGACCCTTTCCCAGGCGGCGAGGTGATACGGTAATGAGCGGATGGAAGCTCCGGGCCAGGCCCTTGCGGTCGATGCACTTGTACGACTTCGTACCGGTATACGCCGCCTCGTCGGTCACCTTGAATATGCCCTCGCCAGACGTGCTCAGCCGGAACACGTCGGGCTGGTAGCCGACCGGCATGTCCTTGAAGTCCAGCTCG
This sequence comes from Thermoguttaceae bacterium, assembly GCA_034005525.1. Classification (GTDB taxonomy): domain Bacteria; phylum Planctomycetota; class Planctomycetia; order Pirellulales; family Thermoguttaceae; genus PWXP01. The sequence continues at coordinate 45,382 of JAVEUP010000025.1, read as the reverse complement.
AATGCAATGAAGCGGGCGAGGTCGTCGGGCGTCCACACGGCCGTCGGCTGCCGCCGTGCGTACCGGCTGCCCGTACTTCGCCACTCACCGTCGCCGTAAAGCCCCGCCTTGCGAATCTCCTCGTCGAACGGCTGGAACCCGACCGCGGCCACGGCCGCCGCGTCGGGCCGCAGGGTGAAGTCGCCGCGGGCAGGGTCGCGAAAGCCCGGGTCGCCTACCACCGACCCTTCGTCCTGCCCTTCAGCCTGCCACTCAGCGAAGCTCTTGCCGGCGAAGGTCAACTCTGTGTCGGGGGCCAGCGTGTGGTACATGTTCTCGCGCAACACGGGCGGCCGGTCGCCCGGCACCCAGCCGTGCCGCAGGGCGACGTCGTTGTCCGTCACGTACAGGTTCCGGTACGCTTCCATGTGGTTGGCCCGCCAAGCATCGCTCAAGGCACCGCGGCGGATCAGCCCGTCGCGGGCGAACGCGCCGATGTTGTTGCGGAACACGTTGTCGACGCCCTTGTGCTGGAAGTAGGCGTACCACTCGACGTTATGCACCAGGTTGTTCTCCACCACGGCCCCGCGCGACTGCTGGTCGAGGTAAATCCCGGCGAACCCGCAAATGTACGGATATGCCACGTTGTCGTGGATCAGGTTGTGGTGGATGTGGGTGTCCAACGGGCCGGACTGGTAAATGCCCGCCGCGTCGGTATGGTAGCGCAGGCCCAGGTGGTGCAGGTGGTTGTAGGCCACCACGTTGCCGTGCGAGTACTTCTCACCCTTGTAGTTCCAGCGGGCGTCGAGGCCGACGGCGTCCCAGTGCGTGTCGAAAATCTCGTTGTGCGTGATGCGCGTGCGGCTGGCGAACCGGTTGACGATGCCGTAGCAGCCGTGCCAGACGGTACCCAGCCGGTGGATGCAGTTGTTGTCGATCACCAGGTCGAGCACTTCCCGGACTGCCGCACCCTCGCCGTCCGGCTGGGGCGCCTCGGCCGGATCGCTCCCGCCGTTGGCCTCCGCCGGGGGTGCCAGCAGGGTTCGCAGGTCGGTCACACCCAACTGCATCGCGCCGGCGCCGATGTCCCAGATGTGACACCGCCCGACCCGCACGTCGCGGCAGCCGTCGGCCAGTTCCAGGGCGTATTCGCCGAGTTGGGCGAACGTGCAGCCGACGAACGAAGCCTGGCCCAACCCGCGGGCGACAACCGCCGCAGTGAGGAACATGTGGCCCTGTCGGTAGATGCCGTTGTAGCGGTCCAGGTCGGCGTCGACGTGGCGGAAATCGAGGTCGAGAAAATGCACGTGTTCGACGAACCGGCCCGCCGCCAGGTCGCCGGCCAGCTCGATCATTTCCGACTTCAGCACCGGCGCGATGACAACTGAGTCATTCGGGTCCTCGCCGGGCATCGGGTAGTAGTAGAGGGTGCCCGTATGCCGGTTCAGGTACCACTCGCCCGGCTCGTCGAGCGCCTCGAACACGTTGCTGAGATAGTAGCGGAAGTTCCTCTCCCAAAAGTCGACCGTCCGGCCGTGCGTACTGTGGAAGCGGACCACGCGGCGGTCGGCGTCGATCGCCTCGATCCGGTGCAGGGTGGGCGTCCAGGATTGCAGCAGGACAATGTCGATATCGTCCGGATTCGACCATGCGGGGTCGATATCGCCGGAGAAGTACCGAAACGCCTGCCGGGGGTCTTCGCCGGGCGCTCGCCCTTCGGCCCTCAGCACCTTCTGCCCCCAGTTCGGCGTGCGCGCCCGCGTGCGCGACTCGCCGTTGACGTACAGCGAGAAGAACCGCCACGCGTCGGCGCGGACCTCGTGGATGTCGAGTTCGTAGTATGGCTTGCCGGGCGACTGCCGCCAGGTGCCGGTCAGCCGCCGGCCGCCGCTGAGGACGGCTCGCTCGCCGGGATAGGAGCGGTAGGTGACAGGCGACTCGGCTGTGCCGGACTCGGCCGGGGTGAAGACGATCTTCTCGGCGAGCTGGTACACCCCTTCGCGAAGGAACACGGTTACCGGCCCGGTTGGGTCTTCGGCCGGGCGCAACTCTCGCACCGCGGCCATCGCCCGGGGTATGCTGGCGAAGGGCTCCTTCTCGCTCCCCTCGTTGGCGTCGTCGCCGTCCATGGCAATGTAGAACTCGCGGCCGGCCGCGGAGCCGTGCTGGCAAAGGGCGAGCGGCACGGCGGTAATCGCTGCAAGCAGGAGAGGAAAGAACGCTGCGTGCCGGTTCGATAGGGGGGCAGTCATGGCGGGGCTCCGAAGGCAGGACCGGGAATCAAGGTGCCGACTCCTGGTAGACAGTACCGCCAACGGGTGCCGAAGTCAACCAACCGCCTGCCCCGAGAGACGGTCACAGCCGCCCCTGGGCCACCTCCTCCAGGGTGTCCATCAACGCACGCACGTTCTCCAGCGGCGTTCCGGGGTACAACCCGAAGGTCAGAATCAAGCCGCCGGCCGGATCGGCGAGGTGCCGCAGGAGGTCGCCGACGTACTCGCGCACTTCGGCCGGGGTTCCCGAGGGGGTGACGTGCTGCCGGTCGATGTCCAGGTCGATGGCGACCCGGCCTTTCAGGGTCGCGGCAATCCATCCCAGTCCGTTCACGCGGTCCTGAAGGTTCAGCACCCGAATGGGAAGTGCCAGCAAATCGTCGGCCAGGGCCTTGATGTCGCCGTCGGAGTGCATGTGGATGACCGCGCCGTGTTCTTCCGCGGGTGCCATGATGCGGCGGTAGGAAGGCATGATGTACTTGCGGAACAAGCCCGGCGAAAGCAACGGCCCGTGCTGCATGCCCAGGTCTTCGGCGTAGCCAAGCCACTCGACGTCGGCATAGTCGATGAAGCGGCGCACCAGTCCGTAGTTGAACTCCTCGAGCATGTTCAACAGCGTATGCACCCGCGGATCGTCGTCCGACAGTGCAAAGAGGGACTTCTCGTATCCGAGAATGTCGATCAGCTTCAGGAACGTGTGCCCGTGGCCGATCTCGCCCGACCGGAGGCAATCGAAAAACCCGATCGATCCTCCGCGGGGACCCTTTCCCTTCTCCCACTCAACCGGATACCAGTGCGTGGTCCGGTCGGGGTCGGGAGGAACGTAACCGGCAAGTTCGTCCCAGTCGGCCAGCGGATGCCGGGTGACCGACCCCATGTAGCCGCTCACCGACGTCTCCCAGCAGCAGCCCCAGGGATCAATCCACGGGCAGTCCTTTCGGCACCATGGTGGATACGGGACAGGTCCACCTTCCTGAACGAACGAAGGGACACCCTCCGGAAAGAGTTGGGGATGGGCACGGACCAGGTCGGCCAAGCTTTCCCGGGGATAATGATCCCAGCAGGAGAGGTTGATATGGAAAATCACGGGGATACTATCGGGCCTGTCGAAATGGACTGCCCGCAGCAGGTTCGATCGGTCCATGAGCATTCTCCCTTGCGTGGCACGTTGGGGGCATCGGTCGCTTGGGCCACGTATTCCAAGGGCGCGGTATGCGCGCGGCGCGACCTGTAGAATACCGTGGTCGGCTTTCGCGACGCCGATCCCGCCTACACGATGCCAGCCACTTCGGCCACACGGTCTTCATTCGGGGCGATTTGGCGGCCCATGGCGTCGGCGATGGCGCGACACTGCTGCATTAGTGTATCGAATTGCTCGAAGGTGAGCGACTGGTACCCGTCGCTCAGCGCGGCTTCCGGTTCCGGGTGGACCTCGATCACCAATCCGTCGGCGCCGGCGGCAATGGCGGCCATTGCCATGGGCGTGACCAGGTTCGTGTGCCCGGTGCCGTGGCTCGGATCGACCACAACCGGTAAATGCGTACGCTGGTGCAACCAGGGTACGGACGCCAGCGGCAGGGTGAACCGGGTATGCGCCTCGAAGGTGCGGATTCCCCGCTCGCACAGCATGACGTTAGGGTTCCCCATGTTCAGGATGTACTCGGCGGCCAGCAGTAGTTCGTCGAGCGTTGCCGCGGGACCGCGCTTCAGCAGGACCGGCTTGCCCGCCTCGCCCACCGCCTCGAGCAGCCGGTAGTTCTGCATGTTTCGGGCACCGATCTGAAGCACGTCGGCGTAGCGTGCGACCAGGGCCACGTCGTTCGTAGAAATGACCTCGGTTACCACGGCCAGGCCCGTCTCGTCGCGGGCGGCGGCGAGTATTTCGAGCCCTTTCTGCTTCAGCCCCTGGAAGCTGTAGGGACTGGTGCGGGGTTTGAACGCGCCTCCGCGCAGCGCCGTGGCCCCGGCGGCCTTTACGGCTCGGGCCGTAGCCAGGGTCTGCTCCTCGCTTTCGACCGAGCACGGTCCGGCAATCATGCCGATATGGCTGTTCCCCACGGTCAGGCTGCCGGCGTGAACGACGGTGGGATCCGGCTTCACTTCCAGGCTGGCAACCTTGTAGGGCGCAAGGATCGGAACGACCTCTTCCACACCCGCGCCGCTCGCGAGCGACTGCCGGTGCTCGTCCCGCTTCTCACCGACCGCGGCAATGACGGTCCGCTCGGTACCATAAATCGGGTGCGGCCTCAGCCCGAGCTTCTTGACTCGCTCGATCATATGGGCGATTTGCTCCGGCGTAGCGCCGCGTTTCATTACGACAATCATGGGTCAATTCTCCAAAGGGGGGGGGTGGTTGTTGAATGCTGAACTCTGAACATCGAACACCGAATACCAACAAAAAAAGCCCCGAGGCATCGAGGCCTCGGGGCTTTGGGGTCTTTCCTGCTTTGAGCTGTTGGCTACAGACCTCCTCCGGCCCCGCGACCTCGGGGGCTAAAGTAAAACCAATAATAGGTGGTCCGTGCCATGCTCATAATATCGTCAGCCCGGTACGGCCGACTCGCTCATTACCTTCCATTTTCGCACATCCGCCGAAAAAAGCAAGAGGGAAAACCGGAAAATCCGAGACGACCGGAAGACCTCCTACTGCGGCGCCTTCGGCTGTTCTCGCAATAGGCGTTCTACGGCGGCTTGGACGGCTTGGTTGTGGCGGACGATGAGGCAGCGAGCCTTCGGGTCGTAGCGGATGACGCCGGGGCCGCCGGCGTCGGACCAGGTGGGGCCGGCTATGCGATTGCAGATCTGCTCCGAGAGCGTCTGCCCGGTCACCAGCCCATCGAGCAACGGGGCCACGGGGTAGAACTCCAACTCCATTGTGTCGTCCAGTGCGGCCTGGGTGCTCACCTGGATGGTGCGCGCGTCGAGGGCGCGCCAGGCCAGACCCAGCGGGCGGAGCAGCTTGTCCAGCGCGGCGTTCAGCGGCTCCTCGACCACCGCAACCGACGCCGGCTCGGAGTCGGAAATCCCCTCGGCCGCCAGGGCCCTGCGGTCGATCAGGATATCGACGCCGGCAAGCCCTCCTAGATGCCCGAGCACTTCAACCAAGGCGGTGGGCTCACGGAAGTTTGCCGTGAGCTTCTGCTCCAACGCGCTCGCTGCCCGCGTGCGCCGCGTCGTAAGCTCGAACCAATCTGAAGGGAACCGGCTTCGGATAGGCAAGCCGCGCGCAACGCGAAGCTTCTCGCAGAAGACCATCACGCGATGATGCGTCGATGCCGTCTGCTCGATGACCAGCGACCCGTCTTTGGACTCGGCGATGCCCGGGCCGCCCTGGCTCTGCCACGACTCGGGCGATACCAGGTCCTGGATGACTTTGGCCAACTCCGCACGCGATGCCTCATCGGGCGCCAGATCGTCGACGCTGTACCGTCGAGGCACAAGTTCCGTCTGCGCCGCTGCCGGCGCCGTAATGGTTACCTGCCCCCCATCAGCCAAAAAAGCCAGCCCGCGCTGATCCAGCACGTCCTTCATCACACTGCCCAGCGACGCGTTGCCGCGACTGATCGAAACCGGGTCGCGGAGCGACGCCCCGAGCGACTGCATGCCTTCCGGGTCGAAGGTGACCGGCAGTCCGCCAAGCTGGGCCAGAAGGGCCACGGCCTGACCCAGCGGCGCGTTGGTCAGCGTGATCTGGGGAACCGGCTCGGCCAACCGTTTGGCTACGTCGATGGCCGGCAGAGGCGGGCGGGCCGGTTCATCGGGGGGAAGGTCGGCATCGGCGACCGGCGGTCCCGGCTCGGCAACGCCATCGGAGTCCGGCGCCGGCGGCCGCGGTTTCGTAGACGTGGTTTGCGGCCTCGGCGCGTCGCCCAGTGCCGCCACGGTCATGTTGCTGCCGCTGTTGATCGTGGCCAGCAGTTCGACGACCTCCGGATCGACGTCTTTGGAGATGAACCGCACCGAGCCGTCGGCCATGCCGGCCAACATGCCGTTTGCCTGCCCGCTGCCGAATCCGTCGGGTCCGTTCACGTAAGGACGCGTCGTCAGCGGTCGTACGGTCGCATGGCCGCCGGCCGCCCAGGCGCCCAGGTCCTTGGTCACTCCCAGGATGGCGATCGTGTTCGACGCGCCGTCGCCGATGTCTTCAAGCCGCGTTCGTCGCCCGAATCCGAAAACCCCTGCCCGCGGATGGTCGGCCGGCAGGGTTGCCGCGTCGGGGCCTACACCGGCGACGCCCACGTAGTGAGTTACCGGATAGCCGGCCTCGGTCCGGTCGGGGCCCAGGGCGGGGTTGACCATGCGTTCGAGCGGGCGGCGGGTAACGGCCCGGTTTTGCGGCGAATTCCAGGCGTAACCGAAGCGGAGCGCGCTGTGCCAGTCGGCGTGTCCGTAGTAGGGCAGCAGCTCGGCGATCCAACTGAGTCGCGTTTCGGGGGGCAACAGCGAGCCGCCGACCGCCCCCTGCGGTAACTCGCCCTGGGCCTGCTGATAGTCGGTCAGGCCGGCGACGATCGCCCGTTGTCGATCGGCGTCGGCCGCCATGGCAGCGTCCAGCCAGTCGGCGCGAAGCGACGAGCCGGCTGCGAGGGTTGCCGCGGCCAGTTTCCACGGGCCTGCACCCCAATCGACGCTGACCAGCACGCGCTTGTCGTCGGTGTTCCATTGGACCGACTGCAACGCGGTCGAAGCCTCGGCCAGCAGCGCGCCATAGGCCTCGGCAAAGCCCTCGGTGGCACTGCCCGCCGCAACGGTCACCCGGCGCGAAGTGACCGCTTGCTTGAGCAACGGAACGAAGTCGTCCAGCGCCCCGCGGACCTCTTCGGCCGCCGTCTCGCTCTCACACGCCAGCATCAATTCCGATTGCAGCCGATCCGGCCATTGCAGGACGGCGTCCAGCCCGGCAGGCACGCCCACAAGCGTGTGCCACGCAGCGCGGGCTTCCGGCCACACGTCGAGCGCGGCGGTAGGGAACTGCCATCCGGCTGCCCTGGCGGCATTCAGGTCAACCAGAAACCGAGCGTCGGCGCGTCCGAGGGACGGCCTATTTGCCAGCAGGCGGCGGATTGGCTCGCTCTGGAACTGAGGTTCCGTCCGGCCCGCCAAACCGCTTAAGACCGCCTCGTCGCCGGTGAGAATGGTCCGCTCATCCAGCACGGCGAACGGATGCGTCCATCCCTCGGTCAGACGGCGGCATGTCGTTTCGCCTAGCGTAATGGGCACGGCCTCGCCCCGCGCGGCGATAATGTTGGCGTCGTGTCCTTCCTTCAACTCCACCAACAGCAGCAACCTGTCCGGCCACGCCCCCAGGTCGGTGGAAACGACGCGAAACCGCCGGACCGCCTGCAGATTCAGCCGCAGGCCGCGAAGCGGTTCGGCAACAGCCGGTTGCCACCAGTCGGCAATCGCTTCCTGCAACAACTTGCCCTGAGCCGACGTCACTCCCTCCGAAACCCGGAGATCGACGAGCATGGACGTCCCGTCGGGCAGCCATCGCAGGTCGAAGTGGTCCGGCCCGGTCGGCAACGAAACCTCGGCGGGAACTGCCTGCTCGGAGGCCGGGTCCACTTCCGCTTCGGCGACGGCGGGCTGAGGCGGCTCGGCGCCGCGCCGTGAGAGAATGGCCCAACTGCCAATCAGCACGACCAGTCCCGCAACCGGAGCAATGCCCCACAGCAACCATTTCCGCCAAAGGAGTTCCACTGGCGATGCGAAGTTGGGAAGCTGGGCCGCCAGTTCGCTGGGGGTCGGGGGCGGGGGCGGTTCCGGGACACCGGCGCCATCGGTGCGGGCGGGAATTGGCAGAGGCGGTTCGACGGCCGTGGTCGCGCCCGGGGCGGCAGGGACTGCCGCCGCGGCAACGCTCGCGGCAGCAGCCTCTGACCGGCGTCTTGTCTTCCGGTGCTTCTTGACTGGCGGAATGGAGGGAGAACCGACCGGCGCCGGCGCCCGGTTGTCGCCCGAAAGTCCCGACTCCTGCCCGTCGTCGCGTGGGTGAACCTGGTCGCTGAGACAGCCGGAATCGCCCATTCTGCGGGCATGATCGTCGGTCTCAGGTTGCTCCTCCGGTTCCAGTACCTTGCCACTAAGACTGTCGGAGGCATCCGACTGGTGGCGACTGGCCGGGGCGGTCTGCGTGGGCTGGTCCGGCGGTGCCCACCCGTCAGGTGCGGCAATCAGAACCATGCTGCCGCACTTCGGACAGGCCACAATCGCACCGATGGAATCGGCGCTGCGTACGGCAAGCCGGGCTGTACAGGTCGTGCAGGAAATCGAGAATAGCGTTTTTTGCACGGTTCCGCCGTTTTGAACAAGACATCCACCGGCGCAACGCCTGAAATCGGCGCGCGATCACCCTCCTGCTATTGTACGACGCTCTCGATGGTATGTCATGCGGCAGACGGGCAGAAAGAAACCTCCCCTCTAATGGGGAGATTGGGCGGTTCGGCCGTCCAGTGTGCGGCAAGTTTTTCTGGCAGGCTGGAAAATGCACCGAAGAGGCCGAGTCCGCCCAACTCGGGGCAACGTCCCTCGCTGTTGTGCACAAGCCGTGGGCGCCACCGGCCGGCTTGTCCGGCCTGGAGCGGTGGTCAGTCGGCTAAGACGGCAACCAGGCTCACTATCTCCCCTGCACGCTGCCGCCGCCTCCGGTGGCGGCAGCGTGCAGGGGAGATACCTCGGGTGAACCATGCCCGCTTAGCTCACTGACCACGGCTCCATGCGAGGCAAGCCCGCAGGTGGCCCTTGGCTGCTTCCAAACGTGTCAGAAAATCTTGCCGCACACGCCGTACGCGGGGCCTACCGCAATCGGGCCGAATCGTGGAAAATAAACGGTTTGCGCCTGGTACGAGTTCTACCCTGGCCGGAGAGATGACTAATGGCTGGCAACGGCTTGCGAATCCAACGGATCGATACCTCGCGTCACAATGCGCAGCGCGGAATTGCCGAGTTGCGCAGGCGGCTCAGCCCGCAGGGGAACGTCGTCAGTGAAACGGGCCGCCAGCGGACCATCGAAGTTTTCGGCGAGGAACTCAGCCCCATCCAGGTCGTTGACCGGATTTGCGGCGACGTACGGACCCGCGGGCTGGACGCCGTGCTCGACTACACCCGCCGCATCGACCACGCCGAGGTCACGGCCAAGACCATCCGCGTGCCGGAAGCGGAGTTGCGGCGGGCCTATGAGGCGGCCGACTCCGGGTTTCTCAAGTCGATCCGGCGGGTCCGGGAAAACATTGCGGAGTTTCAAGATGCGATCTTGCACCGCGACGTGCGGGTGGATCGTCCGGACGGATACCTGATGCACCGGTACCGGCCCATTCGGCGTGCGGGGCTGTGCGTGCCGGGCGGGGCGGCGGCGTATCCGTCGACGGTGCTCATGACGGCCGTTCCCGCCCAGGTCGCCGGCGTGAAGGAACTGGCCGTCGTTGCACCGCCGACTCCGTTCGGCGCGTACAATCCGGACATTCTCGCTACATGCCATGAGCTGGGCATTACGGAAGTCTACCGGCTTGGCGGCGCACAGGCGGTGGCGGCGTTGGCGTATGGAGTGGATGGGATACCGCAAGTGGATAAGATTGTGGGGCCGGGCAACCTGTTTGTCGCGCTGGCAAAGAAGCACGTCTACGGCGAAGTCGATATCGATTCGCTGGCCGGACCGAGCGAAGTGGTCGTGATTGTCGACGGTTCCACCGAACCGGAGTTCACCGCCGCCGATCTCATTGCCCAGGCCGAGCACGCCCCCGGAGCCAGCGTCCTGATCGGCTGGGAGGCCGAAGTACTCGACGCGGCCATCGACGCCCTCGAACGCATGTTGGGAAAGCTTCAGCGCGGCGACCTGGCCCGGCAGAGTCTCGAGCAGTTCGGGGCCGTTATCCTCGCCCGCGATGCCGATGAAGCCTGTGCTCTGACCGACGAGATTGCGCCGGAGCACCTGCACATCGCCACCGAGAATGCCGACGTACTTGCCGAAAAGATATCCTACGCAGGTGCGATTTTCCTGGGAAACTACACGCCGGTGGCGCTGGGCGACTACGCGGCGGGTCCTTCGCACGTACTGCCCACCAGCGGAACGGCACGGTTTGCCAGCGGTCTCTCGGCCAACAATTTCCTGCGAGCCAACAGCATGATTCACTTCGGGCTGGAGGGGCTGACGAACCTTGCCCGCGATGTCCGCGTACTTGCCACCAAGGAGGGCCTCACCGCGCACCGCGAAAGCGTCGACATCCGTTTGCAGGGACCATCGCGCAGCCCCTAGCCTTTCTCGCCCAGCCAGACGTAGGGTGGGTGGTTCTGGGCGCGTAGCGCCCAGGTTCACCCACGCGAACCAATCGGCATTGAGTACGGGGAACTGAGCACTGGATACTGGATACTGAGTACCGGGAACTGGGTACTGGGTACTGACTGCTGAGTACTGAGCACTGAGTATCCGCAAAGCAATCATCTCAGATTTCAGATTTCAAAATCGCGCATCTAAACTTGGAATCTCAAATCTGACACCTGACACCTGACACCTAGTACAAATGAACTACTTCCGCCCAGAAATTGCAGCGATGGCCGGCTATGCGCCGGGCGAGCAGCCGCAAACGGCCGACTTCATCAAGCTGAATACGAACGAGAACCCGTACCGTTGCTCACCGGCAGTGGACGAAGCGATCCGGCAGGCGGTTGCCGGCGGACTGAGCAAGTATCCCAATCCGATGGCTGAAACGTTCCGGCGGCAGGCCGCGGAGCAATTGGGCGTCGAGCCCGACTGGATTCTGTGCGGCAACGGGAGCGACGATATCCTGACCATCGTTACGCGGGCGCTGGTCGGGGTTGGCGAGTTGCTCCGGCTGCCCTACCCGAGTTATGTGCTCTACGCCACGCTGGCCGAGATCCAGGGCGCCCGAAGCGAGGAGATTCACTTCGAGCCCGATTGGTCACTGCCTGCGGCGTTCCATGCAGGCACCGACGGCCTCAAGCTGGTTTTCCTTCCGAACCCGAACAGCCCGTCGGGAACCCTGATTCCGCCGGAAACCATTCTCCGGTTGGCCGAGTCGTTGCCTTGCCCGCTGCTGGTCGACGAGGCCTACGTGGACTTCGCCGAAACGGACTGCATGGCCCTCGTGCGGCAGTGCGAGCGGGTGATGGTGTCGCGGAGCCTGAGCAAGTCGTACGCTTTGGCAGGGTTGCGGTTCGGCTACCTCGTGGCCCAGCCGCACCTGATCGCCGAGTTGATTAAGGTGAAAGACTCGTACAACTGCGACACCCTGGCCATCGCCGGTGCAACGGCCGCCCTGGGCGACCAGGCTTGGCTTGCCGAAACTCGGACGAAGATTCTCGCGACCCGGCGGCGGCTGACCGACGGCATGCGCCGGCTTGGATTCGAGACGGTCCCGTCGCAGGCAAACTTCACCTGGAATACCCATCCGGAACAACCGGTCAAGCCGATGTTCGAGGAACTCAGGCGGCGCCGCATCCTGGTCCGATACATGGATTATCCGGATTGGGGCGACGGGCTCCGCATCAGCGTGGGGACCGATGACCAGATCGACGCTTGCCTCGACGCGCTTGCCGGTAGTGTATGATTGTAGGTAACCGTTGACGGGAGACTGTCCCTGGTTTCTCGTCGCGCCGCTGCAAGAACCCAATAAGCCCACTTTGGGAATGGGACCGCAGAAGACCGGCTCCTTTCCGCAGAGAAGAGAACCACCATGCCTCGAACCGCGACGATCAAACGCAAGACGGCTGAGACCAAGATCGATTTGTCGCTGAATCTTGACGGTACGGGTAAAGCCGACGCACAAACCGGCGTCGGCTTCCTGGACCACATGCTCACGCTCCTGGCGAAGCACTCGGCGTGCGACTTGACCGTCCGCGCCGTCGGCGACCTCGACGTGGACCAGCATCACACGGTCGAAGACGTCGGCATTTGCCTCGGGCTGGCCGTCGAGCAGGCCCTGGGTGAGAAGCGGGGCATCTGCCGCTACGGGCACTTCATCTTACCGATGGAAGAGACGCTGGTCCTCAGCGCCGTCGACCTGGGCGGCCGGGCGTACTTCGTCTGCCAGGCCGAGATGCCCAGCCCGAAGATCGGCGATTTCGACAGCGAACTCGTAGCCGACTTCTGGCACGCCTTCGCCCAGAACGCCCGCTGCAACCTGCACATCGAGGTGCGTTACGGTCGCAACAGCCATCACATTGCCGAGGGTATTTTCAAGTCGGTCGCCCGATCGCTCCGCATGGCCCTCGCCCTCGACAGCCGCACCGACGGCGTGCCGAGCACGAAGGGCAAGCTTTAGGGTGCGTCGTTGACGACACAGCCCGGATTATTCGTACACGTAGGGTGGGTCAAGGTCGCGTGGGTCAGTGGTGGGTCTGCACAAGCCGCAACCAACCTAATTTACAGCCCGCCGCCTGGATGCGCGCCGGCAGTAGCGATCGATGGCCCACCAAAGAAGCGGCTTGTTTGACCCACCCTACGTATCGTGAATAATCCGACATAGGTGCCTTTTGAGGACTTCCAGCCATGGCCTGCCAATACTGCAAAGGGAAGGGATGCACGGGCGCGTGCAAGAGTGGCAAGAAGAAGGACAAGAAGAGCAAGAAAGACAAGGACAAGGCGAACCGGAAAAACAAGAAGGACAAAGATAAGAAGAAAGGCAAACGCGGCAAGAAGAAGTAGCCCGGATTATTCACATGCGTAGGATGGGACAAGGTCGCGTAACTCCTGGGTGGGCCTGCGCAAGCCACGCCCGGAGTGGTTTGCACGCCGTGCGCTGGAAGCAGGCCCGGCCAAGCGACCGAAGGCCCACCAGGGTCTTGGCTTGCTTGTCGCCACCCTACATCGTCACGAATGATCCGCGCTAGCCAAACCCCACGCTGTGCGTTGCGCGTTCCCCGTGCGCGGCCCAGCCCGGGTCACTCCACCGCCGGTTCCAGAACGACGAGCCCGACGTCGATGTACTGTCCACCGATGGTTTGCCTGCACTCCACGGCGATTGTGTTCTTCCCCTTGCGAAGCGCGCGGCGGCCGAGATCGCTGACCGGCAGGAGCGTGTAGCCGGTCGTGTACCCGGTCACCTCAGCCGCCGCGACACCGTTGATATACACTATCGCGTCTTCGTCGTGATGGATCACCAGATGCACCCGGCGGAAGTCCTCGCGGTCGATCTCGGCCTCGCGGCGAATCCAGATTTCCTTGGTGTTCCAAACGGTGCGCACCACGGTTCCCGGCGTGTTATGGGTGCCGAAGCCTCCAGGACCGAGCTTCCATGCCGAATCGTCGAATTGCGGCTGCATCCAGTCCGCAGGCGGCTTCTCGAGCGTGTATCGCCAGGTCTGCGCTTCCTGTTCGCTGGTGGGTACCAGCACGACGTGCCGTTCGGGTGGATCGTAGAGCCGGCGAGCCGCCTCGGCGAGCACGTTGGGATCGATCTTCACCACCGCGCGATCGTACGTCATCAGGCCGTTCACCTCGATTTCCACGTCGGTCGTCTGCGTGTAGACGGCCGCGGCCAGCCCGCGATCCACGAGCGGTCGCAGCCGGCCAAGCAGGGTGACGTAGGCCGCGGTCAGTTCGTCCTTGTTTGGGAAGCTGCGGTACCCCCAGTTCTTCTCGTCCTGCCAGGTGTGCCCCGGCAGCGGCAGTCCCAGGCCGCCAAACTCGCCCAGCACGACGGCTCGACGCTCTTCGAGTTCCGGCATGACGGGGCCGGGATAGCGATGGATGTCGTTGATGTCGCCGACGCCGAAATCGTTGCCGCCGCTGGCGCTGATGACCAGCCGCGTCGGGTCGTACTGTTGGATCCATTGGGTGATTGCCACGGTGTCGAACTGCCCCCAGGCTTCGTTGAACGGCACCCAGACGACGATCGACGGATGGTTTCGCAACGAGTCGATCATCGCCTTCAGCTCGGTGCGGAACTGCCGGGCCGACTCCGGCGAGCGCTCGATTTCCTCGCCGTCGTGTTGGCCACCTGCTCCCCAGGGAGCGTGGCGGTCGCCGCTGGGCATGTCCTGCCAAACGAGCACTCCCAGCTTATCGCACCAGTAGTACCACCGGGCCGGCTCGATCTTGACGTGCTTTCGGATCATGTTGAAGCCGAGCCGTTTGGTCAGCTCGACGTCGTACCGCAGCGCCTCGTCGGTCGGCGCCGTGTACAACCCGTCCGGCCACCAGCCTTGGTCGAGCGGGCCGTACTGGAACAGCGGTTTGCCGTTGAGGAACAGGCGGTTGACGCCCTGCGAGTCCTTCTCGACGGAAATCTTCCGCATGGCGAAGTAGCTTTCGACTTGGTCAACCGGCTCGGCGCCCTCCTGGAGCCCCACGTGCAACTCGTAAAGGACGGGCGACTGCGGCGACCAGAGCACCGGATCTTTCACTTCGAGGCGGATCGCTTCTCCCGGCCGCTGGGGCAGCGAGCGGGACGCTTCACCGCGGCCGCCTTCGCCGGGCACGTACGCCGCGACAACGCGATGGCCCTCTTTCGCGCCGGCCACGTCGACTTCAATATGGACGCACTGCTCGTCCATGTCCGGCACGATCTTCAGCGAGCGGATGTGCGTCTTCGGAACCGGCTCCAGCCAGACCGTTTGCCAGATGCCGGTCACCGAGGTGTACCAGATGCCGTGCGGGTTGCGAACCTGCTTGCCGCGCGGCTGGTAGCCGGCATCGGCCGGGTCCCAAACGGCAACGACGATTTCCTGCTCTCCGTCAGGTTTCAGAGCTTCGGAGATGTCGAAGGAGAACGGATCGTAGCCGCCCCGGTGCGTGCCGAGTTGCGTACCATTGACCCAAACCGTCGCTTCCCAATCGACGGCGCCAAAGTGCAACAGCACGTTCTTGCCTTGCCACGGTTCGCCCGCCGGCAGGCTGAAGGTGCGGCGATACCAGAGGCGGCTGTTCTCGCCGACGGGCTTCCTCACGCCCGACAGGGCCGATTCTACCGGAAACGGCACCAGAATGTGCCCATCCCACGTTTCCGGCCGGCCCTCGTCTTTCGGCCGGATAGCATATTCCCACAGGCCGTTCAGGTTGAGCCAGTCCGGGCGGACCATTTGCGGCCGAGGGTACTCGGTATGGACCCGATCGGGCGCGACGTCCTTCGCCCAGCGCGTCATGAGCGGTCCCTCGGCGGGCTGCCACTGGGCCGTCGCGGTCCCGCCGCCAAGCCCGACAACGCAAAGCACCAACACAGTCGTGAAGCGTTTCATGTCCGATCACCTCCCTAATGTCTTCGGTCACCGTACAGAAACGGGTGCACCGAGGTCAGTCGTTCACATACGTTTCGAGGAACCGGGCAAGGCGGTGGAAGTCGCTGCCGGGTTCGATGTAGCGGACCACGGTGACCAGGGTTTCCGGGTCGACCAACTGGTTAAACGGCACGTAGTTGAGGTCCAACTGTCCGGAAATGGAAACCATCACGCCGTCCAAACGCTTCTCCACCAGGGCCCGATACGCCCCCACGCCCAACTGGCTGCCCAGCATCACGTCGAAGGCTTGCGGGCGGGCGCAGCGGCTCTCGTAACCGAGTTGCAGGCCGGTGATTTTCTTGTCCTTGCCGGTTTGCTTGTGGTACTCCTCGCCCACCCGTTCCGAGAAGAGCTTGCTGAGGTTGAGTTTCGAGATGGCGATGTGGCCGTGCTCGTCGCGAGGCACGCCCTCGATGTGCTTGTGCGGCAGCAGTTCGGCCAGGCCCTCGGCCAGGACGATCACGCCGTAGGGTTTTCCTTCGGCCTCCTCGCGCACCCGCATGGTCGCCACGATGCGCTTGACGACTTCCTGGAAATCCATCACACGGCGGATGGTGGTCTTGCCTGTCTTCCGGTCGGTTACCTCTTCGCTGGATTCAAACTTCCCGGTGATGTCTTCGACGCTGATGACCAGGCTGGCCTCGCCGGCGATTGCTGCACCGTAGGAAAGCCATCCAGCACTGCGGCCCATCGTTTCCGCCATGAAGTAGCTTCGGTTCGCCTCCGCGTCGGCCAGGAGGTTCCGGATCTCCTCGGCGAGGAACTCGACGGCGGTGAAGTAGCCGAACGTGAAGTCGATGCCCATGTAGTCGTTGTCGATCGTTTTGGGCAAGTGGACTACCGGAATCCGCGTGCTTCCTTCCGGCAGGATATCCTGGAACAACCGGAACTTGTTGGCCGTCTTCAGCGTATCGTCGCCGCCGATGGAAATCAGCGCGTCGACCCCAATCGAACGCAACGCGTCGTAAACCGTGCGAAGCTGCGCGGAACGTTCCGGATCACGGAGGTGAGCGGGATCGGAAATCTGCTTGCCTGGGTTGGTGCGCGCGCTGCCGATCATAATACCGGGCTTGTTGCGGGTACGTTTCAGCAGCGTGTGGTCGATGCGCAAGAAATCGCGGCCTTCCCGCAGTGCGTATTCCGGCCCGAACTTCACCAGCCCGGAGTAACCGTAAAGAACGCCGATCACCTCAATGTTGTTGCGCAAAAAGGAACACGCCGCGGTGGAAATCACGGCGTTGGCCGCCGGGGCGGGGCCGCCGGCGAAGAGAATCGCAACCCGGCGAATGTTCGATTCGGTTTGAGGGGGGCGGGACAGCGTGGTGCTCATGGACTTCTCCTGATTCAGTTGTACTCGATGTCAATGTATGCAGAGGGGACCGTTCCCCGGAAATGGTTCGTCCTACAGCCACGTTCGCTCAATGAACGTGGTGTCGACCCGCGACTCGACGAAGGCGGCATGGTCGATGATCTCGCGCAAAATCGGCTTCGTCGTCTGAATGCCCTCGATCGTCAACTCGTCGAGTGCCCGCTTCATGCACGCAATGGCCTCGTCGCGGGTGGGCTGGTGGACAATCAGCTTTCCGATCATCGAGTCGTAGTGCGGCGAGACGACGTACCCGGCGTGAACATGCGAATCGAAGCGGACCCCGAACCCGCCCGGAACAACCATGTGGCGGATCTCGCCCGGACTGGAGCGGAAGTTCTTGGCGGGATCTTCCGCGTTGATCCGGCACTCGATAGCCGTGCCCTGCTGCCCGATCCGCTCCTGGGCGAACTCCGGAGGCAGCGGCTCGCCGGAGGCAACGCGGATTTGGGCCTTGATCAGGTCCAGACCGGTAACGAACTCGGTGACCGGATGCTCCACCTGAATTCGCGCGTTGACCTCGATGAAATAGAAGTTGCCATTGCGGTCGACGACGAACTCGACGGTTGCCGCGTTGTGGTAGTTGGCGGCGCGAAGAAGCTGCACCGCCGCGTTGCACATGGCGTTGCGCGTTTCCTGGTTGAGGTTCGGCGCAGGGCTCTCCTCGATGAGCTTCTGGTGCCGCCGCTGCATGGTGCAATCGCGCTCCCAAAGGTGGACGACGTTGCCGTGCGTATCGGCAATCACCTGAACCTCGACGTGCCGGGGGTGCTCGATGTACTTCTCCAAATAGATGTCCGGGTTGCCGAACGCGGCCTGGGCCTCGGTCTGGGCCTGCTGCAAGGCCGAACGCAATGCCAGGTCGTTCACCGCCACTCGCATCCCCTTGCCGCCCCCGCCGGCCGACGCCTTCACAAGCACGGGAAAGCCGATTTCATGGGCCAGCTTGACGGCCTGGCCCTCGCTTTCGATGAGACCTTCGCTGCCGGGAACCGTCGGCACCCCGTTCTCGTGGGCGAGCCGGCGAGCGGCGTTCTTGTCGCCCAGCATGGCCATGGCCTCCGACGAGGGCCCGACAAACTCGATGTGGCAACTCCGGCAAACGTCGGCGAAGTGCGCGTTTTCCGAAAGAAATCCGTAGCCCGGGTGGATCGCCTGCACATTGCCCACCTCGGCGGCGCTGATGACGCGATCGATCTTCAGATAGCTGTCGATCGCCCGCGCCGGGCCGATGCAATACGCTTCGTCGGCCAGCTTGAGATAGGCCGCGCCCCGGTCGGCCTCGCTGAAAACAGCCACGGTCTCCACGTCCAACTCGCGGCAGGCGCGGATGATCCGCAGGGCAATTTCGCCTCGGTTGGCAATCAGGATACGTTTGAACATGACGCGCTATGATGGAACGGTTGTCGAAGGGGCCTTGGCGACGGCACGGCGCAGAGTTCAACGCGCCGAGCCGGGCCACGGGGTATCATCCTCGGGTGTCTACCTTGAACAAGGGTTGGTTGAACTCGACAGTCTCGCCATTATCGACCAGGACCGCGACGATCTTGCCGGTCACCTCGGCGGGGATCTGGTTGAACACCTTCATGGCCTCGACGGTGCAAACCGTCGTTTCCGGTCCCACGTGGTCCCCCACCTTCACGTAAGTCGGCGACTCCGGGTCAGGGGCCGTGTAAAACGTGCCGACCATGGGGCTGCGGATCACTGCCAAATGCTCGTCCGAGGGGGCGGCCGCTTCGGGCTTATCCGCCGGTCCGGGCGCGGGAGCGACGGGGGCCGCGGCAACCGGCGCGGCGGCGCCTGTCGAAACGACCGGCGCGGCGCCTCGGCGAAGTTGAATCCGGGTTTCGCCCTGTTGAATCTCGAGTTCCGTCAGGTCGTGCTCTTTCATGAGCACCACGAGGCGGCGCACTTTTCGCACGTCGAATACGTCCTGGTTCGGCAAGGAACCCGCCATGCCAAAGTCTCCCAAATTGATGGTTCGCTGTGGTCGCTAGCCGGCTATGACTGTCCCGGCAAAACCTGTGCTTCGAACGTCGCCCGGCCTTTCCAGGCCCGCGCTGCAAGAGCACCCATTCTACCTGCGGCGACCAGTCATGCAAGCCGGCTAGCCGACAATAATCTCATCCAGTTGCTTGGCTGCGTGGCTGAGCACTTCGCAGCCTTTGTGCGTTACAAGTACGTCGTCCTCGATGCGCACCCCGCCCCAGCCGGGCAAATACACCCCTGGCTCGACAGTCACGACCATGCCCGGCCGGAGCACCGTGTCGCTGGTCGAGGCCAGCCGCGGTCCTTCATGCACGTCCAACCCGATGCCGTGGCCCAGCCCGTGCCCAAAACGGCGGCCGAAGCCGGCGTCGGCAATGACATTCCGTGCCACGGCGTCAACATCCTTCGCGGCGATTCCGGGACGGATCGCCTCGATGGCCCGTGCTTGTGCCGCAAGCACCACCTCGTACACTCGCCGCAGTTTGGCCGATAGCTTGCCGCGAATTACCACGCGTGTCAAGTCACTCACGTAGAGATCGTCGCGGGCGCCCCAATCGACCAGGAAAAAACCGCCTTCCCCGATCCGTTGCTCCGTGGCCGGAGCATGCGGCAGCGCCGAACGCGGTCCAACAGCAACAATGGGGGGGAACGAGGCACCGTAGGCGCCCAGCCGCCGCATCGAATAGTCCAGTTCGTCAGCCACTTCCTTTTCCGTCTTCTCGGGCTCGATCGCGGCACACACGGCTGCAAACGCCTTCTCGGCGCACTCGATGGCCCGGCGAATCCGCCGGACTTCGTCGCGATCCTTGCACAAACGCAAGTGGGCAACCAAGCCCGCAGTGTTCACAAGCTGAATCTTGGGCAGTTTCCCGGCAAGCTGGTCGCGAAAGGCGACGGTCATCGATTCGGCCTCGATCGCCAATCTGGCAGTCCTGGCGCGGCGAGCCAGGCGCGCCACGGCGTCGAGCATCTTCACATTAGGAGCCCGTATCTCCGCGTCCAACCCAGGGCATTCCTCGCTCAATTGGGTGGTATACCTCCCATCGCTAAGAAGAACCTCGCCGTCGGTGCGGAGCATCAGATAGCTGTCGTCGCCGGTGAACCCGGTCAGGTAGGTGACGTTCTGAAAATCGGTCACCAGCAACGCATCGGCCCCGGCACGCACCATGGCGCGGCGAAGCTTGTCTCGGCGAATGTCGAATTGGCCCATTTCAGTGGCTCCAACGGCGCTGCAAACCTGCTATTAGAGCATCGTCGCGAAGGAAATGCAATCTGGACCGCCGCACACCACCGCGCACTTGCCGCTTCTCTCAGCTCACTTCAGCCGGTATATTGAGGCTATGGACAATCAAATGCTTCATCAATTGGCCCGCGAGCTGCTCGCCGGTGAGTTGCCGACCGACGTGTTCTTGCGACAAATCGCGCTGGTGGGAATCGCCGATACGGGCGATGCGCAGGTCGATCTCGACCGCGGCCGCCGCTGCGGGTTTCCGGAAGTCGTGTTCGGGCAAGGCAAGACCCCTGAGGCCATTGAGCGCATCTTTCGGAAGTCCCTCGAGCACGGTACCGACGCGTTTGCTACTCGCATCTCCGGTGAACAGGCGGAGCACCTGACCGCAGCCTTCCCTGCCGGGAAGTACAACCCCGTAGCGCGCACCTTTCGCATGGCGCCGGCAGGATCGGCCGATTCCTGCCGGCCGGCGGGCCAGGTGACACTCGTGACAGCGGGGACCAGCGATCTCCCCGTGGCCGAAGAAGCCCGCGAAACCTTGCTGTGGACCGGGGCGGAAGTTCGCATGGTGCAGGACGTGGGCGTGGCGGGGCCGCACCGGTTGCGCGCGCACCTCGACCAGCTTGCCGGAGCCGATGCCGTCGTCGTGGTGGCCGGCATGGAGGGCGCCTTGCCCAGCGTGGTGGGAGGTTACGTCGACTGCCCGGTCATCGCCGTCCCGACCAGCGTAGGGTATGGGGCGAGCTTCGGCGGTCTCGCGGCACTGTTGGGCATGCTGAACAGTTGCGCCTCGAACGTCACGGTGGTCAATATCGATGCCGGTTTCAAGGGCGGTTACGTGGCCGGACTGATCGCCCGAAATGCCGCGAGGGCACGCGAAGGAACTGGCAGGCAGGAGTGAATACCAACATGCCTCAACCGGATCAGTCTCCGCTTCCAGAACTCACGCCCCGGGCCGCCGACGCACATAAGGGTAGTTTCGGCACGGTCCTGGTTGTGGGCGGGTCGCGAGGAATGGCCGGCGCGCCGGCGCTGGCCGGAATGGCGGCGTTGCGGGGCGGCGCGGGGCTGGTGCAAGTGGCGGTGCCGGACGTATGCCTCGACACGGTTGCCGGCTATGAGCCCTGCTACACGACCGTTCCGCTGCCCGGCGATTCTGCGGGACGCCTGTCTTCGGCTGCCGCCGATGCCGTCATCGAGCAGGCCGAAGCGGCGTCGGTCGTGGCCCTGGGCCCCGGGCTCGGCCGCTCCGACGAACTGTGCCGGCTCGCAGCAAGACTCTATCGGGAGGTGCCGCGGCCGATGGTGGTCGACGCCGATGGCCTGAACGCTCTGGCCGGACAACCGGAGGTCCAATCGCGGCCGGGCGGTCCGCGCATCCTCACGCCTCATCCCGGCGAGTTCGCGCGATGGACCGGCCGCCCGCTGCCCGCCGACCAGCGAACTGCCGCAGCCGTGGAACTGGCCGCCCGGTGCGGCACGGTGGTTGTCCTAAAGGGCCATGCCACGGTCGTCACCGACGGCACGCGGTACGCTGTCAACGAAACAGGCAACCCGGGCATGGCTACCGGCGGTGCCGGCGACGTGCTCACCGGACTGATTGCCGCACTCTGGTGCCAGGGCCTCGATGCTTATGATGCCGCACGCCTCGGCGCGCATCTGCACGGACTGGCCGGCGATCTGGCGGCCGAGGAACTAGGGCAGGTGAATCTCATCGCGACCGATTTGCTCGACTATCTTGCCGACGCGTTCGAACTGGTCGAAATGGGAGACGGCTAGAATGTATCGCATGGTGGCCGACCTGATCGTGGTGGTTCACCTCGTTTATGTGGCGATTGTTGTCGGCGGGATGGCAGCCATCCTGCTGGGCTTGTGGCAAGGTTGGGGCTGGGTGCGCAACTTCTGGCTTCGCACCATCCATCTGTCGATGATCGGCATCGTAGCCGTTCAGGCCGTTCTCGGCGTCATGTGCCCGCTCACCGTTTGGGAGTACCAGCTACGCGTCGCCGCGGGGGATCGCGGGCAGCCGGGCACGTTCATCAGCCGGATCGTTCATTCGGTGCTATTCTTCGAGTTTCCGGACTGGGTGTTCACGCTTGGGTACATTGTGTTTGGAGCGGCGGTGCTGTTGACATTCTTTCTGGCCCCGCCCAAATGGCCCCGGAGGACTGGACTTCATTGACGGTTCACCGAGCACCTGCCCTTGCCGATCGCGGGCCGGTCGGGTAGGATATTTATAGATGGCCTTCTGCCATGCGCGTGAGTCGATGGGTAAATTGGGGAGCCGATATTTAGCCCGTTGGGCGCCTGTAAGTAAAGGACTCGGATGCGTGTATAGCCGGGTGTTCTGCCAATGGCGGGAGACGCGGATCACACAACCCGGGTTCCAGGTGCCCCCTTTGGTCTTAACGGGCTCCCATAGACAGCCATGACCACGGCATTGCGGCGGAGGGCCATCACTTTCTGTTTCCCTCGCAAAGGCGGAAGGCAATGAGCCACGAGTGTGCCCTTTCCGAAGAACTCTGCGCCAAGCGGGATCGGCTCATTGAGTTGCTGCGAAGCTACGGTAGTTGCGCGATCGGCTTCTCCGGCGGACTTGACAGTAGCGTGCTGGCCAAGGCGGCCGCCTTGGCTCTGGGCGAAAAGGCTGTGGCTGTTACTGCGGTCGGAGCAAGTATCGCGACCGGCGAACTCGACGAAGCACGCGAGGTCGCCCGGCAAATCGGCATTCGCCACGAGATGGTCGAGTCACACGAGATAGACGCCGCGGGTTATCGGCGGAACGCGGCCGACCGCTGCTACTTCTGCAAGAGTGCCCTGGCCGAGGAAATTCACACCACGGCGGAACGGCTCGGACTAAACGTCATTCTGGACGGCCGGAACCGCGACGACCTGGGCGATCACCGGCCCGGCATCCGGGCTGCCAACGAGAAGAACATGCGCGGCCCGCTGGCCGAGTGCGGCTTGACCAAAGAAGAACTTCGGCAGCTTGCCCGGCACTGGAACCTGCCCATTTGGGACAAGCCGGCAACACCGTGCCTGAGCAGCCGCATTGCGTACGGCGAGGAGATTACCCCGGAGAGGCTGAAAATGGTCGACCGCGCCGAGCAGTTTCTGCGCGAACTCGGCTTCCGGCCGTTCCGCGTGCGCTACCATCGGGGCGACATGGCGCGCATCGAGGTACCGGCTTCCGAGTTGCCGCGCTTTGCCGACGAGAAGCTCCGGCAGCAGATCGTGGAGCATCTGAAGCTGGCGGGCTTCAAGTACGTGACGCTCGACCTGGAGGGCTTTCGCAGCGGCAGCATGAACATTACGCTGGCCGCCGACAGTTTGGAAATCGCCGCAAACCGGCGTTCCGGCGAAGACGCGCGGTAACCGCGAGCTTGCGCCTTTCGCCCGCCGTGATGCCCGACCGGCTCCGGTCCTCCAGCCGGGGATAGCGAAGGGGTCGCACACCCGCCGTCTTGACGCGGTGCGGGTATGTGCCATAATGAAGGTGGAAACGGGAGTCTATGTCGCTCATGGGAACCCAGCACGTGGCAAACTTTGTCGCCCAGTCTGAAACCACCTGGACTGCCGCCGATCTGTTCGAGCGGTTCGGCGCGATTCCGCTCAGCCGTATCCGGCTGGAGCCACCGCCCGGCTTGGCCACCGAGGAAGATGTCATTGCCGCGGAGGAGCACGGCGACCGGCTTTGCGAGCTTGTCGATGGAATTCTTGTGGAGAAAACGATGGGCACGTACGAGTCCCTCTTGGCCGGTTACCTCGTCTATCGTCTCTGGCAATTCCTCGACAAGTCCGACCTTGGAATCGCCCTTGGAGCCGATGGTATGTTACGGCTTGCGCCGGGGCTGGTGCGGATTCCCGACGTCTCGTTCATCTCCTGGGAACGATTACCCGAAAGGCAACTTCCCCCCGACCCAATCGCCGACCTTGTGCCCGACTTGGCAATTGAGGTGCTTAGCAAGGGGAACACGCCTGAAGAGATGCGGCAAAAACTGGCCGACTACTTCGCAGCCGGCGTTCGAGGAGTGTGGATTGTCGACCATCGGGCGCAAGAAGTGCATGTCTACACCTCGCCGGACCGTTTCGACGTTCTCAGAACCCCGCGCGTTCTCGACGGTGGGAGCGTGCTGCCTGGTTTCGCGCTCCCCATTGAGCAGATCTTCCGCGGTCCAGGGCACCAAGACTCGGGTAGAACGCAGTCGGCCGATGTTCCCGAGAGCCGGCCGTGATATTGGGCGAATCGCCAGCAGGCTGACTCCGGGCTGTGCCCATCCGAAGCGCGGCGGGGCCCCGGACCTCGCGAGCATCACATGCTCACAAGCAGCAAGATGAGCAGAATCAGGGCAAGCACCAATCCGCCGCCGATACTCGCCCACAACCACACCGGTTGCTGTTGACGACGGGTCTTGTAGGCTTCAATCTGCTCCGGCGTCAGTGAGGCCCGGGCGCGAATGCGGGCAACCATCGGGTCTTCGCCGGCTTGAAAGACGAACTCGCCGGTGGAAACCGGCGTTTGTGTTTCCGACGTGGACAGTTCGCCCAGGAGGTTCAGGTCGGAACTACTGGCGGTGACCTCGGCGCGCGGGCGGGGCTTTCTTGGCCGAATTGCGGTGGGGTCAAGGTTGTCGGCCGTGTCTTGCAGAGACGCCGCCGCGCGCCGCAAGGGCGGTTTGCCGCGGGAGGAGTCGCCAACCTTCGATCCCCGCTTCGGCGGCAGGCCGCGGCGAGCGTGCGTCGGGACGCCGGCGGCCGGGACCGCAACCGCCCGCTTCGATGCCGTTCCAACGAGCTTCGACGAAGAACTGCCGGGCGAAGAACCACTGCCCGACGAATCGCTGCCGCCGTCGACCGGGCGGCCGTGCGCCGTAAGCCAATCGGCCAGTGCACCGGCGACCTCGCGCATGGAACCGTAACGTTGGGCCGGCCGCTTTGCCATCATCTTGCCGCAAATATCGACCAGGTCTTGCGGCACGTCCGGCCGGTCGTTCCGAATGGGCGGCGGCGGCTGTTTCTGGTGCGCCATCAGCCTCTGGGGCAACGTGCCGTCGGGAAAAGGCGGATGGCCAGTCAGCAGGAAATACAGCGAGCAGCCAAGGCTGTAGATATCGGCCCGGGCATCGACGCCATGACTGTCCAGCGCCTGCTCCGGCGCCAGGTAGTCCGCCGTTCCCAGAACATTCTCGTCGTAGGCTACGGTCAGGGATGCCCGGTCCTCGTCGGTGAAGCGGGCCAGGCCAAGGTCGAGCACCTTGACGACGTTTTTCAGATCGACCAGCAGATTGGCCGGTTTAACGTCACGGTGGATCAAGCCGGCCTCGTGGGCGTGTGCCAGTCCCAACGCCCCTTGCCGAATGTAGTCGGCGGCGTCGGTATAGCTGAGCGATCCCTCGTCGCGGACGATCGCCTGCAGATCGCGACCCTCGACGTATTCCATTACCAGGAAATGGATGTTGCCGTCGTTGTCGACGTCGTACGCGCGGACGATGTTGCGGTGGTCGAGCGCCGCAGCGGCCTGGGCCTCGCGGTGGAAGCGGGCCAGGTACGAGGTGTCTTCAACGCGATTGCGGGGCAGGACTTTGATGGCCACGCGCCGCTGCATGAGTACGTGCTCGGCCAGGTAGACGCTGCTCATGCCGCCGGTGCCCAAATGATCCAGCAGCTTGTACCGCTTCAGGAAGAACCCCTTGTGGCGGCCCTCCATGAGCTTCTCGCACTGCCAACCGGTGATCAGGCCCCGGGCCATCAGGCGTTCGGCCAGTTGCTCGGCGTCGGTCGGCAACTGGCCGTCGCCCTCGTTGCGAATCTCGTCGAACACGCGGTCGAGCTGATCCTTCTCGATCAGACCACTGCGATAAAGCAGGTCGACAAACGTCTCAACTTTGGGCTTGGGCATGCTCAGGACTCGAGGAGCTTATCGAGGAAATGGGACGCCCAATGCGAGCATCCGGCCTCGCGGTATCGACGACCAAGCCCGGATGCGGTAGATGCCCGCCGCCCATTGGCGTTGATCCGTCGCGACCAATTCCCATATGTTCCATGATATCACAGAAACAGCCGCTCAACCAGTGTATTCTACCGATTTCGGGAACCTGTCCCAGCCGGGGCTCCGGTGCGGGGGCAGTTTTCCTGCAGGCGGTTGGCAAGCCGATCCCAGATTATTCACCATTCAGCCAGGGCGGGTCAAGTGAGCCCATTCCTGGTCAGGCGGTGCTGGAACGGCTTATCGTTCTCCTGCCGGAGCGGGGTGGTTGCTTCGGAGCTAACCGCTTGGTATCCTGCTGGACTCGGAATTGCACAACCAAGGCGGTTGCCCTGCATCGACGCCCCTTAACCCGCTTCGGCGGGAGCGGCCATGGACACCAAACTGGGTTATCACGACCCCGACTTCGAGGCATTCCGTGCCCTGGCCCGCGATGCCGACCTGGTGCCCGTTTACCGGCGGCTTACCAGCGATGCTCTGAGCCCGGTGACGGCGTTTCACCGCATCGACTCCGGCCGCTGTGCCTGCCTGTTCGAAAGCGTGGTCGGGGGCGAGAAGGTGGGCCGGTACAGCTTTCTGGCAACCGAGCCGTTTTTCGAGATCGAAGCCTACGGGAATCGGGTGACGACCAATGCCTACACAGGGGTTTCCGCGGCGGGCACCCCCACGCTCGCCACGAGGCAGCACCAGTGCGACAACCCGCTCGACGAGGTCCGGCGCCATGTCGAGGCGGTCCGGGCCGTCCACTTGCCCGAGTTGCCGCCGTTCTGCGGCGGCGCGGTGGGCTATGCGGGATACGACACGGTCCGCTACTTCGAGCGTCTTCCCAATGCCCCGCCCGACGACCGCCAGGTGCCCGATCTGGCCTTCGCCTTTTATGACCAGATGGTCGTGTTCGACAATGTCAGCAAGTCGATCGTCGTCGTGGTCATGGCCCGGATCGACCGGCATGGCGGCGATGCGGCCGCCGCATACCGCGATGCCTGCCGGCGGGTCGATGGCCTGGTCGAGCAGCTTTCCACGCCGCGAAGCGACATCCAACCGGTCGACATCAGCTTCGGCGGCGAGCCGGCCATCGGCTACGAATCGAACTTCACCCAGGCCGACTTCGAGCAGGCGGTTCGAAAATGCGTTGAGTACATCCGCAACGGCGACATTTTCCAGGTGGTCATCAGCCAGCGATTGACCGTCCCCATCCGAAGCCATCCGTTTCAGGTCTATCGCATGCTGCGGGTGATCAATCCGAGCCCCTTCATGTTCTACGTGCGCACGCCCAGCGTTACCTTGGTGGGCAGCTCGCCGGAGATCATGGTCCGGGTGGTCGACGGACAGATCATCACGCGGCCGCTGGCGGGCACCCGGCGGCGCGGCGAGACGGAGGAAGAGGACCGCCTGCTCGCGGCAGAACTGCTGGCCGATCCCAAGGAGCGGGCGGAGCACGTGATGTTGGTCGACCTCGGCCGGAACGACGTGGGGCGCGTCGCCCAATACCGGACCGTAACGCTGAGCGATGTGATGACCATCGAGCGGTACAGCCACGTCATGCACATCACGTCGAACGTCAGCGGCCGGCTGCGGCCCGAATGCTCCGCCTTCGACGCATTGCAGGCGTGCGTGCCGGCGGGAACCGTCTCGGGCGCGCCGAAGGTCCGCGCCATGGAAATCATCGACGAGATCGAGCCGCACCGCCGCGGACCCTACGCCGGCGCCGTCGGCTACGTCGATTTCGCCGGCAACATGGACACGTGCATCGCGCTGAGGACCATCGTGGTGCAGGATGAAAGGGCGTATGTCCAGGCGGGAGCCGGGATCGTGGCCGACAGCGTGCCCGCAAACGAATGGAACGAAACCCTGAACAAAGCCCGCGGCTTGCTCAAAGCAATTGAACTGGCCGAGGCGACGGCCTCGTTGTTGGACACAAGTTTGGAGTCGTGCAAAGGGCCACCTGCGGGCTTGCCCCGCCGGAGCCGTGGTCAGTGAGCTAACGAGCACGATTGACCCGCATGTATCCCCTGCACGCTGCCGCCGCTGGAGGCGGCGGCAGCGTGCAGGGGAAATCGGGAGCCTGGGCGCCGTGTTAGCCGACTGACCACCGCTCCAGGCCGGGCAAGCCGGCCGGTGGCGCCCAGGACCTGTGTAAAACAACGAGGACGGACGTGCCGCTCGGTTCGCGGCACCTAACCCATTGAAGGTTATCAAGCCATGAAGATCGACTCGATTGACGTCTTCCACGTTGCCCTGCCGCTGACGAAACCTCTGAAACTGCGCGAGGGAACGACCGACCGCGTGGAGACGGTGCTGGTGCGTCTTCGCAGCGGGGATGCGTTTGGCTGGGGCGAGGCGAGTCCCGGCGCTGCGCCGATTTTCAACGGCGAGTTCGCCGCCGGCGCGTTCGCCGCCGTCCGCGATTGGTTCGCCCCGCGGCTGGCCGGCACCACGGTCGATTCGGGCGACCACCTCCAGAAGCGGCTGGAGCCCTTCCGAGGCAATTCGTTTGCCAAGGGAGCGCTCGACGTCGCCTGGTGGGACCTCCGCGCGCGGAAGCAGGAACAGCCTCTCTGGAAGCTGCTCGGCGGAAAGCGCGAGGCGATTGAAGTCGGCCCGATATTCGACGAAATGGAATCGATCGAGGAGTTCTTCGACCTGATCCGCCAGGCGACGGAAGCCGGCTACGCCCGCGTGAAACTCATGTTCCGCCCCGGCTGGGACGTGCGCATGGTCGACGCCGTGCGGAAGGAGTTTCCCGTGTTTCCGTTCCACGTTGACGTGGAGGCCGGCCTGCATCTGGGACACATGGACATGCTGTGCCGGCTGGACGATTTCGACCTGGCCATGATCGAGCAGCCGCTCTCGTCGGACGACCTGGTCGGCCACGCCATGGTCCAGGAAGCCGTCCGCACGCCGGTATGCCTTGACGAAAGTATCACCTGCGTCCAGCACGCCGAAATGGCCCTGGAGCTGAAGAGCTGCCGGTACATCAACCTGAAGCCGGATCGGGTGGGCGGGCTAACTCCGGCGGTGGCCATCTGCGACGCGGCCGGCGCGCAATCGGTCGCCTGCTGGGTGGGCGCCATGCCGCAAACCGGCCTGGGAACCCGCGCGGGACTGGCCTTGGCCTCGAAGCCGAATTGCTCCTACCCGGCCGACTGGCTCCCGCTTGACGACTATATCGACGCCGACCTGGTGGAGCCGCTTCTGCCCGCCCGCGACGAAAAGGACGGCGTCTTGCGCGTTCCCCTGTGGAGCGAACCCGGATTGGGCGTCGTGCCGGACGAAGCACGGCTGGAGCAGTTTACCGTTGCGCGGGCAACGATTCCGGCGTAGTAACTGAACTGCCACGGTGGGTGATTTCGAAAACTCATACGTTGGGAGGATGCTCTTGCCTGTTCAAGCGGCCGGGTTCACCCACCCTACACCCTGACCAAGGAAACACCATGATTTGCGTGATCGCAACGATCGAGTTAAATGAACGCTGCCGGGAGGAGTTCCTGGCCATCTTCCGCGAGCTTGTCCCCAAGGTGCTGGCCGAGCAAGGGTGCATTGAATACGCGCCCATGGTGGACGTGCCTACCGAGTTGCCCGGTCAACCGCCGGTGGAAGAGAACGTCGTCACCGTGGTCGAGAAGTGGGCAAGTCTCGAAGACCTGGAGCGGCACCTGATGGCGCCGCACATGGGCGAGTTCCGCGAGCGGACAAAAGCATTCCGCCGCGGCGCGGTGCTCCGGATTCTGGAGGCAGCAACGTAGGGTGGGACAAACAAGCCGCTTCTTTGGTGGGCCATTGGTCGCTACTGCCGGCGTGCATTCAGGTGGCGGGCGGTAAATCAAGTTGGCTGCGGCTTGTGCGGGCCCACCAACGACCCTAGGCCGGATGATTCGCGTAGGGTGGGACAAACAAGCCGCTTCTGTGGTGGGCCATCGGTCGCTACTGCCGGCGTGCATTCACACGGCGGGCTGTAAATCAAGTTGGCTGCGGCTTGTGCGGGCCCACCAACGACTTACGCGACCTTGTCCCACCCTGGGCTGCGCAAAATCCTGGTAGGAACTGCGTTGGTGTTTATCCCGGTTTTGTTCCGGACTGGGGTACAGGAAAGGCACGCGCACGCTGGCCTTGAATGGAGATGCCAAGGTGGTTTTGGACCCACTGGGTGACGTCGCAAGCTTTCACCGTCTTGAGCGCTGTATGCACGGTTTGCTCCGTGACGTTCGCGACACTCGCTGCTATTCCCAAGATCATCTTGGTAAAGCCGCTCTTGCTTTGCTGACCTTCCAGTTGCTTCGCCTTGCCGATCAACGACTCCAAGACTTCGGTACTGGCGAGAAGACGCTGGCCAGGGGGAATGCCGGACGATTGCTCTCCCACAAACGTCAATAGACGGTCGGCCACACGAGACGCCGGAGTGTCTCCACCGCCGGTAAAGGACGCCAGTTTGGCTTGCAGTTCCGTCTTCGCATCCGCATGGTATCCGTGCTCGCGAAGGTATTCCAGGGTGTTGGCCGTGACATCCAGCATTGTGGACCAGGCTGCCAGCGGCTTTTCGTAACCCCGAATCCAACCCATCTGTTCCTCCAACTCATGCGTTTCCCAAGCCACGCCGGGTACCGGGCGGGAGGAGTTGATGAAATCGAGCGCCTTACGGCTCCAAGTCAACAGCAAATCGAGGTTCATCCAGCGGGCTTTGGCCTTCAGTTCCGGGGGCAAGAGAAATGCAAACCGCGTTTGTCGCATTTTTGCCTTGGCCTGGCTGGCATCACGCATGAATGCCGCCCAGTCCGCATCTTGGTTCAGTTCGCGCTTCACGGCATTCGCAGCAGCGTGGGCAATGTCCTTTTGGGCCGTTGTCTCTGGGTGCTGGGCACAGAACAACGCTGCCCCACTCTGCACATCGGCGCCACAATCGCTGAGCAATTCGCGAGGAACCACCCCTGTCTGGTGGCTCAATGCCTCCAATTGCTGATGAACGGTGGGGCCGTTGGACTTCTCCACCGGTTCGATCACCCAGACCGAAAGATCCCGGTGTTCCAACACAGCCGAACATTCTTCGTCCGCCCGCTTCGCCTCCCAGGCGGCCAACCGCACACCGACTACGACGAGGCATTTGACTGGACCGATCTGGATCGTGTGATCGAAAAGCCAGACCCAGTCGTCGGCTTGCTCTTTGGGCCGCGAAAGCTCATGCAGTCCCAATCGCAACAGCCACATCTGGCCGCCGTTGGGCGAAGGTGCTCGCTCGTCCGTAGGAAATATTCTCGACACGATACGCAGCGTCGACGATGCCCCACGGAATCCAATTCCGGCCTCCAGCACCAGATCCAGCAAGATACGGATCAGCCCGAGGCTGTGCGAATGATACTTGACGCGGCGTTGGAAGGCCTCAATGAATTCGGACTTTGGGTCGGACGGCGGGAGAACTGCGGCCGTGGAGTCGCCCGAGACAACCTCTGGTGGTGGGGTAGTCGTAGGGGCGGCAACGAGTTCGAACCTTGGGTCAGGCGGTGGGAGCCCTCGGGCCGTGGAGTCGCCCGAGATGACCTCTGGTGGGGGGGTAATCGCACGGGCGGCCTCATAGGGCGGAGTTTTTGTTCTGCTCCAGTTCTCTCTGCAATTCGCGAACCTGCGCCTGGGCTTGTTCAGCCGCTTTCCTCCACTTCGCACGGCTCTTCTCGACAGCTCGCACCTGATTGCCCATCAGCTTGCACGCATCCCGCTTGGCCATGTACTTCGCCTTCCAGCGATCCCGACTCCGACGGAAGAACGCCAGCAGCTTTCGCACGGGACTCTTCCACTCATATCCACCCCTCACCTCCATCTCGATCGTTGCCATCGCATTACCTCCATGCAAGCGGCCCCAAAAAACGCCATATAATGGAACAAAAGACGCAAAGATCACCAATGCCAATTTCGCCCAAAATCGGTGGATTTTGCGCAGCCCAGTCCCACCCTACGTGAATAATCCAGGTTAGCCCCCTGGGGACTGGCGTCGTTTTCGCGACACCCATGGTATTTTGCCTAATCTAACAACTGTTATGGCTACAAAAATGGGTCTGAACCTGTTGTGAACGGTTGCCGCCACTTGCGTTGCATTCCGGGATGGGTATACTTATGAGTTTACGCTGGCCGGGTGCCCGCCCGGAGCGTCGAGATTCAGTCGATCCGTTTTTTGAGAAGCCATGCCAAGAAAACTCCAGGTCAATCGCGTCAGTCGCCGCCGTGCGAAAGCCAAGCCTGTGACGAAGAAGAAGGATCCAATCTTTGTCGACGGCCAGCGCCCGCGCCCCATGTATGTCGACTATAAGGACATCGATCTACTGAAGAAGCTGACCAACCGGCAAGGGAAGATCATCAGCCGGCGCAAGAGCGGCTGCACCGCGGCCAGCCAGCATGCGGTGACACAAGCCGTCAAGCGCGCTCGATTCATGGCCTTGCTTCCCTACGTGGGCGAGTGACCGGTCGCGGTTCCTCACCGTCTTAGTGCGGATTATTCATCACGCGAGCTGCCGCTTGCTTTGGGGGCGTTTTCTTAGCGGAGCGGCGCGAGCCGCCCGGTCTTCCCACCGTAATACCGGACGGCTCGCGCCGTGCCGCTACAAAGTAAAGGGCTAGCACCCAGCGGCTAATGAATAATCCGTCTTAGTGCGTGCTGGGCGGAACAAACTCGCCCGGAAGATCGGCCTTGGCGCCATCCTCGGGTATCTCGGCTTCCCGGCCCAGCGCCCAGTACACGCTGTTGACCACGAGCCGGCGCATGCTGACGTCGGCAAACTCTTCGGGATGCCCCAGCGTGGTGAAGAACACCCGCGAGGTGAGACCAGTGTCGCCAGTGTAGGTCTTCGTCCATGCGACCGGCTGGATGTGCGGGTGTGGGCCGTCAACGGGTTTGTTCGAGTCGATCGCGCGGCCCAGCAGCAGGGTTTGCACGTCTTCGCCGTGCATCGGTGTCACGTGGTACAGCCAGCTCCGGCCGACAAACGGCTCAACGCCGCGCAGCACGGGGTGCGGTGTAACGGCCGGAAGAACTTCTGTGTTCGATTGGCCGCCATGGTGGGTGATCCACCGCTGGCCGAAAATATCGCGTCCGAAGCCGTCGTTCCACCGGGCATACTCGCCTTCCTGGTTGCGGAATGCGTGCGTGGTCGTGCGCAGGCCGATCATCGGGCGGCCGGAGTTGACGAAGTCGACGATCTTCTGCATCTGGTCGTCCGGCAAGGTGCGCCAACGCAGGTAGAAGACGGCCAGATCGGCGTCGGCCAGTGCTTCAAGCCCTCGAAGGCTCCGGTCGGCCTTCGGATCGATATTGCCTTCCTCGTCGACAGGCATGACAAGACTGGTGCGAAATCCGTGTTGGGACCGGAGAATCTCCGCTACCAGCGGCAACGTAACCTCGGACCGGTATTCGTGATCGCCGGCGACAAGAACTATGTGCGGCTTGTCCGCAGCGGAGGCAACCATACCGGAGTTCATCAGGAGCATCGTGGCCAGTGCAGTGCACAGCGTGCGCGTCATGGGTACACCTATCATCGAGTTGTAGGACAGAGGATCGAGTCATCGCTCACCGGCAGCACCGAGTTCAGTCGTATGCGCTGTCCGTGCATCCTGTGAACCGTACCAACCGGCAAGTACACAGTGTACATCAAGCCGGGCTGGCTTTCCAGTTTACCTAAACTGCCTGATTGTCAACATGGTCGTTCGGACGGCGAGTCGGAGGGTTGCCGGGCGATCGAACGTAAGTCGTTAATTGGAAACGCTTTGCGCACGGCGCGTGCTTATCGGCCGGGTGAGCCAAGCCGCTGCCGCAACCCGGCGCGTTTCGCCCCCGGGCCTGAAAATTCCTACCCGCGAACATAGAGCCGGCAAGAAAAATAGAAACGCCCGGTCAGCCGTGCCGGGCGTTTCTTTCTCGTCGTATCGCTTTGGCGAAGAGGGTCGCAAGCTTCGCCGGCCTCACAAAGGGCCGGAAGCTTACTTCTTCTTCTTAGCCGCCTTCTTAGCGACCTTCTTCTTAGCAACCTTCTTCTTGGTTGCCTTCTTGGCGGGTGCCTTCTTGGCCGCCTTCTTTGCGACCTTCTTCTTGGTTGCCTTCTTCTTGGCCACCTCACGTCCTCCTAATAACGTGTTGGGCGGTTTGCAGCGCCGGCGATCGGCTGGGATCGATGCACGTCGTGCCACGCGCCCGGGAAACAAGACAACGATCTTCCGACTTCCTGTCGCCGGAGTCTAACGACACTGGCTCAAGCCGTCGTTCGTTTCCGCAGGTTGTTTGAAACCTCCTTTTACATGAAGGATTCACTGCGTTCCAGGGGCACCACTGCCCCCTTCTTTTTATGATCCTACCATATCTTCAGATTATTGCAAGTACAATTTCGGCCTCGCGGCAAAATTTTTTTCGCGGTGAACGATTACGACGTTCTCCGCTTACTCGCATCCGATTCAAGACGCTCGATTGAGATCGCACCATCGAACTCGACCTTCTCGCAAATTGCAAACGCCCGATGCCCAATCGGATCATCGCTCTGCCCGCTGTGACAACAGACGATGACCGTCTCCTCTTCATGCAGCGGAGAAGACTGTTCTCGCCACGACCCCGTGAGCGGTTACCGACTTCGCAACACCGTCGATTTCCAGTAAAATGCGCAAGATAGCGTGCGAAGGGAATCGTTTTGGATGAACAGTCGTGCTTTGAAGGAGATGTCCAGTGAACGAAGAAGGAAGGCCCAGCGAGAGGATGCCTCGCCGCATCGGTGTCCGGGGTGATCAGCGGGCGCGTGGCGCCGAATGGGCCGTCGCATTCGCAGCTTTCGCGCTGCTGGCGGTCTCTGTTGGCGGTTACCTGTACCATCGCGAGCAACTGAAAGCCATCGCAACGGAGCATTTGCGGCTTCGGATATGCACTCCAACTTCCCTCGGAATCGGCCGATCGACCGAATTTCAGGTGTTGACCACGGGAATGATGGGAGAACCGGTGGCCGCGCAGGTTGAAGTCGGATTATCTGAATCCGACGGCAAGCCGATCTTGCACCAGACAGGCCAGACGGCGGCCGACGGCCTGCTGTACGTCGCGATTCCCGGGCAAGACAACCTCCCCGGGCAAGGTGTCCGGTTGGAAGTGACCGCGGTTCGAAACGGCTCCCGCGAGACCTTCGAGACGCAACTTGCCCGCGATCCGGTCCGGTACGTGACATGCTTGATCACGGACAAGCCGTCGTACAGGCCGGGCGATACCATATTCTACCGCTCTACGAGCCTCGATCGCTTCACTTCTCTGCCGGCGCCGGACCTCAACGTGCAATTCGAGTTCCAAGGCGCCGATGGCGACGTTCTGCCTGAATCGGCGCACGAGGGAACGACCTCGCAGGGCGTGGGCAACGGCGCCTTCGCCATACCGGCGGACCTGCCTGCGGGCCTGTATGCCCTGGTTGTCCGCAGTCCCCAGCGGCAGTTTCCCGAGGCACGGCTGCCGGTCAGAATCGCCGGCGGCGCCACGATCGAGCGCGAACCGGGACCGGCTGCTTCCTCGTCTCCCGAAGTCCACGTGATTTTCTATCCGGAGAGCGGTTACCTGGTATCCGACGTGGAGAATCGCATCTATTTCACCGCGCGCAACGCGCGCGGCGAACCCGTCGCTCTGAAAGGGTTGGTTGTCGACGCCGACGATACGCCCGTGGCCGCGGTCGAGACAATTCGCCTGGGAATGGGCGCTTTCAGCTTTCGCCCGGCGCCGCAAGGCGGCTATCGGTTGAGAATCGCCGAGCCGCCAGGGACGGAAATCGAACCGGAACTGCCGGAAACCGACCCGCGCC
Organism: Thermoguttaceae bacterium; assembly: GCA_034005525.1. Taxonomy (GTDB): domain Bacteria; phylum Planctomycetota; class Planctomycetia; order Pirellulales; family Thermoguttaceae; genus PWXP01. Next base: position 9,531 of record JAVEUP010000025.1, on the reverse strand, counting down.
GCAACGTCGCCATCAGCACCGGCGTTGGCGTCTTTGGCCCCGGAAAGCCGCTGGAACTGAACCTTCGCGCCACCCAGGACGGCGTTCCCCTGGTCGTGGCGGCCTGGTGCCGGGGTATGCTCGTCGGGCAGGTGCCCGTGGTAACACGCGTTCTCAGCGACGATGAACTGCAAGAGGGCGTGCAAGGCGCGGGCGGCGTCAATCAGGTGACGCTCACGATCCCCGACGAAATCGACGGTTTGGTCCGATTGATCGCTTACGACTACAGCGTCAATCCGCCCGTGCCAATCGCGAAACGCTGGGTGTATCGGCGACCGGCGCGGCGCCTGAACATTGCCGCCGTTGCCGACGTCCGGCGTACCGACTCCGGCAATCAGGCGCTGGTAACCTTGGCGGTGACGGACGAGGCGGGCAATCCCGCGGCGGCGGTCCTGGCGGTTTCGGCCGTCGACAAGTCGATTGCTGCGCCGGCCGGCGACCATGGCGCATCCCTACCTGCTTGCTTCCTGGGCGGTTTCGGCGTCGATTCGCTCCTCCGGCCGGAAAACGTCGACTTCGATGCTTCAGATGGTGCCGAGGCCGACGTCGTCCTTGACCTGCTGCTTGGCACGCACGAATGCCCGCTGGAAACGGCAGATTTGGCCGGCGAGGATGCTTGGCAAGCGATCGGGGCGCCGCCTATTGTGCTCGATAACCTTCAGCCGCTCCGACAGGAGTATCAGCAGGCGATTCAGCAGTATCGTCGCGACCGGACACGGACGCTGAACTTGCTCACGACGCTGAGTTTCTTCGGCGGGTTTGGATTGGTGCTTGCCGTGGCCATGCTGGGGTTGCTCGGAGTGGTTTCGGGACTTCGATTGTGGATTCCCGCATGTGGGACTGCTCTCTGCTGCCTGCTCATTGGCGCGATTCTCCTGGCCCCACTGCGAGGCGATGACCGTTCGGAAATAGCGACCGCCTATCTGAGTTTCCACGGTTCCCTGCCTCGCGAAGAAGAGGACGCATCGGAGAAACCGGTTCCTGAAAGTGCGACCGCCTCGCCCCTGGCAATTCGCCGGTATTCGTACGGCGCTGAGGATGTCACACCGCCCGATGGAAGTCAGTGGGGCGGCACGCTCTTCTGGAACCCCCTTCTGATGGTGGGCGAAGACGGCCGGGCAGAGATACAATTCCACCTTCCCGATGCCACAGAAGAAATCTGCCTCCGCATCGAGGCCCACGGCGCAGGTCGTGTGGGCGCGGTGCAGACTTGCCCGCCCGATGCCGATTCAGTATATTAACTGGTAGTGGAAGAGGGCAACCGTTCACAGGGGACTGTCTCAACCTTTGTGAAACAGGAGGTAATCCGATGTCTGCACTGTTGATGGTTGCCGTCTTGGCCGCGGCGCCCGTCGAGTCGGTGGCCGTTTCCGCCGTCTCGGAGGGCCCGGCGACCATGGCGGAGGAGCCGATTATTCCCTTCCGAACCGGTCGCGAGTTGCACGAGGCTGCCCGGGAATCGCTGCGCCGTTGGGCGCGGGCGGAGGATCACCAGCTCGAATTGGCCGCGAAAGACCTGATGGTGATCTGCAGGGAACTCGAGGCCGATTCCGAGTTGGCTCTTGCACTGCGCGAACCGCTGCTCGGCAAGGTGCGGGGCCGCCTGGCCGAGTTGGCGCGCCGCCTGGAGTATCAGGCGGCAGTGAAACGCCGACTGGCGCGTGAGAACCGTCCAGACGGCGTAGACGCCGTCGACGACCGGCAGCCCCTCGCCCAGTTCGGAGGCGGTCTCGGCGGCATGGGCATACAACAGGGAATGGGTGGCGGTCCGCTGATGGGCATGGGCGGTCAGGGCCAGAACGACGACCACGGCGAGCAGCTTGTCGATCTGATCCAAACCACCATCCGCCCAAACACCTGGGAACGCGTCGGCGGCCCGGGGTCCATCTACTATTGGCGGCCCGGCCGGGCGATTGTCGTCCGGCAAATGGGCGACGTCCACGACGACATTGCCGACGTGCTCCAGCAGCTCAACCGTTTGGGGCGATGATCGCAAGCCGCCATGCACGCAGAGATCATCGCCATCGGCGACGAAATTGCCAGCGGACAACTGCTCGACACCAACAGCCAGGTGCTCAGCCGGCGGCTTGAGGAAATGGGCGTCCGCGTGCTGTACCACAGTACCGTCGGCGATGCCTTGGAGCCGTGCGCCGACGTGTTTCGCCGCGCAATCGAGCGAGCCGACCTGGTCATTGCGACCGGCGGGTTGGGACCAACCGCCGACGACTTGACCCGCGAGGCCCTTGCCCTGGCAACCGGCCGGAAGCTCATGCCGGACCTTGCGGCCTTGGAGCACATTCGCCGCCTATTCGCCCGCCGAAATCGCCCGATGCCGGCGCCGAACGAGAAACAGGCCCTCTTCCCGGAAGGCAGCCGGGTCATTCACAACCCGAACGGCACGGCGCCGGGCATCGATCTGCTCGTGCCGCGAGCCGATCGCCGGCCGTCGCGGTTCCTGGCCCTGCCAGGCGTCCCGGCCGAGATCGACGAAATGTGGCACGACTCGGTGGGCCAAACGGTGCTCGAATACGCCGGCGGCGCCCGGGTGATCCGGCACCGGGCCATCAAGTGCTTCGGCGCGGGCGAGAGCCAGATCGAGACCATGCTGCCCGACCTGATCCGCCGCGGCCGGTATCCTTCGGTCGGCATCAACGCCAGTAAGACGACCATCATCCTCCGCATAGCGGCCGAGGGAGCTACCGCGGAGGAAGCGTGTTCCGCCATGGAACCCACCGTCGCAACGATCCGCCAGTGCCTGGGCAATCTGATCTTCGGCGAAGGCGACGATGAGCTGCAAAACGCCGTCGGCCGCCTGCTCCGGTCGCACCATGCAACGCTGGCGACCGTGGAGTGGGGTACCGCCGGACTTGTGGCCGAATGGCTGGGCGAGGCTCGCGAAGGCGACGGTCATTACCTCGGCGGCCTTGTCGTGCGGAGCGAAGAAGCCGCGTCGCGGGCGCTGGGCATTTCGCGCGAGTTGCTCCAATGCCACGCGGCCGCAAGCAGCGAGGTCGTGCAGGCTATGGCGGCGTCCTGCCGCGAGCGTTTCGGGGCCGACTACGCGCTGGCCGTCGGCCCGTTCCCGGAACCCCATCAGAGCCCATCGCCTCCGGCAGAGGTCTATTTCGCCCTTGCCGCGCCCAGCGGCGTGCATGTGCGCGTCCATCCACTGGCCGGGCATCCGGCTACCGTGAATATCTTCTGCGCAAAGACGGCGTTGAACTTCGCCCGCCTTGCCATGCTGTCATGAATGATCCGGGTTAGAAGATACTGCCACGGACGCAGAATCTCGGTTCGTTCACGGCCGCCACGGCGCCGGCCCGTCCGGCTTGGGCTCGAGGAACTTCGCGTCCACTTCGGCGTACCAGGCGTGAAGCCGCTCGCGCATCGCCCGGACCTTGCCGGGAAGCTGTCCGGCCAGGTCGTCCCGCTCGCCAACGTCGTCGGACAGGTTGTACAGGTGGACGCGGCCGTCCTCGAACCGCTCGATCAGCTTGTAGTTGCCCATTCGGACGGCGCCGCCGGGAAACCCGCCCTGGTTGCTGTAGTGCGGATAGTGCCAGAAGATCGCTTCACGCTGGAAATCGCCCTCACCCTTGAGAATCGGCACCAGGCTCGCGCCGTCCTTATGCTGCTCGGGGTGGGCGGGCAGGCCGGCTATTTCGAGCATGGTCGGGTAGTAGTCGGTGCTGGTCACCGGCACGTTGGACGTGCTGCCGGGGCGGGTAACCCCGGGCCACTTCACCAGGTACGGCTCGCGGATGCCGCCCTCGTACAGCCAGCCCTTCCCGCCGCGCAGCGGCAGGTTCGACGTCGGGCTCCCTTCGCTCGTACTCAGCCCGCCGTTGTCCGACGTGAAGAATACCACCGTGTCTTCATCGAGACCCAACTCGTCGAGCTTCCGAAGCACCTTGCCCACCGCTTCGTCCATCGCCTCGACCATGGCGGCGTACACCGCGTGCGACTGCACCACGCGGACCCGCCGCGGGTCGTCGACCGGCCACGCCTGCTCTTCGTCGGCGAACTGCTCCTTGGCGAGCAGGCCCAGCCGCTCGGCCTTCTTCTGGTACTTCTCCACGAGGTCGGGGCGGCCCATCAACGGCGTGTGGACGGAGTAGAACGAAAGGTAGGCCAAGAACGGGCGGTCGCGGTGCGCCTCGATAAACCGGACCGTCTCGGTGGCCAGCCGAGCGGGCAGGTGCTCGCCTTCGGGGCCGTCTTCGAGCCGCGGGTTGCCGTAGGGCGTGAAGTACCGCCCCGGCCCGTAGGGGCCGCCGGGCGACCATCCACCCTTGTTGACGTCGAAGCCGCGGTTCTCCGGCCAGTATTCCTCGGTGGGGCCCAGGTGCCATTTGCCGGCGAAGAACGTGGCGTACCCGTGTTCACGCAACGCCTCGGCCAGCGTCACTTCCTCAAGCGGCATCCGGTCGTGAAGCGGCGCCGGGCGGAACCGGCCCTCCCGCGTGCCGGAGAAGAAGTTCGTCGCGTCCACCCGCGACGGATACTTGCCCGTCATGATGCTGTAACGCGTGGGGCTGCACACGGGACTGGCCACGTAGCCGTCGGTGAACTTCATTCCCTCGGCCGCCACCCGGTCGATGTTCGGCGTTTCGTAGAAGCAGTCCGGGTTGTACGCGCCGACGTCCATATATCCAAGGTCGTCGACCAGGATGAACAGGAAGTTCGGCCTCTCGGCCATCGCGGGCACAGCGGCGCACAGGACGGCGATCAACACGGCAGCGCAGGAGGGAGTCATTCGCATGGGGGGCTCCTTGGGTTGAAGGCGTTCGGTTCAGCAAGTGCGTCTGCCGCAACCGTTCACAAGCGTGGCGGCGCCGGCAGTCTTCTCCGCTGCATGCAAAGGGGACAGCCTGGCAGGCGGGCGAACGCGTTCGATTATACCCAGAAAGAGCCCGCGGGACCACATGCCGAAAACCCCGCCCGCGCGGTGCTCTTGACCTTCCAGCGAAGACTGCGACAATGGGAAGGTTTCCGCTACCGTCATGGAGTTCAATGAATATGCCCACTGGCTTCACCACCGGCCTGCCGGGATTGGACGAGGTGCTCAAAGGCGTCATGCCGGGCGATAATATCGTGTGGCAGGTAGACGATATCGGCGACTACAAGTCGTTGGTCGAGCCGTACGCCAAGGCGGCCCGTCAGCGTGGGCGCCGGCTCATCTACTTCCGGTTCGCCTCGCACGAGGCACTCCTTCCGGACGATTTCGGGGCCGAAATCCACCGGCCGAATCCCGCGCTGGGATTTGAGAGCTTCGTCAACGCCGTTCACGAGGTCATTGAATCGGTCGGCATGCATGCGGTTTACGTGTTCGACTGCCTCTCGGAACTCGCGGCGACCTGGCTGGCGGACCAGATGCTGGGAAACTTCTTCGTACTCACCTGCCCGCGTCTGTGGGACCTGGAAACGGTAACGTATTTCGCCCTGTACCGGAATTACCATGCCTCGTTTGCCCTGAATCCGATTACCGAGACCACCCAGTTCCTTCTGGACGTATTCCGGCACGAGGAAACGATTTACGTGCGCCCGATCAAGGTTCAGCACCGGTCGACGCACTCGATGAACACGATCCACGCCTGGGAGGGCGACCGGTTCCGGCCGATTACCAACAGCACGATCATTTCGGAGCTTCTGGTTTCCAGCCGCTGGCCCGGCCTGCGCGCCGATACGCGTCTGGGATTCTGGCGGCGGATCTTCCGCGAGGCGCAACAGGCCCACGATGAAGTCACCTCCGGCCGCTCTCCCCCGGAACGCGAGAACGACGTGTTCCAGCGCCTCAGCCGCATGGTCCTCTCCCGCGACGAGGCCATGTTGCGCCTGGTGCACCGTTACCTGAGCCTGGCCGATATCCTCGAAATCCGCGACCGCATGGTCGGCATCGGGCTGATCGGCGGCAAGGCGCTGGGGATGATCCTGGCGCGGGCCATCCTCAAGCACGATGCGCCCCGCTGCTACCACCTGCTGGAATCGCACGACTCGTTCCACATCGGCTCCGACGTGTTCTACACGTTCCTCATCCGCAACGGCGCTTGGTGGATTCGGCAGAAGCAGCGCAACCCGGCGACCTTCCTGGAAGGCCTGGAAGAGGCCCGCGCCCGGATTCTCCAGGGCCACTTCCCCGACTATACAATGGACCAGTTCCAGGCCATTCTCGACTACTTCGGGGAGTCGCCGTATATCGTCCGGTCCAGCTCGCTGCTGGAGGACGCGTACGGCAACGCCTTCGCCGGAAAGTACGACAGCGTCTTCTGCACCAACCAGGGCACGCGCGAAGAGCGGCTGAAGGCGCTGCTGGATACCGTTCGCCAGGTGTATGCAAGCACCATGAGCGAAAACGCGCTGCGTTACCGGAGCGCGCGCGGACTGCTCGATTGGGACGAGCAGATGGCCCTGCTGGTCATGCGCGTGTCCGGCGAGAAATACGACTCGAAGTTCTTGCCGCAAATCGCCGGCGTCGGATTCTCCCTGAATCCTTACGTGTGGCACAAGGAGATCGACCCGCGGGCGGGCGTGGTGCGGCTGGTATTCGGGCTGGGAACCCGCGCGGTGGACCGGTCCGACGACGACTACACGCGGCTGGTGGCGCTGAACGCTCCGCTTCGCCGGCCGGAAAGCAATTTCGATCAGGTGTGCGGACACTCCCAGCGCCGCGTCGATTACCTGGACCTTGCCGCGAATCGCTTTTCCTCCGGTCATTTCCTGGACCTGCTGCGCGAAACACCCAATATACCGATCGATTTGGTCGCCTCCTGTGAAACCTCGACTTCGCGCGACGATGCGGCGCCGGCCTATGCGCTGACCTTCAACAAGCTGCTCACGGCCACCGAGTTCGTGGCCGACGTGCGCGAGATTCTTCAAACGGTGGAGCGGGTGTACGAGTGCCCGATCGATATCGAGTTCACCGCGAACTTCATCAACGAGACGGAGTACCGGATCAACCTCCTTCAATGCCGGCCGCTGCCGGTGCGCGTGGCCGAGGGGACGGCGCTGCCGAAGATTTCGGTGGACCCTGAAGACCGGGTCCTCGAAGCCCGGGGCGCCATCATCGGGCCCAGCCGGTTCCTGCGGCTCGACCGGCTCATTTACGTGGTGCCCCGGCTTTACGCCGAATTGCCGCTTGCCCGCCGGTACGAAGTGGCTCGCCTCTTAGGAAAGATCAATCAGGCCCAGTGCGGCAACGGGAAGACCATTATGCTGCTGGGGCCCGGACGATGGGGAACGTCCAGCCCGGAACTCGGCATTCCCGTCCATTTCTCCGAGATCAGCCGCATTTCCGTGCTGTGCGAGATTGTGACCATGCGCGACAATCTCACACCGGATGTCTCGGTAGGAACTCACTTCCTGAATGAACTGGTCGAGATGGACATCTTGTACATGGCGCTCTTTCCCGACCAACAGAGCAACTACCTGAGCGAGCCGTTCTTCCTCGATGCACCGAATCGGCTCCTCGACTGCGTGCCGGAAGGCGAACGATGGCAGGACCTGGTGCGCGTCGTCGACGCCGGCGACCCGGCACACTCCGGCCGGCCCCTGCAGCTCCTCGCCGACGCCGGCGAACAGCGGGCGAGCATCTTTCTGGGCGAGGCCAAGTAGATGCTTGCATTCGACCTTCGGAGTGGTTAGCATGATACGTTGTTATGGAGGGCTGCTGCAACGGCCCTCACGCGGGCGTTCCGTCAATGTCTACCGTACCCACCTGAAGGAGATTTCTCATGAGTCGCAGCCCCTTTGCAGTCTTGTTGATCCTGTCGGCCCTGGTTTGCCTGTTTGCGGGTCACGCCCTGGCCGGAGATCCGTGGGTGGTGTACGAGGGCAAGGAGGGCCCCGGCAAAGGCAAGCATATTGTGTTCGTGACCGGCGATGAAGAGTACCGGTCCGAAGAGTCGATGCCGCAGTTGGCCAAGATCCTGGCCGAGCGGCACGGATTCCGGTGCACGGTGCTGTTCGCCGTGAACAAGGAAACCGGCGACATCGACCCGGTGACGCCGGACAGCATTCCCGGTCTGGACAAGCTTGCCGGCGCCGACCTGATGGTCATGTTCCTGCGCTTCCGCGAACTGCCCGACGAGCAGATGCAGAGGATCATGGACTACACGAACTCGGGCAAGCCGATCGTGGCGCTGCGCACTTCGACCCACCCGTTCTTCTACCGCAAGAACCCCGAAAACGCGTTCGCCAAGTGGAGTTGGCGCAGCCCGGATCCGCAAGGCGGTTACGGGCGCGAGGTGTTGGGCGAAACGTGGGTGGCACATCACGGGGCGCACAACCGAGAGAGCACGCGCGGCGTGCCGGCCGAAGGAATGGCCGACCACCCCATCCTTCGCGGCGTTGAGGGCATTTGGGGACCGTCCGACGTGTATACCATTACAACGCTCAGCGGCGATTCCAAGCCGGTGGTCATGGGGCAGGTGCTGGTCGGCATGAACCCCGACGATGCGGTCAACACGGAGAAGGCCGCCATGCCTATCGCCTGGATCAAGAGCTACACCGGCACCGAGGGCAAGGCGTCGCGAGTGTTCACCACGACCATGGGTCACGGCGACGATCTGAAAGATGAGGGCGTGCGCCGCATGCTGGTCAACGGCTGCTATTGGGCCCTGGGCATGGAAGAACAGATTCCCGCCAAGGCGAACGTCGATCTGGTGGGCGAGTACGACCCCCTGCCGATCGGCTTCGGCAAGCATCGCAAAGAGGTCAAGCCTTCCGACCACGCGCTCTGACGCGCGGGTTGGGGAAGCCGCTCAGCGCCGCCGCTTCGGTTGCTGCTTGCGCAGGTCCTTCAGTTCGTCCCACCGTTTGTCGCGAATCGCCTCGGCCTTGGCCATGTCGGCCGCGGCCTTCGAGGGTTCGTTCAGCACGGTGCGGTAAAGGATGGCTCGCTGGTCGTACGAGTAGGCATCGGTCGGATCCAGTTCGATGGCCTTCGAGAAATCGGCCACCGCCCGCTTGGGCTGGCCCGTCTCGTTGTAGCACATGGCCCGGTTCAAGTAGGCTTTGACGCACTTCGCATCGATCTCAATAGCCTTCGTGAACTCTGCAATCGCCTCCTTCTTCTTGCCGGCGGAAAGCAGCCGTTCGCCCTTCGTCAGGTGCTCGTCGGGCGACCCGCGGGCGCAACCGGCGACGAAAAGGCAACCCAGAGCCACGGCAAGCAGACACGTGGAAGACAAGACAGTACGAGCCCGAGGCATGGAAACACACTCCTACAATTGGGGCATGGAGGCCAGGTGGCAACCCCCCCTGGGCCACCACACACAGGAATCGTATCGCGTCAGGGCAATTCCGCAATTGGGGGTCGTACGTTGCGCACCCCACGACAGAGGCATGCCGCCACCAAACGTGCTAGTCCGGATTATTCATTAGCCGCTGGGCTAGGCCTTACTTTGTAGCGGCACGGCGCGAGCCGTCCGGTATTACAGTGGGAAAACCGGGCGGCTCGCGCCGCTCCGCTAAGAAAACGCCCCCAAATGGTCC